>JAGUXE010000103.1 GCA_020061995.1 Ignavibacteriales bacterium | reverse complement strand
TAGCTTATCCCCCGGCAAAACAATTACTCTCTATTTAACCGATAAAGAAGGGAAAAGAAGAAGTGACACGGTCCAAGTAAGTACTCTTGATACAACAAGCTCTATTTATACATGGGAGAAATTTCAGTTTGGAAACGGGCTGTCTTCAAGTCTTCTTTATGATGTAGCTATTATTGATGAAAATAATATTTGGGCAGTTGGGGAAATTCGTGTAAATGATTCTCTCGGAAATTATGACCCCAAAATTTATAATGCTGCTCATTGGGATGGAGTTAAATGGGAATTGAAGAGAATACCATTTGCAGGTTGTGGAGCGGTTCTCAATCCCCCTATCTATGCACTGCATACATTTAATGCTAATGATATTTGGTTTACACGTGGAGGAACTGTATTACACTTTGACGGGATAAACTATAAAAATTATTGCGAAATATTTCCTTTATTAATCGGTTCTTTAGTTAAACTCTGGGGAAGTAGTAGTAATGACATATATGCTGTAGGCAATATGGGTGAAATAGTTCACTATAACGGAAGCAATTGGACAAAGCTTACAAGCGGAACCACATTAAACATAAATGATATACACGGAGATAACGGAGAAATTCTTTGTGTAGCTGCAAATGTGTTGGGAAGTTTCGATCTTGATATTTTAAGAATAAAAAATCAGAATATAGAAAAACTACCCATAGCAGATATGTCATCCTATATGTCGGGGATATGGTATGACGGACATCGAAAGTATTATGTTGCTGGAGTAGGGATATGGAAAAGTTACAAAGATCAAACACATTGGAAACTTGAGCAAAGGACAAGAAACTATTATTTAAAAGGAATAACCGGATTAGGAGTTAACAGAATAGTAGGAGTAGGGGCGCTTGGTGAAATATTATTTTATAACGGAGTAAGCTGGCGAAGCGTAATTACTGAAACTTATCTGGATAGGGGAAATTACACAGCAGTGGATATAAAAGAGAATATGATAGTCGCGGTTGGTTGGGAGAATGAATATGCGGTTATCATGATTGGCAGAAAATAAAAAAATGCTCAGGTGATAGCGGCACCTGAGCAAATAAAAAATGAAAAGAAATAGAACTGGTTTGCAATGTAGTGCCCTACACATGTAAAATTTCTATTCTTTTCGTTTTAAATATAACAATACCGCTCCCAAAAAACTAAAATGCAGGAGCATTTATGAAAACCCGAATTATTTTCTCAAGTCTAAAACTATTTGTGTGGGTATCACTATTACTATATAGTAGTATTAGTTTTCCCCAGTTCAAACCCGGAGGGTTAGGTGTCGATAATATTAACATTATATGCGGTACTGATGAAAGAGAACCCAGCTATAACGCTGCAGTTGGAAGACTACTTGGGATAGACATTAATGATAGAGTGGTATATACTGGAACAGCCTTTGTGCTCAATAATGGGATGTTAGTTTCTGCCGGACATGTTAAAACTAAAGCTGAGGAAGAAAATGCTGTCCGATTTGAAGTTGAGTTTAATGTTAAGCCTTCTTCAACTTATGGTGATATGGAGAGATCTGAACCAACGGATATCTATGAGGTAAATCTCATTGAAGATTATTGGTTCGGTATTAAGGGGGGTAGAGATTATTGGATATTTGAGGTGTACAGGAATCAAATAACAGGGTTACTTCCATCAGATATAGCCTCACTCGAATTTGTAACCAACTTTAGTTCCACAGATTTTGGTACAAATGCAAAGATGGAAGTTGTTGGTTTTGGAACTGCAGCAGGGGCAAAAAATCTTACACAGCAATCAGCTATTGATGATTTTTATGAAATATATCAGGGTTATGATCTGGACAATGAACACTGGTCCCAAATTGTTTATAAAACAGATACGGCACCTGGCTGCTCAGGTGGACCAGTTATTGTCTCTCAGGGTGATGATTACGTAGGAAAGGTCGTTGGTATTCATTCAGCTAGTTATTCAGACGGTACTTCTGGTAGCATCCCTTGTACTAATTACGGTACTGCATTTAACCAGCAAACCTTGGCAGACATACTCACCAATGTAGTTCATAATAAATACAAGAAAGTTGCAGTTCAGAGTAAACTTAAAAGATGGTGGGATGGCGAGTTTAAACCATATTTATTGAATACAGAAGTGGAACCCACATACCTTGATTTATTTTTTAGATATGGAGACAACGAAACATTTCAAGCAGATGAAAATGTAACTAATGGACTGAAGTTTCATAAATGGAAAGAAACTGATTATTATAAGAACCATAATACGTTTAGTGTTACTGATCTACCAAACGAAGTTGAAGCACTTAAAGATGTTCCAGTTGGAAATATTACCTTAAGGAACAGCTTAATAGAATCAGATGCGATAGAGTTCGGAAGCATCTATTTCAAAGACCCATGGTTAACAAAAAACAATCAGTCTTATGATGATCCACCGTACGGCTATAGAAATTTGGGAAGTTCCGCCTTTTTTGAACAGGTGGCATCACCATTAATACCTTCACTCAGTTCAATTTATAAAGGGGTTTTCTTGGATCAAGATTATTTAACCCCAAATCAACCCTACTATTCAGTACGTGTACCACAAAATTTTACGGCAACAATAACTCATACCGGTAAACCGCATACATTTTATTTTAGAGGGTGGTCAACTGTTAATGCAGAATTGAATGATGTAGAGGGACAAAATCCTCCTTATGGGTTTGAGCAGAAGGCTGTAGTATTTAAGAATAACAATGCGTTAGTTAAAGCAAACTACAAGGGAACTCAATTAACAGATAATAACGAAACATACAGTAATAACAATCAACGCAAAGTGATAAAAACCCCTGACGGACGAATGCACAGTATTTACGAAAGTAATGGCAGCATTTTCTATGAAATAAGTTATAATAACGGTGATAACTGGCTATTAAATGACGAAATAAATGTTAAGAATCAAAATCCAAGTTGGGATGTATTTGATCCTGTTATAGATTATTATGTAAATGGTGCACTCACACACATACTAATCGGATTTGTTTTACAGCGCGAAGATCCTGACGGCGATTGGTTGAGAACGTATCATTACTATTATGAAGATGAAGTTGCTCCACTTAAAGTCTCAGAAGAAAATATTCCACCGCTTGCTTTGGAGAATGATTATGAATATTTAAGAAAACCGACTCTTGCAATAAATGAAAATGGTGATGCTGTATTGTTTGTTGTTGCGACGGTAAATGATTATTCACAATTACGTTGGTTAACACTCGGATTTACTACAGAATGTAATAATGATTATTATTGTTTTACATATAAAAATTCCGGAACATATTCCGGTAGTCAGTATAATCA
This sequence comes from Ignavibacteriales bacterium, assembly GCA_020061995.1. The sequence goes on along the minus strand of JAGUXE010000103.1, from coordinate 1,048 downwards.
AGACAATCCGGTCGTATCAGCATTGAAAAATAATAGTTCGAACAAATTCCACTTGGCTTATCAAGAAAACGAACAAATTAAGTACGACGATATAACACTTGGTAGTAATTATAGTTTGTCGAATATTTCTCCGGTTACCCTCTCAACAGGAAGCGGCTACTTGTATAACCGATACCCATCGTTAGTGGTAATGAATGATAACTATTCGCGCATTACCTGGCAAGGGACAAGATATGAAGCAGAAGAAGCTGAATTTGGCAAAATAACGAAAGGGGAGAACCAAAACAGCAGTGAGGAAACAGAAATAACAAGGATTGTATTCAAATCGTCAGATTATAACTATTTCTGGTCTTTCGGAAACAATACAGGAAAACCAAACATCAACCGTCATTCAACAGCCTATGCAGTAGCCTGGAGCGAGAATAGTGGGAGTAGTGTCAAATTTATCGACCAGATAAGTAATAATATTACAGTAAAAACCATAAACAATATTTCCGGTAACGATGTACAAGTAACCAATGGAAGTTCATTAAGTGATATGTATGTAATATCATTAAGTGGGACAAACCAGCCATACTATTTTCAGAAAAGTAATGGACTCAATTCCTATGAATTAGATAAACCAAATCTCTTGACAATATCTTCGGGCAGAGAAGGAGTAGTCTATAACGAAGGAGCAGAGTTCTACTATGCTATAGGTGATATAAAGTTAAACGGAAATAATATAGACTTTGTAGAAATACCTGATAGCGTAAAATCATTAAATTTATCGTTGATAAATGAATATCTGAAAAGCCAAACAATGAGTGTTGATAATGCAAATCAGTTACTCTACAGCGTACAATACGGAATGATTGACTCAGCAAGTACAATGAACTACCTTCAAACCGGAAAAACGATAACCTTCGGAGTAGAATTAGTAGATGCAATAACCAACAATGTATTGGGCAGATATGACGAAGTTACGTTTGATGAAAACAATATGTTCAGCTACGATAAATTAGGCTACGAAGTAAGTTTAGAAGGAATAGGAACAAACCGGGAAGTT
>JAGUXE010000234.1 GCA_020061995.1 Ignavibacteriales bacterium | reverse complement strand
CATTCCTTAGCAAGGGTGCGTGTATCTTTTTGAAGAAGCAAATAATTATGGTAAATAGCATCGCGCGTAGGGATAAAAATAATCGATATTAAAACTATCAATAATAATAAATTTTTAATTTTGAGATTCAGATTAAAACTTGAAATAATGTTCCATAAAAATCTTGCAGCAAATAAACATAGAAAAGGCGCTATAGGAATAATATATTCACCAAAGACAGAAGCAGGCCTACCGATAAAAATATAATAGATTAAAGGAAAAGTGAGCAAAAGTAAATCTTCTTTCTTATGTTTAATGGCCGTATAAAAAAAACCAAAGATTGCTAGAATAAGCATAGGAATTCCCATGCCAATCTTTAGATAATGAGTAAGATAAAGTAGCCATCCATTATTTGCAGCAGCCGTTTTCGAGATACTAATTATCTCTCCTCTCCTAAGAAGATGCATAAAGTCTGGTATCGTTGAGCGAAAATCTAAAAATAAATATGGTGTACCTATAAAGATCCCTATGGCAACCATAAAAAAGCACAAAAATATTTCTTTCTTTATGAATATCTTTTTAATATCTTTATTTCTTTTAAATTGGCAAAGAATATGGCTGGCCAAAATACTAAAAATAAGAATACCTGCGTTCCAATTTGTAGTAACAGCTAATCCTGAAACTAAACCCGCTAGGAGATAATCTTTTAACCTTCCTGTTTCAAATAACCGATAAATAAAAATATAGGCGAAAACTATAAAAAATGTTACTGGAATATCATGTCTAATATAGTGGGAATTCCTTATATGCAAAAATGTAAAGGTAAGGAAAAAGGCAGCTAATAAACCTACGGACTTATTGTATATTCTCTTACCCAGGAGATAAAGCAGAGGAATTGTAGCTGTTCCAAATATGGCCCCGGTAACTCTGCCGATTAAATAAAAAACAGTTGGATTAGTAAAAAATAAATTTTTAAAGTCTGTAACTGAGGTAAAAATCCCGAGCATCTTGCCTATAAAGAAATATATTCCATATAAGGAAAAAAGCAAATAATGTAGTAAATTGGGATGAAAAAAATAATGTGGATGCAAATCACCCAAACCGAATTTAACTGCAACTCCAACTGTCACTCGTTCGTCATGATGATATAGATAGGGTAACCCAAAAGAAACTCCTTGTGCCCTGAGTACTAAACCCATGGCTGATAATATAAATAATAAAATAACTATCTTAGAAGAATTCCTAATTCTCATTTAAGAAATTAAAAGGCTAACCCCATAATCCTAAAAACTTAATAATGGATTTTGTAAATATTTTTAAATTCTCAGAGTAGATGAAAAACAAGAAGTTAAAACTAAATAAAATTAATACAGAAGTAATAAACAGCTTTTTTCGAATAGCCTTGTTATATAAATGGTTTATTGCAGCTGCCCCTAGAATTATTAAAAATGGCTCGATGGGCAAACGCAACCTTGGTGAACCATAGGTTATCAAAGCAATTAAAAAAGAATAAATTATGGGTAGGTAAACTGGCAATAATTCCTTTGATCTTTTAAAAGTAATAAATATTCCGCATATAAAAAACGGGATAATAAATCCATATATAAAATTATATATTCCATAACCTATAATTTCCCAATCAAATGGGCTCCAAAAATATAAGACCTTAAGTAATTCGAGCCTCAAAACCTTCACGGGATTATTCTTAATAAATTTGAATGTCTCCTTAAGCAAAAAATTATTTTGTTCTGCTTCTGATTTGAACAAATTTGCTTTCTGAACAACATCGTCTTGAGCAGTAAGACCAAATATTTTACCATCTTTCGGAAAATATGAAGAGTATAATCCTAATCCTATCCGGCTTACAATTGGAATAAATTTATGATAAATCCGCTGATTTCTTAAGGTCCAGGGAAATATTGGTAAAATAAAGGAGAATATCAATACGCATATAACAGGAATGTGTTTTTTAACTTTGTAATCCCCTCTGACAAGGTTTTTTCCTATAAAAAGTATGATAAATAACGGAAAGAGAAATATGATAGAACGCGTAAGCGCGGCTATCCCTAGAGTAGCTCCCACAAAAAACAGATGTTTGATTTTCTTCTCTTGGGCATATTGCAAAAGGAAAAGTACCGCAATGATAAGTATAAAGGTATATAAGTTTTCGCTTAAAAGATATTCAGTAATTTTAATAAAACTGGGGTTAACAGAAGCAATTAGACCAGCGAGTAAACCTGTCTTTAAATCAAATAATCTGTGGGTAATTAAAAAAATGATAACGCATATAAAACTTCCCAAAAGCGATTGAACAATTCTTACCGTTGTATAATCATGCCCAAATAAATAATAAATGCTCGACAAAAAAAATGGATATAGCGGCTCTCTAAAAGAAGTCGGTTCTCGTCCTTTACTTAAGCCTCTTCCTTGAAGAATGCTCATTGCTAATTTATCATATCCAGAGGCATCGTAAGCAGGTATTGCATTTGAACAAAAAGCCAAAAATAATCTTGGCAACAATGCAATGAAAAAAATTACAAAGGCGGATAAAAATATTTTTTGTCTTCTTTTATCTACGGTTTCCATCAAATACTAAAGGCACGTATTGCTATCATAAAGAATATCTATATTTTTATTTCTTTATACCTAGTTTCAATAAAATAATGGGTTTTAGAATGCTCCACCAGTCAACGAAAGGAATCATTTTAGTGTAACCAACATCTCCGAGAGGATAATTTTTGGTTACCGGTGCCTCTGTTACTTTTAAGTTAAGCTTAATAACTTTATAGAAAAGATATGGTTCCAATTCATAATGATCCAACCAACTCTGCCAGATATTTATGTTGTGATTATCAAATATATTTAGCCTAAGGGCACGAAAACCGTTGGTTCCATCGGATATAGGGAATCTTACTAAAATCTTAAATAAAAGCGAATATATACCGGTTGTAATCCAACGAGATAGCGGGATATTTACTCTTTCGCCACCCGCCATATAGCGTGAGCCTTGTACAAAATCAAAATGGTCGTGTAATATCGGATAAAGCAAACGCCTAATCTCTTCAGGATTATCTTGATTATCTCCTCCCATTATTACTACAATATCAAATTTCTTCTTTAAGGCATAATCGATGCCTGTTCTTATAGCCGCTCCAACTCCTCTATTTTTTCTATGATATATAACAGTGGCACCGTTACTTCCTGCTTCTCGCCTTGTGTTATCGCTTGAGCCATCGTCAACTATTAATATCTCATCAATCCATTCGGAAGCCCCCTGTTTTATTCGCGAGACAACCACCCCAATTTTGCCTTCTTCATTAAAGGCGGGAATAATAGATAGTATCTTTTCTTTTCTATTCATATACATAAGGCCTGGTAATTATTCCTTTTTTGCATTTTATATCGGTTACTTTTCTTATAATTCTCGCCGGAACCCCATATGCTAAAGAATAAGGGGGAATATCCTTAGTAACTACGCTACCTGCGCCAATCAAAGCAAATTCACCAATGGTAATGTGGGGCAACAACGCAACATTTGCGCCAATTTTGGCACCCTTTTTTATAGTCGGGCCTTTCATGCATTTAGTACAAACCGGACAAAGGTCGTTCGTCGTAATAACTCCTGGAGCGATAAAGACATCGTTTTCAATAATAGTAAACTGAGCAATATAGACATTCGTATGAATCTTTACATTATCTCCAATAACACACCCGTAATCTATTACTGAATTACTCCAAATAGAAACATTGTGGCCCAATTTGTTTTCTTCACGTATTATTACATTATGCCCTGTTTCAATATTATCTCCAATCTTAGAGCCTTGATATATCACTGTTCCAGAACGAATCTTTGCATTATTACCTATCACTAAGTTTTTATTCTTGATACTTCTTTCGGAAGTGTAACCCAAAATTGCATTCTTATCAATTTTCTTATTTTTTCCTATTTTAATATCCATACTCACATTATCCTCTGAATACGACCTTCATTTTTTATGGATGATTGTATCGCTTCTAAGATTCTGGTAATGTTATGTGCAAATTCAGCATCGGTAAACGATTCCTTGCCGTTATATATACAATCTAAAAAATGTGCATTTTCATTTTTTAATGGTTCAACTAACTTTACTAAAGGGCTGGTTACTTTACCTTCTCGTGGCAGGAGTTGAAATTCTCCATAATCAGAATAAAAAGGTTCTTTTATTACTCCTTTATCGAAAATTCTAATCGGCTCGGAGGTGCTAAGGTCATCCCATACGGCCATCTTCTTATCTCCCAAGCATGTGATCCTTCTTATCTTGCAAGGATCTAACCAACTTACATGTATATGGGCTACAGTATTAGCTGGAAAATAAAGAGTAATAAAAGCGATGTCTGAGAATTTTTTTCGCAAGAAATATCCGGCATTGGCAGAGACCTTCTCTGGCCATCTTCCTAAAAGAAAAGATGCTATAGATACATCGTGAGAAGCCAGGTCATAAACTACATCCACATCGTCTCTGATCGGACCTAAATTTGTCCTTGTGAATTGTAAATAGAACACTCTGCCTAAAATTCTTTTTTCTATATAATCCTTTAAGGCGATTATTCCATTGTTGTATAAAAAGACGTAACCAGTCATTAAAGTCCTTTGTTTTTCTTTAGCTAATAACATTAATTCATTACTTTCTTCTCTTTTGATAGAGAGTGGCTTTTCGCATAATACATGCTTACCATTAAGTAACGCTTTTCTAACTAAGGGATAATGTGTTGCTGTAGGGGTGGCTACTACTATCCCATCCAAATCTCTATCCTTTAACAGTTCATTATAATCAGAGGTAACTTTCAAACTCGGATATGTTTTTTGCAATAATTTTAACCTCGATTTATCTTTATCGCAACAAATCTTAAGCCTTACTCTATCTAGGGCATTAAAAATCCTGACATGATTAGCACCCCAATGACCACAACCAATTATCCCAATAGTAACCAAATTTAACCCCTCCTTTGAGCTTAATCACTGGAATCATAATTTTGTAGAGTAGAGCAGTGGCGCACAAACAGATTGTGGTTCCACCATCCCCTCATCAAACCGTGCGTGAGGTTTTCCCTCACACGGCTTTCCGATAACATTTCTTCAAGAGGCTTTCGCCCAGCAGACACTTAGACTTTGCCTTTTGATTAGTTTCCCCTGAAGTTCCTGAACTGTGTCTGTAGTTGTTAGGTTGCTTTTCAGTTCTTCCAATCTACTTTAGCCCCTCCCTTCAGATAGAAACTTCTGTTAAAGTAGAGCCCCT
>JAGUXE010000371.1 GCA_020061995.1 Ignavibacteriales bacterium | reverse complement strand
TAGCTTATCCCCCGGCAAAACAATTACTCTCTATTTAACCGATAAAGAAGGGAAAAGAAGAAGTGACACGGTCCAAGTAAGTACTCTTGATACAACAAGTTCTATTTATACATGGGAGAAATTTCAGTTTGGAAACGGGCTGGCTTCAAGTCTTCTTTATGATGTAGCTATTATTGATGAAAATAATATTTGGGCGGTTGGGGAAATTCGTGTAAATGATTCTCTCGGAAATTATGACCCAAAAATTTATAATGCTGTTCATTGGGATGGTACAAAATGGGAGTTGAAGAAGATCGGAAATCAAGGAGGCTGGGCTTGCCATACAGTTTTTGCATTTTCAGCAACAGATATATGGTTTGAAGGAACAATTAATTGGGATGGCTCAAACTATACCGTTCACCAGAATGGATGGCCATTAATGCCGAATGGTGATGGATGGCGAATAAACAAGATGTGGGGCACAAGCAGTAATGATTTATATGCAGTAGGTAACGGAGGCAACATCGCCCATTGGGACGGCAGCAATTGGAAAAAGCTTACAAGTGGAACCACATTAAACATAAATGATATACACGGAGCTAACGGAGAAATTCTTTGTGTAGCCGGAAGTTTGGGTTTTGGTCTTGGTACAAAAATGAAGAAGATTAACGGAAATAGTGTAACCGATATCGACGTACCCGCTTCAATAGGACACTTGCATACGGTATGGTTATCAGGTAAGCATAAAATATTTACAGGAGGAAGTGGTATCTGGGAAATAACAAAAAAAGAAGAATCCGTTTGGAAAAAATTCACTAGAGAACTCGACTTCTTTGTGTTTACCATAAGAGGGGAAGCAAAAAACGAAATATTTGCAGTTGGAGACTATGGAGCGATAGAAGTATATAATGGAGTTCGATGGAAAAGACTTTTACCACCAGTCGGAGGAAGCTTACCTGTTTCCCATTTAAATGGTTTATCAATTAAGGATGGGTTAGTTGCTGTTGCAGGAATCGAAGACAATAAAGCCATAATTAAAATTGGCAGAAAATAAAAAATGCTCCGACAAATTACTTCATCAGAGCATTTTGATTAATCAACTGAATATTACTTCAGTTTAAATTCGGCTTTAAGGTTTTCAACTGAAATTATAAAATCTCCCGGTTCGGTAATTCGTTTATTATCTCTTCCGATAAACGAAAGTTGTTCCGGTTTAAGTGTAAATGTAACTTCTTTTGTTTCACCAGAATTAAGGTTTATCTTTTCAAAACCTTGCAATTGTTTATTCGGTCTGGAAACTGAGCCGTATAAATCAGTTAAATAAAGGAGAACAGCTTCCTTCCCTTCACGCTTTCCGGTGTTTTTAACTTTAACCGTTACTGTTAACTCTTCATTTTTACCGATAACATTTTTATTCAGTTTTAAATCAGAGTATTCAAATGTGGTATAACTTAATCCATGTCCGAATGCCCATTGTGGAGCGTAAGCATTTGCATCAAAAAACTCGAGTGGTTTATAATCATAATGAACAATATCATTCGGAGCTTTAGGATAAGTTACGGGAAGTTTTCCGCTTGGGTTTGCATCACCAAATAAAATATCGGCTGTAGCAATCCCCCCTTCCATTCCGGGTAGAAAAGCAATAACAACTGCTTTACTTTTTTCGGCAATTGAATTTATAACACGGGGTCTTCCTTCAAACATAATTGTTATAACAGGTTTTCCTGTTTTAATTAATTGAGCGGCTAAACTGATTTGTGCATGATCTAAATTAAAATCGTTAATGTTTCCGGGTGTTTCGCAATATGCTTTTTCACCGAGACATAAAATAATTGCATCTACATTTTCGGCTGCTGCAACTGCATCTTTTGTATTAATATCGGCATTAAAAGAAGTTCCTTCGAAATATGTTACATTTTCTTTTCCGATTTTTTCTTCAATTGCTTTAAGAACTGTTTTCTTATCTTTTGGATAGAGAGATTCTTCATCACCCTGCCATGTTATTGTCCAACCGCCGTTCATTACTGAAAGCATATTTGCTGTAGGACCGGTAACAAGTACTTTTGATTTTTTACTTAACGGAAGAATGTTGTTATCATTTTTAACCAGAGTAATAGTTTCGCGGGCAGCTTCAAGATTTACTTTTGTATGTTCTTCTGTTGCAATTTTTGAAAGAAGTTCTTTTTTAGGATAAGCATTTTCAAAAAGTCCGAGTTCAAATTTTACCTTTAGAATACGGCTTACTGCTTCATCAATTCGTTTCATCGGAACAGCTTTTTCTTGTGCAAGTTCAAGAAGAAGTTCATAAAAAGAAAAATCATAAGGAACCATACTCATATCAACACCGGCCATAACAGCCATACGAACTGCTTCTTTTGGAGTATCGGCGACTCTATCGCGTGTGTGAAGTCTTTTAATATCTTCCCAATCAGAAACCACAACTCCTTTGAATTTTAATTCACCGCGTAAAATTTCTGTGAGAAGTCGATAATCGGAGTGAGTAGGAATTCCGTCAACTTCAGCAGAATTTACCATAACAGATAAAGCTCCGGCTTTTATACCTGCTTCAAACGGAGGAAGAAAATATTCACGCAAAGTACGTTCTGACATATAAGCAGGAGTTCTGTCTTTTCCGTTAAATGGAAAACTGTAACCGACGTAATGCTTTAAACATGTTAATACTTTTGAATCAGAAGTCATATC
>JAGUXE010000210.1 GCA_020061995.1 Ignavibacteriales bacterium | reverse complement strand
TCGGAACAGGAAGTAAATATTATATATATCGGTCTGTCGGGATAAATGAACCTGAATTATATGATTCAACAACCACAACTAGTTTTATCGATAGTAATTTAGAGATAAATAAAAATTACATGTTTAGAATTCAAGCTTATGATAATAATAAACCTATACCATACTCTGATTTAAGTAAAAAGTATACTGTTTACCATCATAAGCCTTCTCAAGTAATTCTTATTGAGAGTAAAACTGACAAATCAGTTTTTATTCGATTCTCAGAAAAAATCAATCCAACAATTGAAAACCCAAAAGCATTTGAGCTGTTTAAAGATCAGAGATCGATATTTCCAAATTCATTTTCCGCTGCTGACCAATTTTCTTATTTGGTCACATTTGCAGAAGCTTTCATTGATGGCACAAATACACTCCAGATAAATGATCTTAATGATTATTATGGCTCATCAATAAAAAAAGAACTACATTTATTCGATTATCAACATAATCCAGGTGTAATTGAATTTTATGTCCAGTCTTTCGAAATTATTTCACCATATTTAATAAAGATAAAATTCAATCTTGAAGTTGATGAAGCCTCTACTTTAAATACAAATAATTATATTTTTTCGCCTCTTAATAGTATTGAAAAAATATCTTCAGACAATAATGATAAATCTATTATATATATTTCGCTTCAAGGGGGAAATGCAGTCGGTTCAGTAGGGAAGGAGTATCGTTTATCAATTGAGAATATCTTTTCTTCTGATGCTACGGGAAAAATACCTGTTAATACTGGTGCCGGTAGTGTAGTAATTTTGACAAAGCATTCGATTGATTTATCTGATGTATATTTTTATCCAAGTCCTGCTAGAATTAATTCAGGAACCGGCACTTTAACATTCGCAAATCTCCCTAAGTTTGCAGAAATTACCATATGGAATATGAACGGAGAAAAGATAACTTCATTAAAAGAAAAAGATGGGGATGGCGGATTAACATGGAATTTCATCAGTGAAAATGGTGAAGTAATAAATAGTGGAGTTTACATATTTAGAATAACTATGTTAAATTCAAATAATGACGAAATTGAATCAAAACTCGGAAAAATCGCTGTGGTAAAATGAAGACAAAAGAAAACATATATACACTTTCTAACGGGTTAAGTTTTCTAAGACTTTTAATGACTATTCCGTTTTGGTTTTTACTTGATTTTTTTCATGAAGATTGGGGAAGATTATCTTTAATATTTTTAGCTTTAATTGGAGCCTTAACTGATTGGTTAGATGGATATTTTGCTAGAAAGCTGAATCAAGTAACTGAATTTGGGAAAATAATTGATCCGATTGCAGACAAAATTTGTATTGGCGGAATGATAATCAAAATGTATTTAATTGGAGTTATTGATCCACTACTATTCTATTTAATTATTGGAAGGGATGTGCTCATTTTTGTTGCTGGAGTTTTCCTTTCGTATTATTTAAATAAAGTTCTCCCGTCAAATATATTAGGAAAAATTACTGTTTCATCAATTGCGCTATATATCTTGATTGTTTTCCTCCAGATTGATTCTGAATCGATGGTTAAATTATCAGTTTATTTCACAACAATAATTTTAATTATAGTCTCTATAGTTGCATACGCTATTAGAGCAATTGAATTTATAAGGTTAAAAGGAAATGAAACTATTTAAAAATCTAAATTTTGATAAATTAAAAGAAGGTTTATCAAAAACCAGAGAAAAAATTGTAACTAAACTTACAGAAACAATTACAGGAAGAGCAAAACTCCCGGAAGAAATTTTGGAGGATTTGGAGGAAATTTTAGTAACTTCTGATATTGGATTAGATACTTCCATAAAAATTATTGAGGAAGCAAAAATAACACTGAAAAATGATTCTGACAGAAGTGAAGAAAATATTCTGAATGTGATAAAGAAATCATTAGTATCTGTATTAAAGAAAACGAATAGTTATAATGAGTTTCTTCCAGACATTGAAAAACACAAACCATATGTAATTTTGATTGTAGGAGTTAACGGAGCAGGAAAAACAACAACAATCGGAAAACTGGCATACAACTTTAAGAAGTCAGGGCTGAGTGTAATTGTTGGGGCAGCTGACACTTTTCGCGCTGCTGCCAATGAACAATTGGAAGTTTGGGCTCAACGTGCAGGAGTTGAAATAGTTCAGAAGAAAAATGGAAGTGACCCTTCAGCCGTAGCTTTTGAAACGGTTGCAAAAGCAATTAAGGAGAATATTGATGTAGTAATGATTGATACTGCCGGACGATTGCATAATAAGTCGAACCTTATGGAAGAATTAGGAAAAATAACACGGGTTATAAGGAAACAAGCAGATGATGCTCCAAATGAAACTTTTTTAGTTTTAGATGGAAACACTGGACAAAACGCCGTGCTCCAAGCAGAAGAATTTAACAAAGTAACGAACTTGACTGGATTAATAATAACAAAATTAGATGGTACAGCAAAAGGGGGAGTAATTTTTCAAATTTGTTCAAAACAGAATATACCTGTTAGGTTTATTGGAATCGGTGAAAAAATTGAAGATCTTCAAACATTTGACCCTATTGCTTATGTCGAAGCAATGTTTACGATTAATAACAATAAATAATCTTATTATTTATTTAATTAACAATATGTTAACCATTTTAATTTCTATTTATTTCTATTGAAAAAATATACTTTTATAATTAATCCAACTGCCGGAAAGGGTAGAGGCAAAAAGATTGCTCCCGAGTTAAAATCTATTTTAGAGAAATTCGGGTGTTCTTATCAATTGATTTTTACAAAACAAAAAAATGACGCTCACTCTATTGTAGAAAACTTACCAAAATTTCTTGATCATCACATAATTGCAGTTGGTGGGGATGGAACGGTTAATGAAATTGTTAATGGATTAAATTGCAATACAGAAATTTCTTTCGGCGTGCTCCCAATTGGAAGTGGTAATGATTTTGCGCGTTCAATCGATCAATTAGATGATTGGAAGGTAATTTTATATTCTATTATACAGTCTGAAAAAAGTCAGATTGTAGATTTAGGATTAATTAAGTTTACAGATTCAAAAAACAATTCATATCGTTCTAGACATTTTGCATGTAATTGTGGAATTGGTTTCGATGCACATGTAGCATATTTGGCAAATAAAAATTCTATTTTACGAGGTTTACCACTCTATCTTTTATCTGTATTCCGTACTATGAAGATTTTCAAATCTTCTGAGTATTCCGGATATTTTGATAATTATTTATTAAGTGGTAAAAAATTATTAATTGCCATTGGCAACGGTATTACATCAGGTGGTGGATTTCGATTAAACCCTAATGCAAAAAACAATGACGGACTTCTTGATTACTGTATTGCGAATGATATGTCAAAAACTTCAATTTTAAAAGTTTTACCAAAAGCTATCAATGGTACGCATTTACATTCTGAGTTTGTAAATTATGGACAATTTGTGGAAGCTGACATCACAATTGCCGGTACAGCTTTTGTACATATTGATGGTGAGGTAATTTCTGATTCAGCTAATTCTATTAAACTGCAGATAATTCCTAAAGCTTTAAAAATTATTGTAAGAAATTGATTATGTTTATTAAAAAACCACAACATAGAGTGTTCGACTATGAACCACGTTATTATAATCCTTCAGATGATAAAGATGAAAAATTAAAAAGACGACTAGGATTTTCAAGAAGGCAGAAAAGCATCGGTAAAAAGGGTGGAGTAATCAAAGCCCTGATAGTTGTGATACTTATTTTAATTGCTTACATCTACTTAACGAGCATCAATTAGTTTACATAATATACATTATCAGACCTATCTTTACATCTCTGTAAATCAAATAAAGTCTATTCTTATTAATTGTTAATATATTTACGAAATTTTTGTTTTCTAATACTTGAAAAAACCTTCACCATTTTTTCTCCCAAGTTTTTTGGCGGCTACCATTTTTTTAAGTAATGGACATGGACGATATTTAGGATCTCCAAAACCTGTAAAAATTACTTCCATTATAGCCAAACAAACATCCAAACCTATAAAATCAGCCAAAGTTAAGGGACCCATAGGATGATTCATTCCTAATTTCATTACAGAATCAATATCTTCGGCAGAGGCTACACCTTCCATCAATGCATAAATTGCTTCATTTATCATGGGCATCAGTATTCGGTTAGCGATGAAACCTGGATAATCGTTTACTTCGACTGGAACTTTGTCTAATGTTATTGTTAGCTCTTTAATGGTGTTAAATGTTGCATCCGAAGTTGAATAACCTCTTATGATTTCGACTAATTTCATTACCGGAACAGGATTCATGAAATGCATACCAATAAATTTGTCGGGTCTTGTATCCGCAGAAAGTTCTGTTATCGAAATTGAAGAAGTATTTGTTGCAAAGATACATGAATCTTGTACAAAACTATCTAATTCCTTGAAAATAGATATTTTAACTTCCTTTACTTCGTAAACAGCTTCAATAATAAGGTCTGAATCATGAGGAGTATTTTTAATCTCAATTATCGGTGTAATATTACTTAAAGCCTGAGTCTTATCCTTTTCAGATATAGTCCCCTTTTTGACGATGCGGTTGAGATTATTCTCGATATTTTTTAATGCTTTTAAAACTAAATCCTCCGACATTTCCACCAAACTTACTGAATAACCGTGTAGTGCAAATACAGTGACAATTCCGTTCCCCATTGTCCCGCCACCAATAACGGCAATTTTACTAAAATTCATGATACTTTCTCCTTAACTTTTATAATTCTTTACAATTAAAGCTGACGCTTCACCTCCACCAATACAGAGAGCAGCTAACCCATATTGAATATTCTCTCGTATCATTTCATGAATAAGTGTAACAAGGATTCGTGCTCCACTTGCTCCAATTGGATGACCCATCGCAATTGCTCCACCATTTACATTAACTATCTCGGGACTCAAACCTAGGATTTTATTAACTGCTAATGAAACAACTGCGAATGCCTCGTTAATTTCGAAAAGACCTATTTGTTCTTTCGACATATTTGCTTTTTTTAATACTTTTTGTATCGCATCTGCTGGCGCAGTTGTAAATTCAATTGGAGTTTTTGCGGTAGAAGCCTGTGCTACAATCTCAACTAAAGGTTTGAAACCTAATTCAATTGCTCTTTCTTCAGACATAATTAGCAAAGCCGCTGCTCCATCATTAATATTCGAAGCGTTAGCTGCAGTGATTACACCACTTTTATCAAATACTGGTTTTAATGTTGGGATTTTGTCAAAATTAACTTTTTCAGGATCTTCATCTTTATTAACAATTATTTCTCCCTGTCTAGACGATATCACAACATTAACCATTTCATCCTCAAATTTCCCATTGTTTTGAGCAGCTATTGCACGTTCATACGAAATTTTGGCAAAGGCATCTAATTCTTCTCGTGTAAATGCAAATTCCTTTGCAGTTGCTTCAGCACAATTTCCCATATGAATATTATTGTAGGCATCAGTAAGACCATCTATAAGAATAGAATCCAAGATAGTTGAATTACCAAGTTTATAACCATTTCGTGCTTTAGATAATAGATAAGGAGCATTGGTCATGCTTTCAATTCCTCCAGCAATAATTATGTCTGCATCACCACATGAAATAGCTTGATGTGCCAACATAACAGCTTTCAAACCACTTCCGCACATTTTATTTATTGTTAATGCTTCAACCTTATTAGGCAGTCCTGCGAAGAGTGCCGCCTGTCGTGCCGGTGCTTGACCAATTCCTGCAGATAAAACATTTCCCAAAATAACTTCATCAATTATAGAAGATTCAATTTTAGAAATCTCAACAAGGTTTTTAATTACAATGCTTCCTAATTGCGATGCAGTAAAACTACTCAATACGCCATTGAAGGAACCAATAGGAGTTCTTTTTGCATGGGTGATAATTACTTTTTTCATAAATGCCTACTTTATTATTAATTAGTCTGGTTTACTAAGTTTTGATTTGTAATGGAGTATAATTCAAAAATTATATTATTTGCAAGAATATTGAGATTAATGTTGTTGTTCCGAAGTAGATGAGAGAATTTTTCAATTTGGTGAATTGATGGATGTATTTCAGTTCTCGCGTATTTTGAATTGAACTTTTCTATG
>JAGUXE010000239.1 GCA_020061995.1 Ignavibacteriales bacterium | reverse complement strand
TGAAGTAAGTGAGTTTGCCGAAAACATAATCGACACCATACGTGAACCGTTACTTGTATTGGATAAAGATTTAAGAGTAGTTAAAGCCAGTCGTTCATTCTTTGATTTTTTCAAAGTTAACGTTGATGAAACAATTGGAAAACTTATCTATGATCTTGGAAATCAGCAATGGAATATCCCGAAACTGAAAGAACTGCTCGAGACAATCCTTCCCGAAAAAACAACATTCGATAACTACGAAGTTGAACATGTATTCTCTAAAATCGGTAAACGTATAATGCTTTTGAATGCCCGGCAAATAGAACAAGCCTTTGGTAAAGAGAAAATTATTCTTCTTGCCATTGAGGACATAACAGAACGAAAACGTTCTGAAATAAAAATCAAAAATCTCAACGAAGAACTTGAACAACGCGTAATTAAGCGGACAGAACAATTAGAAACCGCTAACAAAGAATTAGAGGCTTTCTCCTATTCAGTTTCACACGATCTACGTGCCCCCTTGAGGCATATAAGCGGCTATGTTGATCTGTTGAAAAATCGCTTCCACGACTCACTTCCGGAAAAGGGTCAACATTATCTTAGTAGTATTGCCGAGTCAACTCTTCAAATGGGTTCACTCATCGATGACTTGCTGCAGTTTTCCAGAACCGGACGCCACGAGATAAAGAAAGCTGACGTTGATATGAACCAGGTTTTGCAAGAAGCGCTTAAACTAATTAAACATGATAATGATGGACGTGACATTGAATGGGTGATCGCAAATTTGCCGAATGTATTTGGAGACTATGCCCTGCTTCAATTGGTCTGGATCAATTTATTGAGCAACGCGGTTAAGTTCACCCGTAATAAGAAAAAAGCCCGCATAATAATAGAAACATACGAAGAGAATAAAGATATTGTTTTTTTCGTCCGAGACAATGGCGTTGGATTCGATATGCAGTATGCAAAAAAACTGTTTGGAGTGTTTCAACGGTTACATTCTACAGCGGAATTTGAAGGAACCGGAATCGGGCTTGCAAATGTCCGTCAAATCATTTCTAAGCATCAAGGGCGTACTTGGGCGGAAGCCGAAGTAGAGAACCTGCCTGCCGGCAAGGCAGGAGGAGCTGCATTTTATTTCACTTTACCAAAAGACAAAGAGGAAAAGTTATGAAAGGATTGAAAACAATTTTATTGGCGGAAGATAATCCAAAAGATGTTGAATTAACTCTGGAGGCTATGGCAGAGAGCAATCTTGCCAATCATGTAACTGTAGTTAAAGACGGTGTTGAAGCTCTTGAATATTTACGGTGCGAAGGGAAATTTAAAGAGAGGAAAATAGGGAACCCGGCATTCATACTACTCGATATTAAAATGCCCCGCATGGATGGCATAGAATTGCTGCGCATTATACGAAGCGATCCAAAACTCAAAATGATCCCGGTCGTTATTCTAACTTCGTCCAAAGAAGAAAGAGATTTGATTGTAAGCTATAATTTAGGCGTTAATGCATATGTTGTTAAACCGGTTAATTTTCAAGATTTCTTAACAACGGTCAAACAAATTGGCAGCTTCTGGGCAGTAATTAATGAACTACCACCTGATGGAGATTATGGAAATGAAACATAAAATTAAAATAGACACATCTTTATTCGTTCTGTTTCTTGAAGATAATCCAAAAGATGCAGACGTTTGCCGTGAACTCATTATAGATTCGGGGTACAATCTAAATATGGACATTACCGCTACTGAAAAGGAATTTGAATCTTTTCTTAGCACCCGTAAATACGATGTCATTTTAGCTGATTTCAAATTACCGGGATTTGATGCGTTTGGAGCGTTGCGGCTGTGCAACAAAATTTGTCCGGATGTTCCATTTATTTGTGTTTCAGGAACAATCGGAGAAGAAATTGCTGTCGAACTATTAAAGTTAGGTGCTGTTGATTATATAATGAAAGATAGAATTGATAGACTTCCATTCGCAATTAAGAAAGCAATTGATGATGCAAAAGAAAAAGAATCCAGGCAGAAAGCGGAAATATTATTAACTGCTTCGGAAATGCAGTATCGTCGTCTTTTTGAATCTGCTAAAGATGGAATCCTCATTCTCAATGTAGAAACCGGAAAGATTGTTGATGTCAATCCTTTTTTAATTGAGCTGCTCGGTTACTCAAAAGAAGAATTCCTTGAAAAAGAGATATTGGGAATTGGGTTCTTCAAAAATATAGTTGCTAACAAAGAGAAATTTATAGAACTACAGCAGAAAGAGTATATCCGTTATGAAAACTTACCTCTTGAAACATCCGATGGAAGAAAGATTAATGTTGAGTTTGTAAGCAATGTATATTTAGTTGATCAACATAAAGTGATTCAATTTAATATACGTGATATTTCAGAACGCAAACGAGCAAAAGAAGCACTAATGAAAAGTGAAAATGAATTTCACACTCTTGCTGAATCTATGCCGCAGATCGTATGGATTACCCGTGCGGATGGTTGGAATATTTATTTTAATCAGAACTGGTTGGATTATACCGGACTAACGCTGGAAGAAAGTTATGGCCATGGCTGGAATAAACCTTTCCATCCCGATGATCAGAAGTATGCATTTGATGCCTGGGAAAACGCGACTAAAAATAATGCTGTCTATTCAATCGAATCTCGTCTTCGCCGTGCTGATGGTACATATAATTGGTTTTTGGTTCGTGGCGTACCATTGATTGATAATAATGGCACAATTCTTAAATGGTTTGGTACATGTACAGATATCAATGAATTAAAACTAGCGGAAGATGAACTAAGAGAAAGTGAAGCAAGGTTCCGCATAACCGCCGAAAACCTTTCGGATGTAATTTTCGATTGGGATATCAAAGAGAATATCCAGTGGTATGGCGACATAGATGGTATTACAGGTTATCCACCGGGAGGATTTCCCAGAACGTTTGAAGCCTGGGCTGCTACTCTCCATCCGGAAGACAAAGATCGCGTTACGGCGGCTTTACAAAATCATGTTCAAGGTGTGGCACCATATGCGGTTGAATACCGCGTTCGAAGAAGAGATGGCGAATGGCGATGGTGGTCGGCTCGAGGTACTGCACTTAGAAACGATCAGGGTGAACCATACAAGATGATGGGTTCCATCACGGATATTACAGAACAAAAAGAAATTCAAAACAGAATAAAATTTAACTCAGAACTGTTAAGTCATATTGGGCAGGCTGTTATTGCTACTGACTTGTCAGGCAACGTAATTTATTGGAACAATGGTGCAAAAGAAATTTATGGCTGGTCTTCGGTTGAAGCTATGGGAAAGAATATTATTGTTTTAACACCTGCCGAGCAGACAAAGGAACAAGCTATTGAGATTATGAAAGCACTGAGTGAAGGTAATTCATGGTCAGGAGAATTTTTAGTTAAAGGAAAAGACGGCAGAAGTTTTCCTGCAGAGGTAACAGATGCACCAATTACAGATTCTGATGGGAAATTAATAGGTATCATTGGAATATCAAACGATATCACCGAGCGTAAACGTTCGGAAGAGGCTTTGCGTGAAAGCGAAGAAATGCTTTTAAGATCTCAAGCAATAGGACATCTTGGAAGCTGGGAATGGGATATTGTAACCAACAAAGTTATATGGTCAGACGAAACGTTCAGAATATATGGTTATTTACCTAATGAAATAGAAGCTAATTATGAGTTTGTTCTTAAAAGCATGAGTGATGAAAGTAGAGAAGAGTTTAACAAATCAATTGAAGCAGCCTTAAAAGAAAATAAGACGTTTGAAATAGAGTTTACTTTTTTCACAAAGAATGAAGAGAAGAAAGTACTTCATTCAACAGGCGATATAAAAAGAGATGAACAAGGTAATCCTTTAAAGATGTATGGTATTTTACAAGATATTACTGAACGCAAACGTGCAGAGGAAGAATTAATCATTGCTAACAATGAACTTCTCTTTCAAAACAAAGAGAAAGAAAAAAGGGCAGTTGAGCTAATCATCGCCAAAGATATAGCTGAGAAATCAAATAGTTTGAAAGATGCTTTTATTGCGAATATTTCACATGAAATTAGAACCCCTCTCAACGGTATTTTGGGTATGACCAGTCTAATCAAAGAAATTATTTCCCCAAACATGACCGATGAGGAAGCAGAATATTTCACGGCAATTGATGAATCATGTGATAGGATAATAAGAACAACTGACTTAATATTAAATTATTCCCAGTTAGAAACCGGAACATTTACTTTCATCCCAAAACAATTAGAGCTATCCTCCATTTGTATGAATCTGGTCAGTAAATTTAATGATTCCGCTAAATCAAAATCTCTCTCTCTTTTATTCGAAAACAAAGTCGGGGGGACAGTTATATCCGGTGATGAGTATTCAATTACTCAAGTAATTTCAAATCTGATAGAAAATGCAATCATCTATACTAAGCGGGGATTTGTAACAGTGAAACTGTATCAAAATCTTCAAAATGAAATTTTGCTCGATGTAATTGACAGCGGTATTGGTATCGGTGTAGAACATTTGGATCACCTCTTCGAGTCTTTTAGACAAGAGCAAATGGGTTACAGCAGATCGTATGATGGGCTGGGACTCGGACTTGCCTTAGTTAAAAAGATTTTAGATTTACACAAGGCAACCATCTCTGTGGAAAGTATAAAAGGAGAAGGGACAACTTTTACAATTAATTTCGGGAAGAGTTTGCAAAACGTTGAAATGTTACCCGCAAAACAAAATATTATTACTAAAGTTGAAGTTGCTTCAATTAAAATTGACCCTTTAGTTCTTATTGTAGAAGATGATATAATAAATCAGATAATAATCAAAAGATATGTTAACAAGAAATATAACACCCTGGTTTCCGACTCATATGATAACATGATGGAGAATCTGGAAAATAACAAAGTTGATTTAATCTTAATGGATATCTCTCTCCATGGGTCAAAAAATGGACTGGAAATAACCAAAGAATTAAAAGCATCGAAAGAATACAAACATATACCGATTATAGCGGCGACTGCACATGCGTTTGAACTTGATCAAATCACAGCTATGGCAGCCGGATGTGATGATTATCTTGCAAAGCCATTCTCAAGAGATCAATTACTCGAGAAATTAGAGAAATTTCTAAATGTAGGAAATAACTAATAAGTCACCTTACGCAAAAGATATGTAAAAAATACTATTCGTCATTGTGTTAACCAGGGAGAGTTGTTTCTGAATCTGTTTCACCATAATATTTAGATTCTGAAATGATTCACCCCGGCGAACAGCATGACAATTTTTCCATATATGTCATCCCGAACTCGTTTCGGGATCTACCTTCTAATGGACAAATGATGAAATGATTCGCCGCGACGAACAGCATGACATCTTCGTAAGGTGAGTTAATAAGTCGAAAGTGAAGGTTGGAACGATGGTTGTTTTATCTTCACAGTTTTGTTTTAAAGTTTAAGGACATCATTGCCTCTGAGTGGGTTTTGGATAATAAACATTTTTTTCCACAAACACTTCGCTGATTGTTTATATTTAAGTTTTACCGCTTCTTCTGTCGAGAAGTGGTTCTCGACAGCTGAGGGAACAACTTTGGTAAATGAATTTCAAACTGCCGGAAGTTATCAGATTGAATTCATTTCTAATGAACTTAATCTTTCAAACGGAATTTATTTTTATCAACTCAAAGCCGGTAATTTTGTCAAAACTAGAAAGATGGTTCTGCTCAAATAGAAACGCATTAAAGAGCCGTCAGTAACACTGGCGGCTTTATATAAACAATCAAAATTACAAAATAAAAAAATCACAACTCGTTATTCAATCCCGAGACAACATGATTAACATTTCATTTTACAACCTTTTAGGGAGTGAATGATTAATTAAAATTTTAAAAGTTATATATCGGAGAATTTTTGTTGTAATATAAACCCCAAATAATGTTAATAAATATTTTTCTAATAGAGTAAATTTTCTATACATCTCCCCTTTTGAATCATTTTAATGGTGTTTGATTGCGTGAATAACTGATTTTACTTTTTAATTGAAGTTAACCGGGGCAATTAGTTTTGAATAACAAAGGAGTAGTGCTGTTTGAATGCAGCTCTCATAAACAATTCAAGAAATAGATTTCTAAAAGCTTTAATTAACTCTATTTTTGATAATCCAATCCAATTGAGTTAATCGTTCATCAATTGAAATTTCTTTAAAATCATAAACCTCATCATCACCTGCTGTTGAGCCGATTAAGTAACCGATCACCCCGCCAATAATCCCTCCAATGGCTCCCGAATTTAGTATAGTCGCTAATGTCATGTAGATTCCATATGGCTCCGTAGAACTTCTTTCCTTTAAATTAAAAACTTTAATCAAAGTGTAAACTCCCCCGCCGATTATTGCTCCATAACCGACGTACGTCCAGGTGCTTGCTCTAACTCTTTTTTTGAGTGATACTATTTTTTTTATATCAATTCCGGTCAGTGCAGTAGAAGTTTTTAGGATTAAATAGTTCTCTTTTACTTCAAGTGGAATTACATTGTTAATTTCTGTGTTGTCATGGAGAATTACGCTCCAATTATAATCCTGGGCGTAAAGATTATTTGCGGTAAAAATGAGAGAAAACAGAATGAGGAGTAAAAAGGGAGTTCTAAATCGGTTGTCTAGTATTTTCATGAAATTTCCAAACCAAATTGTTCGAAAGTATTTTTTTACTTGAAAGTTACCAATCTGCAACAAAGAAACTTCCAAAGTTAACAAACCTATCTTTCAATCACTCAATCACTTGCGTTAATTAAAAATCTTCTTAGTATCGAGCGTTATATATTATTTAACCTCCAAGGTTTAAGATGATGTTTTTACTTTTCCCATAACCTCGGAGGTTTTATACTCATATTATTGAACCTCCAAGGTTTAAGATGATGTTTTTATCGTTTCCAAAATCTCGGAGGTTTTCTACTCATATTATTGAACCTCAGAGGTTTAAGATATGTTTTTACGTTCCCCATAACCTCGGAGGTTTTCTACTCAAATATTATTCATCAAATCTTAAGTGTCTGACTGATTTCCCGTGTCTTCTGATTAGTCGAAGTGCTTCAATCCCAATTTGAATATGTCTTTCTACAAAATTAGAACTTACTTTTCCATCAGATTCTTCCGTTTTTACCCCTTCAGGAATCATAGGTTGATCGCTTACCAATAATAGCGCACCGGTAGGAATTTGATTAGCAAAACCTGTCGCAAAAATTGTTGCGGTTTCCATATCAATAGCCATACATCGCATTAATCTTAATTTATCCTTGAAATCTTCATCGTATTCCCATACTCTTCGATTTGTTGTATATACTGTACCTGTCCAATAATCATATCCTAAATCTCTAATCATTGTTGATACAGCTCTCTGGAGTGCAAATGCAGGTAAAGCCGGAACTTCCGGCGGAAGGTAATCATTGCTGGTTCCTTCTCCTCTAATTGCAGCTATAGGCAATACCAAATCTCCAAGTTGATTTTTTCTTTTAAGTCCCCCGCATTTACCAAGAAATAGAACAGCTTTGGGAGAAATAGCAGAAAGTAGATCCATCATAGTTGCAGCATTGGGGCTTCCCATTCCGAAATTAATCATAGATATTCCATCCGATGTTGCACTGTGCATTGGTCTATCTAAACCCACAATTTCAGTATTAGATAATTCTGCAAATGTTTTAAGGTAACCCTCAAAATTGGTTAGAAGTATATGCTCACCAAAATCTTCAGGTGCTATTCCTGTATATCTTGGCAGCCAGTTTTTAACTATTTCTTCTTTGTTTTTCATAAATGAGTAGAGTCTTATATTAATTAATAATTGTAAATAACTTATTAATAAAAATAGTCAAATAATTGTATAATTAAACGGTGTACAAAATTTGAGATGTAATTTAAGTAGGAACATTTGAAATAAAAGTGCGCCCGTACCGACACTCTCTGCCGAGTGTCGGCTGGGGCGACTTGCCAATATTATTGGCTATGAAGCGTTGGCATTTCTGACTATTTAGTTCTTCTCAATAATTTTTATTTCTTCTTCGGTTAAGCCGTAAAGTTGGTAAACTAATTGGTCTATTTGGGATTCTAATTCGGTTGTGTCGGCTGAATTTTCTTTTGATTTCTTAGTTAAGATTTGGCCAACAAGCGTTTCGATTTTTTCTTGCATTTTTTTATCAATATGTTTTGGCAATGGGTAATTATTTACGTCATAAACTAAAATTTTCGGAAATGCACCTTTTGTAGCCTTTGGTGATGAATTGAAATGATAAAATGTTGCTAGTTTTGAATTGAAAATTGCAAGTAAACATTCCAAAGGAAAAGAATCTGAGTTTTCTTTAATAATAATTATCGCAGGGTCATTGTATAGTTCTTCATTTGTAATTGCTGCAAAAACCCTCGGATTTGTTATTTCTCTTATCAAAAGTCGTTTTCCTTTGAAAAATTTTGGATCTCTCGGATTTGCAATTCTATCACAATAGTCAATGTACTCTTTTCCATTCCACTTTACAGAATAACGTGTAATATCTTCGCCATAAAGCCAACGTTTAAATTTGTTTTCAGGATTTGAGAAATGATGATAAGCTCTGCTTTTGATAATTTCTGCGCTTTGACCTTGATATCTGTCGTATGCTATCAACCCCTGACTTGTTTCTGGAAACAATTCTATCAAAGCTACTTTTGTTTTTTTGATTTTTTCAACAATGGTCAAAGTTTCTTTGTCTAATTTGAAAACCAAACCCCAATTTTGAATATTACTTTCTGCTGTTTCTTTAGGAATAACAGATCTTTTTCGATTAACTATTTGTTCAAACTTTTCGATGCCTGATGTGTTTTTATAACCAAGTGTATTTTTCTTGTTGTCGTCTTTTGTAAATTGAAAAATAATGTTTCTTACTGTTGCATCTTCAAAAATGTTGAAATTTGTGCAATCTAAAATTTCATTTAAAGCCCAACTATCAAATAGACTTAAACGATATGATTGTGCAAAAACATTGAACAAAATTGTGTTGGGTATAATGTAGGATATTACACCATTTTGTTTTAAGATATGATGTCCTTTGTTGATGAACAAATAATATATTTCAAAGTCGGGAACTTTTGAAAGATTCGTAACTAAATATTCTCTTTCTTTTTTGTCCTTAATTGAAACGCCATAAGGTGGATTTCCAATCACCACATCAAAGCCCACAAAATAGCCATCATCATTCAGCACTTCGGGAAATTCAAAACGCCATTCAAAAGCATTTTCAAAAATCTTGTTTGCTTTTATTTCTTCAATTTCGGTTTCAAGTTTTTTGGTTTCTTCTGTGATTTGCAAAACTTTTTTATTCCAATCGGCTATTTCCTTTTTGCTCATTTCAAAAAGTTGTCCCTGGTTTGTCAGTTGAAGCAAGTCGCTATAAAGTTTGCTTAACTTCTTAACTTTCGGGTCGTTCAAAGATATATCACTTCTAAAATCCGATTTAATGATTGCAATCAGGCGTTCCATTTCCCGCTTCTGTTCCTTAGTTTCAGCGTTGCGATATGTATCAACTGCAATTCGGTAGCTGTCAATTGTCCACTTACTTTTTTTAAGGGCTTGTTTCAGGTCGGCATCAATTGGAAAACGGCTCACCAAAGAGTTTCCGCATTTTATGTTGATATCAATATTCGGAAGAGTTTCAAGTTCTGTTCTGTTTTTGTAGTATGCGTTTTTCAAAAGCTCAATCCATAAACGCAAACGACAAATTTTTACCGAGTTGGGATTTATGTCAACACCAAAGAGGCAATTTTCAATTATGGTTTGTTTTTCGTGGAAAAGAGTTTCCTGTATTCGTTGGCTCTCTGACACTTTAAAGTCCCCTTTCGAGTGGGGATTTAGGGATGTGCTTGGTGTGTATTCAAACAGTTCCCCTTCTTCGTCTGTTACAATCAGTTCATCATTTACCACTTCAACCTGATATTCCTTAAGGCGTTTTCCGTCACGGTCTTGCAGAATTTTCAAATCGTTTTTAACGGCAATCATTTCATTAAGTGCCGAAACTAAAAAATGTCCTGAACCCACAGACGGATCGCAAATTTTGATACTGTTTACGATTTGGTTTGCTTGTTGGCGAGTAAAAAGTCTCTCTTCACCTATTTGCTCGTAAACATCATCAAGACTCTTAAAGTCCCCTCTCGAGAGGGGATTTAGGGGTGTGTTATCTCTTGAGAGGGGATTTAGGGGTGTGTTACCTCTTGAGAGGGATTTTATGGTTGTGTTAATTATTGCCACATTTCCTGTTAATGGATTCAATGGAGAGTCTTCATATTTGAGTTCTGATAGATCTCCTTTTTCAAAGCCAATGATATATTGTCTTATGGTATTTAAAGTAGCCTCTAAATGATTAAAAATATCTGAATCCGGAAAACGTAAAACATTTATACCTAATTCATTCAACCTAAACTCTTTTTTATAATCTTTTTGCTGTGTTTCTTCCCAATTGTGTGTTTCACCATCAATTTCAATAACCAGATTTAACTCATGACAAAAAAAGTCTGCAATAAAATTATCAAGAGGTTTTTGTCTGTGAAAATCATACTTCCCTTCAAATTTTCCTTTTAGCTCGTTCCATAAAATGATTTCAGATTTTGTACTGTTGTTACGTAGTTCTCTCGCTAACTCTTTTAGATTAGGATTGTATGGGATGATGGTTCTTCTTTTGGATAAGGCTAAATTAGTATCCATGCGGGAATAAAATGCTTCGTTGAATTTCTGTACAACGGCTTTACGAATTGTTTCACGGCACATATACATTGTGATAAAACCGGGAGTAAAAAACGAACCATCTTTGTAGCCGTTTATTTTCTCGAAAATTAATCCGAGCACCGAAGCGTTGATAAGGGTTTTATTATCTTCCTGAATTACTTCCGAACCTTCACTGCTGAAATCATAAGCGTTCAAAAACTCAAACAAATATTCGAGCGTAGTTAAATTTCCTGTTCTCTTTTTTCCATGTAGGTCTTTGAGAACAGTGGAAGAAATAACCGGAATTGTTTTATCGTCTTTCAGATTGCTGATAAATAGAGTAAGATGCTCAATATCAGTCGGCTCAAAAAGGGATGAATTGAGATAAGGAACTTTCTCAAAAATCTTTTTTACATCTTCGTTTCGTTCGTCATACTTTCGGGCTAACACCTGGAAAAACAGGCTGTTCAGCTCGTCATAGTTTTTTATTTTTTCAATATTGAGGAAGGAATATGTTTTGTCCCCTTTGTGATAGGTTATTAGTTGTGCTTCCAACAACTTCAAAAACAAAATACGGTTTATCCATGTAATTGAAAGTTCAAGTGCAACATTGAAAAGTCGTTCTTGTTGAGTGTTTCCAAATTGGTTCGGTCTATCAAGTCTGCTAAGTTTATCCATACTGTCAAGCTGAATAATTGCATCTTCGAGGATTGTTCCGGTGTGTCTTTCCCCTTCTTTGTTTCGTCCAATCAGTTTTTTGCTTCCTTCTTTGGTTTCGGTCAAACCGATGATGTGCAATAACTCAGTGTAAAAGCGTTTGTCAAGGCTGTTACTGTCGTTGGTGAAAGGAAGTTTTAAAAGATGCTCCGGCGATAAAAGTTTGAATAACGCAATGAGCGAATTATCATCTGATTTGTCGGTATTGCGTAACGGTTTTTGAAAGTCTTGTAAGTTGAAGTAAGTAAATTCAATTTCAGAAGTGATGCTGTCAATAAACGGCTCTGCGATTTGCTTGTAGAAAAAATCGGTTTTGGTATCAGCCAAGCGTCCTTCTTCAAAGTCGGTGAATTGTTTTACAAGGTTTTTGTTTTGGGCAAAAAGTCTGTCGAATAGAGTAGCGTCAAAAATAAACCATTCATTGATGTTGGTCGCAACTAAATGCTTTACTTCAAGATTTTTATGTGTAATTCTTTCACGTAAATAATACAAGACCAATTCCTGAAACGCCTTTGAGTTCAGTTTTTTGGCGGTAATCATTTCGGCTTTGTTAGTCGGCTTTTTGGCTTCGAGAATTACACCAACTGTCGAGTTTGCATCGCCCCCGTTATGAATAACAAGGTCGTTTCGAGCTTTTGTATTGATGAAATGGTTTTGCTTGTAATATGTCTCTTTAAGAAAGTCGGAAACCAAGTTTTTATGAAACTCTTCACTTTCCGTCTCGTTAGTTCTGTCGAGTAAGGTGATAAGATTGGTTTTGAAACCTTCAATTTCAGTTCTGTTCGGTTTTACTTTTAAGAAGGCTTTGTTCAGAACCTTTCTTGGTTTCAATTCTTTAATTTCCATCTAAAATCTTATATCCTTCTGGTAATCACTTTTATAATTCATTAAATGTCTATTATTTCAATCATAGTCGAATGTTAGTAAAATTGGATCAAGAAATCTTATTAACACAATACTTCATAAATCATACTTTAAACCTATGTTTTTTGCTTGATAACCACAAATTTTAGTTAATGAGGACTTTACGGAAAGAAGATTATGAAGATAGATAATGGAATTGAATAAGTGGCAACTTGATTTTTTTTTGAATCAGTGAAACACCTTTTGTGGATGGAAATCGATATTTAAGAAATCGATTTAGGCTAAATGAAGATTCAATTAGAGTATTGAGATTGATAGGCGTACTACATCTCCTACGCTTTCATAAAAAACGAAATTCAATTATGAGTTCGCTAAATGCGATGAAGAAGACCGGATATAAAAAAATATTAAAGCGAAATTCCCACTTGTGCTGCTATCAGAAATCTTCCTCTTCTTCCAATCGGGAAAAAAGGAGCTAACTCAATACCGGCTGTTATTGTTTTGCTTAATTCAATTCCAAGCATTCGTGTCATTTCAGCGACATTAAAGAATAGTGACAATGCAAAACCACCCCTCCCTTTATTAACATCAATAGGAGAATTAACTCCATATGTTCCAATACCAACATTAACCGGAAAACGACGCCCAGAGATATCGTTTACATAATAAAAACGGATCATCGCACTATAGTTTCCATATTCAATTGTGTCTTTTGCCTGTGAGTCGAATAAAACTTTTGGTATACCAAGAGAAAGACCAATTTCGATTTTAGGACCTCTAACATGAAAATAACGAGTGTATGAGTTTGAGCGATCGTATCCGCCAATTTTTATTGTATAGTCAGGTTCGATATTAATCTTTACAATCGCCCAATCAGGAAGTGAATCGACATTTATCTGAACTTGTTCAAATTCATCGGCACGAATTGCCGCATAAGCACCGTATGCACGTCTATATTGAACTAACATTGCATAATCACGGTTGGGATCGACGTCACTACGAAATGTAAGAACACGTCTTTCAAAAACTTGAGACGTAATTCCATCCCGCGAAATCACAGTTGTTCTAATTGTGATAAACTGGGGACCCATTCCAATTCTGATACTATCACGCTGAAAAATGACTCTGAGATTTCGTATCTGTTGAGGATCAAGTGTTACTGCCGATTGCTGATTTATCCCCCCCGAATCGGGTTCAATATAAACAAATCGGCTAATCTCTTCTATCTCTTGGTGCTCTTCAACATTTACTATACAATCTGTTTCATAAACATAAAGTTGCCCCTGAGCATCTTTAACTCTTAACCTAACCCGATATGGACCGGGGGTGCAGTTAATTGGAATGGAAGCACTATAAATATTTTTTCCGATTGATTTTTGCTCAGACTCTTCCATTATCAAAATCGGAATTGCACGTGAAGTTACTGAACTGTCATTTCGT
>JAGUXE010000407.1 GCA_020061995.1 Ignavibacteriales bacterium | reverse complement strand
CCAATGCGCAAAGAATAGCTTGGCGTGATGAACTTACGCCTTGAGTCACTGAAAAGCCATGTCTTGCTAACATCGCTGAGATTCTCAACTCATCCCATGTCGCTCCTTTGAGCGTGCCTCTGGCAGAATCGGTATAATCAGATACGACAAGAACCAAAGCCGTTCTATGTTCTTTTGACCCAATTTTCGGTTTTTGAATTCGCCAGTCTTGGTTTAATTCCGCACCTATCCATTCCGGTTTCTGGTGGTTACGGCTAATCTCAACTGTCAATTCATCAAGTTTATCCTGAAACTCATCAATTTTAGCGTCAAACAGCGATGAAAACCTGATGAGTGCCGTTGCAAATGGATTGCCTCCTTCTTGGTCACGATCAAGCGTTGTTCCACCTGATTGAGTGGCAAAACAAACGGGTATGGGGAAGTTGAATCTATTGGTTATATTTTTTGTCATATTTTAGTCTCAATCGTTAAGTGTCAACTCCTGACAGATTTTGTGTTTTTTGATATTTAATTGTTCCTGAGGCGGGTGCGTAATTATATCCATAAAATATAGTTTGTCACAAGTTAATCGCATTTGCCTTGGGTTAGGAGTGCTTTTGGATTTGTCCTTGTTTATTTTGCTCTCCATTGATGATTCTTTCGTAGATATTCGATCCGACAGTAACAATTGAATCGGAACTGTTTATAGTTAATGCGTCTATATTAAAGTTAAGATTCCTCGTTCTATCATTTATGGAGTTTTCTATTTCTTCTTTTGCCCTCATGATTTGATTAAAATCAATCCCATAAAATTTAAGTGTGCTGGATGAGCTAAGCTCCAGTGTTAATGTATGGATGTTTAATGGGTTTGCTTTTATAGAAGACCAACGTCAGTGCTTTTCTGCGAAAATGTCTTTTTCTTTAGCCCAGACAGCCAACTCTTCATCATTTTTATTTAAATACATCCATGTTAAAATAATTATTATCAAGAGCAGGATCAAAGGAGCTTTGTCTTTGATGTTGCCGAATACGAGAATTATTATTCCCAAGGTGATTATCGCTATAACAAATAAATCAAAAGTGCTGCTATTTGGTGGTGGTCGTACCTCAAACTTTGGCTCTTTTTCTTCGCATGGTATTGTTCTTGATTCAACCGATAATTTGGTTATTTGGGAAATCTGCCAAGATGATAGCCCACACTGAATTATATTTTCTTTTATATTAAAACTCATTGGATTAGTAAATTTTGTATAGTCCATAAGCTATATTATACAAATTGCCAATATTAATCAGAAGCCGCGAGTAGGCAGACATCTATCGCAAGGGCTATTGCATCAAAAGGCGAAACGTTGTGCGCTTTTAGGAATTTATTGGTTTAGGGTTGCTGTGGAGGCTGTATGTTATTTGTTAGAGAATTAATTTATGTGTTGTTATTTGAATACATCGGATCCGAATCTGTCATAGTCGTTTAAAAATGCCTGAAACTGCTTGGATCTTATTATTTTTTCAGGATTTTCCTTGATATAAGTATCAAATTTTTCGAGATGTTTTTCTGGCATGATTTTATGTAACTTTATAATTTCTTCGGCTTCTTCAAATATGTAGTTGGAAAAACCATCGGGCCATCTATATTCTGTCGGAGTAAGACGACCAGAACTAATGGCAATTCTACTCGAACGCATGAGTTTGACATCTTTTGCTTTTATCACCCCCAATAGTATAAATGATGGTATTTTTGTATAAATATATTGATCAACACTATTGCCAATAATATCCATGCCAATTACTCGCAAGAAGTAACGATTGATACTGGGAGGTAATATATTGCTATTTGTTGAGGAAATTGTATTTACATGAAAAAGATGCTGTTCATACTGATAGAGATTATTGGATTCTCCTAATATGTACTTTTTTAGATGATCCTGAGCAGAATCTAGTAATATTCTTCGTTCTTGATTTGCTTCATCATTTGGATTCTTATCTCTAATATAAGTAAGAGTTCTCCAGCTAAGTGAGGCACAAAATTTTGACATCCAATTGTCATAATTAGCAACAGATTCTCCTCTATCTACAAAAGGATAGAATACTCTATTTGCGAACTCTCTTTCCCATTTAGAAAAAAGTTGTTCACAATCTCCACATAGCCAGTATTCTTTAGCAGTGTCTTGAGCGCGTTTATGTAGTTCATTTTTTTCTCGCATATAGCCAGTTATAGATGTTTTTTTAATCCATTTCCCCACAAACTTAGGGATAAAATGACTCTCTTTTAAGAAATCTTCTTTGTCGCATAATTTGCAAACTCCTTTCATTGTTTAGTTGTCTTTAGTTTAATTTATTGAAAGTAAAATTAGGTGATATAAGACTATATTACGCTAATGGGGGAGGTGGGGAAACCCCATTTTTAAGGAATGTGACTCTCGTAACTATTTGATTTATATAGTGCGAAAATTTCAGTTTTAGGAGTTTTCTACGGCCTCAACCTCTAGCATGAAGGGCGCGGTGGGGAGTAAGTCAATCGGAGTCGCGGGCTGTCACCGCGCCCGTCGTCGAGCTAATTGTTAGCAATTAATGATTCTCTTATATCATCACGATCTATCTCAGCAACATCTTCATCATACCAGTTTGGTATTTTTAACTTAAGTTTTTCTTTAATATTCTTAAGTTCAAATGGATGCTTTCTTTTCTTTTCTAGCTCATATATGTAGTGCTTGCCATCCTTGTATATTATTCTATCAAAAAATTGAAACTTAATATGGTTGCCATTATTCCTTGCTGTTATAACCACATCACCTTCTTCATAAGAAAAATCATCTTTATCACGATCAGATGTGAAGAAATCCTTAATATTGTTTCTAGTCAATTCAGGTTCGGATTCTTCTAATATTTTTTGCGCTGTTTCTTTTTCTTCTTCTGAGTGAAAGCGACTCCATATTAGGATTGGTATTTTTTGATTTGAATCATCATTTAGCCAATCTAAAGGATTATTATATTGTTTGGTTCTGGCAAGGGAGCGTTGCATAGCTGAGTGATTATTGATATATTGATCAAGATATTGAGAAAACAACTCTTTATTTGAATTAATGACTTTTGGATTTTTAGTTAATCTCACCATTTCTTTTTGATATGAGTCATATGTTGATTTGTCTCTTATGACAATGCAAGTATCTCTCGACAAGCTAATTCCAGTGGTTGTGAAATTCGCGCTGCCAATTATTATTGTCTCTGGTTCTATTAAATATAACTTCCAATGGATGCTGTTATGATAACGAAAGTCGACATAAGTCTTTATATTTTTAGCATCTTGAGATTTGCAAAACTTAATGAGCTTTGGTGAGCTAAAACTATTGATCGTACCAATTATTATTTCTACTTTATTTTTATTATTTAGTAGGCTTGAAATAATATCCTCAGTACCACTAGCAAATGCAGTTATTATCTTGATGTGTTTATTTGACAAAGACATCAAGAATGTTTTTAAATCATTATTTTGATCTAATATTTGCATTTTACTATTGCTCTCTCAAATTTGGGTTGCTAACGTCAATTAGAAGTCCTAAAAGTCGTAACTAAAAACGACTTTAGGTCAGATTTTTCTGATACCGTTTCTTGGGTATTCAATGCGTTATCTGGTGCTTTGTACATGTTAGAAGTCCTAAACCCACTGACAAAAACGACAAGGTGGAGTACATCGGTGAGCTAAAATTTAGCACGCTACCGCCCTAGTCTGTCACGACTATCATCCGACGACTCGTGGTGTATTGCCGACTAGTTGTCGAGGTTTCCGCCAGATTGTAGCGTATTGTTAATCTTTATAGAACCTGAATAGAGGTCGATATGCTGCAAATTCCGCAAGAAAAAAGCACCAAAATTGCCAAGTTCGGTACGGTAGTGCATTCGCCAGTAAGTAGGGCAAAAGCGGTATTTCAATGCTTGCTGGTGTAGTTTTTGGTATAACTTCTGCATTGAAATGACGGTGTGGATAATTGATGAAACGTTTCTACCTGCGGCAGTTATTGCCTTTGATGATATTGGTTGGTTTATTGTCGGCGTGTTCGCCGCGCCCGGAACAGCAATTG
>JAGUXE010000280.1 GCA_020061995.1 Ignavibacteriales bacterium | reverse complement strand
TGTCATTACTGTCATTACTGTCATAAACATGAAAAAGCTTTATATTTAAGCTGAATTCTAAAGATTCAGAGGGACAGTAACTTTTTTTTTACTGTCACCTACTGTCCCCTAAAACACCAAAATAGCTCAAAAACGAACCCATGAAAAAGATTACATACGAAAGGGGTTTTTTTGGAAAAACTCCTCCAATTTTTTGTTCTATTTATCTTTTCTTGTGGTAAGTGGTAACTTGTGGCAACTACTTTTCTATAAAGACTACGGAGGTGTAACCTTGCTTAGTGTCCTTAACCTCCGTTGGCTTTTTATCAGGATAACATAAATTTTATTTATATATATATTTCACTTACCACTTACCTTTATTGCTGTAACCTATATATTTTAAATGAGTTAAGTAGGTGGTAACTTTACTTACCACCTACTTACCACTCTTACCTCTTTAATTCTCCTGAAATAGGGGTTTATTTGTTTGATAGGTGAATTGGATCTGTTGTTGAACCCGCTTTAACTGCCATGCTTTCACTGAAGCGCCATCATTCCTTTTGCTTTTCTTTTTAAAATCTCTTTTACTCAGAAGTTGGCCAATTTTTTTGATAGAGGCTTCTGTAACTTTGTATGCTGAATCCATCGACATTATTTCCCTAGCTATTTCAGTTGTTGTTAAAAGCTCAACCGCATCTCCTGTTCCTGGTTTTACAAAACAACGCGTAAACAACTCCTCTTCCAATGGTTTTAATCTGAAGTCCTCATTATTTTCATTTATTTCCAATATTTCATTCTCATTAAAATAAAACCGCTCACCTGACTTATATAATGTATACGCTTGAGAGTAAACTTTATCCATATCCACTGAGTGCATATAATCAACCTCTGATACGGAAAAGGTTAAAAATCTACGAGTTCCTGATAGGTCTGTCAAAAATTCTTCACGGTCTATACTTCCGACAAAACTCGCTCTGCGAATCAGGTTTCTGCTTTTTCGCATATAAGGTTCGCGGATATTCAAATGTTGTAATGAGTAGAGGGATTTAAGGTAACCAATTTCTTCTCGATTCAATGATCCAAGCTCGTCCAAATTAATAAGGAACTTACTCGATAAATGTAACTTTGAATCTTTATCATCATTTATTGTTCCGACGAACAAGTATTTTTTATCGTCTATATTTTTTGGTATCAGTTTATTGAACCACTTTGTCTTTCCCTTACCTTGTTTTCCATAAAAGATCGGGGAGACCTCATTAGTTACATTTTCGTTAACCGCACAAGCAGAAGCTGCAATAAGCCAGCGCCTCAAGCATAAATACCAAAAATCACGTTTGGTCTCATCCGTCAATTCAACTGTTTCGGAGAGTTGTTTTATATAATCAATTCCATCCCATTTTGGCAATGCTTCAAAATATTCCTTAAAAGGATCATAAAGCTGTACAAAGTCCGAATTTAGTAAAGTATGCAACTTATCGAGCGAAAAATTAATCTCTTTATGCTGCATCTCTCGATAAATGCTCCCCATGTCATAGTCTTCAACATCCCTATAAATTTCGTCATTTCTTCGTTTCATCTCCAATGAACCGGTAACAACATTGTACCTAAATTCATAAAGGTCATTTAGATGTGACTCAACGCGGTTGATATCAGCCGTTGAATGGGATCCGAAGCCTTTGCTGATAAAGTCTTCGATAGCCTTCTTGAAGTTATCTTTCCCCTCACCATATTTGAGTATGGCATAAACTGAAGAAGGCATGTATGATCTATCATTTTCAAACGGAGCAGCATTTGTTGAAAAAACTCTAAAACTTTTATCCCTATAGCTTGCAGAGACCCCTTGCTTTTTGCCGGGGCGCTGCCAATATTCCTCATTCTGATTTCCTCCAGCCTGCTTCCAACCAACAGCTTTTAATAATTCTTTGCATTCAGCTACAGCTTCGGAGGAATTATTATACAAATCCCATGGAGTTCCCGTTTTATATTTCTTTCTGTCTGAATATGGTTTTTCCTCACTGATTTTTTTATTAAAAAAGCGTGCTCCATTTAATAGTATTTCTCGCTCATCAGGAGTAAGTTCCGGTATTTCTCCGAAACTTCCATGAATAAGGACATACCCCTTGGATGGAGAACAAACAACATAACCCCCCTCGCCTCGGGTTTCAAAAACTGTTTCATAAATAGTTTTTCCCTTATCGTCAATTCTTCCCGTAGGGCACATCGCGAGCTTTTGATTCCCCTGGATTTCTGTACAGCGATAATAAATATGAACACCCCCACTCATCGAAGTCTCAACGACACACTTGTTGACAACTTCTTTTACACCATGGAGTTCTAAAAACTTTGGATAAAGTTCGTCCATATTATTAAATTTATTATCAATGTCGAGCAACTCCAGATTTCCGGAGACTCTTCCGCAAACTATTGCAATGCGGGGTTCGTTCTCTGTGCTGAAATTATCGATTATTTCGTTTTGGGTGAGTTTAACAGTTTGATATTTTTTCCATGAAGCCCATTCCGGGACTTTATCTTCGGCTTTTATTTTTATAATACTCAAACCATATTCATTTGTAAACCGTCTGACAATATCAACAGCAGTTTCTGTTACGGTTGTTGGGTTGATTTTTGAAAGATTTTGTTTTTGTTCAGTTCTTTCGGTTACTGAAACTAGTTCCGTATTAATTATTTCCTTTATATTGTTTGACATAATTATTTACCTCTGAATTTGAATTTGTATAACCATATGAATATAAGATGGACTTGAG
This sequence comes from Ignavibacteriales bacterium, assembly GCA_020061995.1. The sequence goes on along the minus strand of JAGUXE010000280.1, from coordinate 10,696 downwards.
CGATTTAATTGCGTTCGAATAGGTCATTGGTTCAATTGATGCACTCATGGAATAGTATGAATTGATGGCCTTTGTTGTCATTTCATCATTTTTAAAATTAAAGACCGTATTACCGTTTTGTTTGTTATGTGACTGCAATTTTAATCCAGCAGCGATTAGGAAGCTGGCAAGATAAAAATCGCGGATTGAAGTTACGTGAGTATTTATCATTTTGATTTTCCTCTGAATTTACATTTATATTGCCTTTAGGCGGAAGGGAGTAAGTTATTATTTCCCCATACATATATAATAGTATAAACCATTGCATCGGTGAAGTCAAGTCTGATCCAAAATTATTTTAGATTATCACAAAGTCCGGGCAGGCAAAACCAAAATAAGAACATTATATCAAAAAAATCCCGCCTCTCTGGAGTGTTGAAATTTAGAGTCGTGTAAATAGGATTTGAAGTCACGAGTGGGTAATGAGGTGAACAACGCTTATTTGGAAAACGTTACAGAAAGTTGCGTTAGAAAAAGGTATCAAAATGAAAAAACAAATGAATTCACAGGATATGGAATAAATGTCAGTCCACACGTGATAAGCCATTGCAGAAACAGATATAACTCGTCGAGGGATCGGCTTTTTTATTAGATGAAGGTTTGAAAACAGTTTCACACAAAACCAAACTCACAATAGACGATTTAGGTTCCATACCCCACGCCCTACCAAAAAACACCAGGTATCCAGATATCGGATTACCCCCCCCCCCTTGGTTCCAATATTATTTTTTTTTGGATGTTTTTTTTGTTATATAAAAGCTGGGAAAATAATCCATTAGTGGGGTTTTAGGTTGGTAACAACTGAAACAATGGACAAAACAAGCTAACACTCAGCTTGTTTTCTTTACCTTAGAAATTGGTATAAGAATTATAGAGTATAGTGTATTATTTTTTAATTTAAACAAGGAGTAATTTCATGGACTTTGAAGTAACTGAAACTTTTACACTCAAAGTTAGACAAGCTTCAATTCTGGATGTGGGGGCCAAATATATCATTAACCCAACAAACACCTATCTTCGTTTAAGTACTTCTGAAGGGCATGTATCTACTTTATTAAATAAAGAAGCCGGCCCTTCGTTACAAAAAGAACTTGCTGAGCAAGCTGCAGAGAATAATAATCATGTACGCGAAGGACGGATTATGATTACAGGCTCATATGACTTGTTGGATAAATATGGTATTCATAGTATTATACATACCGTAACAAAAAATCCCGGAGAAAATTTTGAGCATCTTAGATTTGCAGTTGGACAATGTTTGGCTTTGGCTGCCGGTTTTTTCTGGAAACCTATGGCATTTCCATTAATAGCTAATAATAATAGAGTTAGTGTAAAGGAATTTATCGATGTACTTATTGATGAATGCAATGATAATAAACCATACGGAGTAACAGGTGTAGAAATATTTTTAGCAATTCCGGACGAAACTAAATTCAACGAAGCTATTGCATATTTGCAGAGTAAAAAAGGGTAGCTTAGCTTAGTCTGCTTTTTTTATTAATGTCGATTTGAAAAACTAAAAATCGGTCACGTGGTTGTAATGCGCCGCTTTAATTTTTTTAAAGACGGAGGTTGTCTTCTACTATCTCACTGATCAGAGAGTCCTTGTCTCTTAATTTTTCCTCCAATTTTAATTTTTTCCCGTTCTGCTGTATTGGGGTTTTTGATTTATTGAAAATCCCAAGAGCACCGAAAAAGAGTTATATATCTTCAGATGGAAAGATACTTTTCAAATAGTTAGATTTAGAGATACAAAAAACGAGTGTCATGACCAAACGGGTAAGGAATTACACAGTAGTATAAATGATACAAATTATTAAGAAATTTAATCAACCAATAATAGCTATATCGCTATGCGATTTTGGCTTCTGACAACTAGTTTTAGTCTTACACAACGACATCCGTATCATACATTTCTAACTCAAATCCAGCATAAAATTCTTGTTTTCTTTACTTAACAGATAGTCATTTGCAACTGATACTATCGATTCGTTACTAAGTAAATCCCAGAAGAAATCGGGAAGAGAGTATTCTGCAAGGAGTTTTCGAACAGAATCTCTCTTTACCGGAAATTCATTCAATCCATCATCAAATATCTGAATGAATATCTTCTCCCCCTCTTCCCGTAATCTAAGATTTGAACTTTTTACGACTATCGGTGAATCGATTTTCTTACTCGTAAAACTTTCTTTTCTTTCCACTATTCCCTTGAATATTTAATGCTGTCAGATGAATTGTATAATCGTTATGAACCAATTCAAATCCGGTTAAACTTTCTGTTTCAAAACGTTTCTCTTTTCCTACTCCCACTCCGTCACTCAACTCAAAACTCAGAGTTTCAAACTTATCAAGGAAATCCAGAGCCTTATATTTAGCCTCAGCCTCTGTGGGGATTTCTTTCGGAGATAATTTGTAAGTCTCAATTGCTGCCCCCTTCAGTATCTTTGGGAAATACTCGTTGAAAATATCTGTTCGGTTAAAGATATCAATATTTAACAGCTTATTATTTGTGAATATGGCAAGTCCGTTTGCTTCATTATCAACTGTGAACTTTTTAGTAAAAGTCTCAAAATCATCTTCAAACGCATCAAATATATCAGAAAGGTTTGAAGTACTTGATCTCAAACAAGTCAAATCTTGCATCTCATTCACACTACTCCACACAGCCCCTTGGTCTGAAGTAGGCATTCGCTCATATTTTAGATTTTCCTTCACATCTTGAGCTTTCTTTGCCCTCAAAGAAGTAGGAGCTGAGTAACTTGTATCTGAGAATTTTTCTGATTTTGCACTCCATCTTCCTTGCTCAACGCAACTTACCGGCAGTTTGGTATTTGAGTTTGGGGATAATAGTACCGATGTATTAAGAACCCGGTTTTGTTTTGCTCCGGCAAGAATATCGCCATCCATGAAGAAAACGTAATCTTTAGATAAATTCACCACCTTCAAAAAATTAACTTCCCCCGATTTGTTAACCTCAGTTACTTCAATCAGATTTTCACGAATAGCTCTTGCCCCGGAAATATAATTGAAGCTATCCCTAAAAGATGTGCTTAGTTGAACAACCGTAACCGCCTTATGATTCTGAACCGAAATTACTTGCGTATCCATTGTATATCCTTAAAAATTGATTTACCCAAACTTACAACAGCAGATACCACTTAAGAGGATCATACCATGATACTTTTTTGAAGAATCGTATTTTTTGTTAATAAAAAACATTCAAATAACTTTTCGATGACAGATGATTTTCTCAATTCTTTTGAGAATCAAGAAATAGAAGGTAATTTTATCATTACAATTAAAATATTTCTGGTAAAGTTTTAATTAGAACGGGGATCTATGAATAATCTACAATTAAAAATTAAGCGTCAGATAGAGATAATCGGGGTTAGTATTTGTCCGGGGAAAACCGTGCATCACTCGATTCCCGAGTTGGCAGATATGTTTGGGGTGGATGAAGTTACTATCAAGCGTGATTTGAAAGATTTAAGATTTATGGGTGTCCCCGTCAGCTCTTATAAGGGGCGTGGAGTAATGATTAGAAGTGGATTGAATGATGAGATGACCCGTGAATTTTTGCTTCAGTATGTGGGATTATGTTATTCGAAGAATATCTTTGATAAATCAACTTCGTTACTGATTGAAAAGCATAAATATGATGCTGTCGGGAATTTTGTACAGCTTCAAATCTGCATTGAGAAAACCACCTCGGCTACAATTGAATACCACAACCACGATTACGAGTATGAACGGAGAGTTATAAAACCTCTATTAATCTTCCACAGTGAAGGAAGCTGGCGTTTGTTGACTCAAGACGGAAATAGTGTTAAGCAGTTTCACCTTGACAAAATCACAAAAGTATGGATGGGAAATTCAAAGTTTGAAAGAATATCTGATAAAAAGCTTGAGGAGTATTTTTGTTATTCATGGGGAAGCTGGATAGGGAAAGAAAAAATAAAAGTAAAACTTCAATTCGATAAAACTTGGGCTGAAAGGCTAAAGTTCCGCACATTAATAAAAGATCAAAGTTTTGAGGTTCAAGAAGACGACTCGGTAATATATAGTGTTACCGTAAACACATTAAATGAAATAACAAGCTGGATAGTAAGTCGAGGGAAAGGATGCAAAGTCCTAGAACCGATTGAATTACGGGAAAGGGTTATTCAAATTGCGAAAGAAACTCTTGGGAATTATGATTAGGTAAAAGAGCATCAAACACAAAACCAAACTCATAATAGCTGATTTTCCATAACCCCTACCAAATAAAGCAGGGTACCAAAGTCTCAAAAACACATACTCCCCTTGGTTGATATGTTAATTTTTTTTGTTTTTTTTTGATGTTTAACTTTTGAACTGTGATCAATAATAGTTTTTCTGTATGATTGTATTTAGTTAAAACTAATAACATTCGGTTTATTTTTTTTGCAAAAAATCATCGATGGTTTTTAGAATGACTGACTAATCAAGATTTTCATAAAAAAACTATTTCCAGAAGTATGGACAAAAATCAATGATGTGTATTGTGTCATTGAGTAATAATGCTCTTCTACAATAATTTCAACGAAGAAAAGTACTTCATTATCACTCAAGTATCCTATTAGGGAAGAGCTCTTATGTAATATTAAATATGTATATTCTCTTTCGGATTTGGGGTACGTACCAACATTCAACAGCTCAATCTTTACTATCTATTTTATATTTGATTGAAATTTGTATTCTTTTTGAAGCCTCTTTATTTTCATTCACTTGGCTATCTTCATGGATAAAATCATACTGCGAGTATCCACTTACAGAGAGAATTCTGGTTGAATTTGTTGAATCTTTTAGAAATGATTTTATTATTCCAGCTTCATCTAAAACTCTCACAACTGTCACAGCTCTTGAGGATGAAAGAGACCAATTTCCGTATGGATCATTTCTAAACTTATCACTATTTGTATGCCCCTCGACCACAATTTCAGATATTCTACCTGCCTCAACAAACTTCCTTATCTCATTTGCAATAATTTTAATAAATTCTTTACTCTTGGCATCTTTGAATTCAGATTTTCCTTGATCAAATAGAAATGAATCCTTAAATAAAATTGTATGATTATTTGCGCTTAGGGCGTCTCCAGCTATGATTGTAGAATCTTGACCCAATGAATTTTTAATATTAGTCAATAGCTCCTGACTTACAGCTTTGACATCGATTAATTCTAACAAATAAACTTTTATGACAAGAAGGAAGAGAAAAAGTATTAGAATAAACAGAATTGACATAAACACATCACTAAAACTTGGCCAGAAATTGAATGTGTTCTCTTTTGTTTTTAAGGTGTTTTTCATTCAGTTTATTCCCATAAATTATTTTGTCATAAAGCGACGGACAAATTTTGAAAACATAGATTTTGAATTATCTTTTTTTTCATCATCAGCGATAGATATACTTTCAATTGTCTCCTTTGGTAAAGAAGTTGTCGTTTTTATTTCTGTGTTTGAAATTTGCGGATTGTTCTGATTTTTTGGAGTTTCATTAACTAAATCTTGATGACTCTTGTTGTAATTTATCTTTCCATAACTAAAAGTATCGGATTGTATCAATAAAGGTTCAAATTTTTCTTTTAATTCATTGGAAATCTCAATAACATCTTTATGCAGTTTTATTAAGGTCTTCTCTAACCCATCTGAAGCAAGAGATAGTCTTTCATTATTTTTTGAAGTTTCACTTTTGACAATTTCGACCAATCCCGAAGCTTCATTCTGATAGGTAGCCTTTATCGACTCATTTACTTCTTTCTGATAGTCTGCCAATTTATTCAGCACTTGACTTATATGTGTGTAAATGTCTGAAATCGTCAGCATGAATTTTTCTGATTCAACCTTTCTCTCAGCGATCGCGGATTTATCAGTTTTATCAATATAATTTTCAAGTGAAGTTTTGACAGCACTAATCATTTCTTGAACCTCTAGTGAATATACTTTAGAAATGCTATCTCTATTCTCAATCATTGACTTAATCAATTGGGTGACTGAAGCATCCATCTTCTTCTGTGATGATGAAAATTCCTCTCGGACGGTCTTAATTGAAGTTTCTGCGACTGTACCAAAGGACAAAGACAAGTCTTTGATGGATTCAACTGATACACGTAAATCATTTAACCATTCGCTCCAGTTATTAATCATTGTTGACATGTTTGTATTTGTCAATGTTACTTGAGCATGAAGATCTGTTTCAACTTTCTGACTTATTTGCAGTTGTTCAACTGTTTTGCTCAAAAGACTATTCGTAATAGTACTGGAGCCAATAAAATCTGAAATACTTTTACTTACAGATTGAGTCGAATCTCGCAATTCAGTTATTCCAGATTTAAAATCTGCCGCAATCCCTAAAATTTGTCCCTGAATTTTATTCCCTTCCTCAAAAGGTTCACGAATAGAAGTTAGACTTTTTGTCATGGCCGCTATTGCGTTCACTAATAAATGATATTGGGCACGCGCCTCTGAGGATGCTATTACTGTATTTTCAACCAGTGATTTCAGCAGACTGCTGTTTTCCCTTATTGACTGCGTCATTTCGTTTATACTCTCTTCTCTGTCATTCACATTGAGCAATGGTAAAACATGAGATACCATCAATGTAGAGTATTTTCCTTCTAATTTATCTCTTCGACGGTCAATAAAAAATAACAGCAATAATAATATTAACGTAGTCCCCATCCCTACCATTGTAGTCGAGAACGCGGTTTCCATGTTCCCCATGAAATCTGTAATAGTCCTGATCAGTTTATCTAATTCACCTCCAGCGAATCCGGCAAATGCTTTTTTTATATCTACAATACTAAAACTTAATCCTATAACTGTACCAAGGAGACCTAATAAAATCAATATTCCTGAAATCCGCTTTACAGACTCTGATTCTTCAAATCTATGAGTTACATTAATATGTTCAAAAATTTCTAAAGGTACAGATCTACTTTTCTCATAAATTTTACTAATTTCAAAAAGTCTTTTATATAAAGTACCCTTCCCATGACATACACCTAATAATTTCACCATGTAAAGATCTAAACTCTCCAGCTTTTCTGATTCCTCGCTTAAAAGTTTTAACTTCTTCGATTCAGTACTAAAACTAATCCACAAAAATAATAATCGGATAGCTGCATAGAAAAAGAGAACTATTATTAAGAAATTTATAAATGAAGCTTGCGGTGTAGAAAAAATAAATTCAACCATATTACACAATAATTTTAATATTTATTAAGATCAATTTCCAGAGGTGCATGGTTATTATAAAATATACTAATAACAGCGGCTCTGGTGTTATTTAAAAACTTCTGAGAAGCAGCATTAAACAAAAAGACATCACCAGGGTCAATAAAAATTTTTTTTTGTCTCAAGAGAGGTTGAATGTCAATGTGTACCTCCATAGAATTGCTAAAAATTGAAGATATTAAAGCAAGTTTTGAAGAATTATTTGCAATAGAAATTTGAAATAGCCGGTGGGTAAACTCCACACCCCCATACTCTAATTTCTTAACTTCATAATCCAGATTTGCCTCTATGGGTTGTAAAATTATGTCCCATGTATAATGTCGAATATCTAATTCTTCAGAAATTGAGAAGTTAAGTTTGCCAAAAACTTCTTTCTCTTGATTAAATTCATTTTTTTTATTGTAGAGATAAAAATAATTCCTATCCCTCTTAATACTAAATTTCTGTGGATCTATTATCGCTCCAGATATTGATAGGTTAAAATCTAAAATATTAGAACTTTGATTTCTACTGTTATGAATTGGGAGTGAGTAGGAGAGACTCTGGCATTGAAAAAATGGAATAGGGCCTAAAATCCCTCTATTAATTCTGCCATTGTTAGGTAATGTATTTAATGAAACATTAAAATATCTAATGTGCCCAAGATCATTTGTAAAAATTAATGGTATTTTGTCTTCAGCAGAGTGCTTTGTGATCATCCAGTTTTTTTCAATTTTTAGTGTGTAAATCTTCACATTGGGGGAATCCATTGACTGTTCTATGTTTCCAGAATGTTGAATCTCTGGGATAGGGATGATAACGGTGCACGCTCCAATTCCAAAACATTTTAGGGTACAAGTTGCGATGTAGTGCGAACTTTCACTTTCTTGATCATTCAAAATGTTTATAGAAGAAACCTCAACTATATCAATTGAGCGATTATCAAATTTAAAGTTAATCAAGAAACTAATCTCACCTATAGAATTTTTTAGTATTACTTCTTCAGAATCAACTTTTTGAATCGTTAGCTCTTGCAAAATGAAACCATAAATTATTAGTTTCCTACCACTTTTTTTTAGTTCCAAATCCAGCCACAGAGGCTTTTTTAAGATCAAAAAATCATCTTTTATTGGAACTTTGTTGATGACCATTTCGAAATTTGCCGAAGGAGTTGAGAGTTGATTAAATAGCTTGAAACATCCTCCTATATGGCAATTTCGTGTGGTAAAGGAATTTAATGGTTTTTCTTCGTTATCCTGAAATGAAATTAGAGTTTCCAATGGAAGTCTCTGATTAACCTCTACTGCAAATAAATTTTTGCCAATTGGCATCAGATACTGGATAAAATCCCCTCCATGACTTAAACATTTTACCCAATAAACACTCTGACTCGTAGAAGTTGCGTAAATAACAGAATTTGGTGAGACTAGATTAACATTAATAGTTTGTTTCTCAGCTCTGGGATTAAAAAAATGAGAATATTTATAGAAAAATTTTTGCTCTTTACTAAATTTCCTGTCTGATTTCTTATTTAATGAAGATTGAAGTACATATTGAATTTGAGTCGCAATTCGAAGGCCATCTTCTTGAGTTAACCATAGTAAATTGGAATGGAAACCATCCTCTAAATCACTAAAATCTAATTTGCAATCAATATTAATTGAAGAGTATGGCCTTACATCGCATGGTAATTGAGGATCAATTGACACCAATTTTGGAGAAGTACTTTGATTGAGTCCGGTTAGTTTACCCTCTCTTAAAGATAGTACTTTTGCCGAAGCATTAATAACCTTTAATTTGACCCCAAAAACGCTACTTCCAACAATACCAAGATTGACAACCTGCTTGTCAAAGCATAATTGTTCCATAATTTCAAAATGGGAATTAATCTTCTCATCTGTGGGTTGTCCAAAGGGATTATTATATAGATTTGAGCACAATTCATATACTTTTTCTTTATTCATCAAAGATGCCCTGAAATTGCTTAGCAACAACAGAAATTGGTCGAGCAAAACCAATATTCTCGGCTTCGAATATTTTTGCAGTAACAACTCCTAGTACATTTCCCGATTCCGCATCGATTAGTGGACCGCCAGAATTTCCCGAATTCACTGCAGCATTTATCTGATACCATCTTAAATTCCCTAAATTGTCTTTTCTAACTGAACTAATCAAACCATCAGTTAAAGTCATTTCCGGACCGAGAGCTGCACCCAATGGAAATCCCATAACAATTATTTTTCTACCAATCTTAACAATCCCGTCCTTATCTAGAATTAAAGGTTTAACAGTTGTTGGTAGAATTGTCTCTAATTCAGCAATATCCAATTCATCATCTGCTCTTTTCACCCTAGCATAAGAAGTTGAACCATCATAGAATGTTAGTAATATCTGTAACCCGTTCCCCACTACATGTTGGTTCGTCATAACTTTCCCTTTCGAGGAAAAGACAAAACCAGTACCACTAATTTTCGCAAAGAAGGAATCATTTTTAATATATCCCGACTCAATGTAAACTATCGACTTTGCCCATCCCCCAAGTTTACCCTCAGGTAAGGATCTTTCTGGACGTTTATCAAGTCTGGCAGAGTTAGTTTCGTCTCCATTTGCCAATTGAGTTCGATCAATATTTTTTTTACCCCCTATCGAGAAGACAAGTATCAAGAAAAACAATAATCCCATTGCAGCTATAAATAAATATATACGCTTATTGAGAATTGGTTTGTTCTGTTTATTCGGATTCTGTCTAAAAACAATATTATTATTTTGCTTCTTGGTTTTATATGGATTAAAAAGTTTGCCCATCACTTAATCTTTCAGAGCAAATAAAAATAAAAGAAATTTGTTGATTTCTCTCAAAGAGTCCTCTTTGACTTCATGTGATCTTAATGTTTGTGACAGATAAGTTATAGCATCACCACACATTTGCTCGAAATTTAAGGAACAAACAATAGCATTAACTTCTTCCTTAATTTTGTCTCTAAAAATATCCTCATTTTCTGAAATTTCTATAGTCTCAATTACTTTAGAATTAAATTTCGGCATAATATCGATCCAATATTTAATAGCAGTATCGCTCTCAATTTTTCGTAAAATTTCTTCCATCTTTTGATTTTTTGTATACCACAAATACAATAAAACAAACAATTCCTCACGTGAACGATCGTTATTATAGTCTGTTAAAGAATTAGTAGACGGATTGTCAACCAAACTTTTGATTGATTTCAAATCTTTTTTGTATCTATCCATATCACCAGGAAGTTCATTTTGTATTTCATCAGGAAAATTTGAAATTTTAAGAATTCTTTGATTTTCCTCATTTTGTTTTTGAAGTGAATTAAGTTGCTCTAATAATGCCTCGTTTTTTTCTTGAAGATTTTTATTTTCGGTGATTTTTAGTTGTAAAGTATTTTGAGAATCATCC
>JAGUXE010000183.1 GCA_020061995.1 Ignavibacteriales bacterium | reverse complement strand
TCTGAATGGTATGCTTCAATAGGGACAGAAAAAAGTAAAGGGACAAAAGTATTCGCACTTAGCGGAAAAATTACAAACAGCGGACTTGTAGAAGTCCCGATGGGAATTACTCTTGAAGAAGTAGTATTTAATATTGGTGGCGGAATTCCGGATAATAAAAAGTTCAAAGCTGTTCAAATTGGAGGTCCTTCAGGCGGTTGTTTACCGGAAAGTGTAATCAAAACACAAGTTGATTATGAATCGCTTAAAGGTGTTGGTGCGATGATGGGTTCTGGTGGATTCGTTGTTATGGATGAAGATACTTGTATGGTAGATATTGCTAAGTTTTTCTTAACATTTATCCAAAGTGAATCATGCGGAAAGTGTGTTCCATGCCGTGAAGGTACAAAAAGAATGCTAGAAATCATCGAGAGAATCCCAACAAGTTATAAAGGAACAAAAAATAAACTAGATGAACTTCAAAGGTTTAAAGGGATAATTTATCTCAATAGATTATCTAATGTTATTAGAGATACATCACTATGTGGTTTGGGGCAATCGGCACCTAATCCTGTATTGTCGGGGCTTCAATATTTCAAAGAAGAATATGAAGAGCATCTTTATGAAAGAAAATGTAGAGCCGGAGTTTGTAAAGATTTACTAACATATACTATTGACAATACTATCTGTAGCGGATGTGGTGTATGTGTAAGGAAATGTTCAACTGAGGCTATTCTTGGTGAAAAGGGTCAAGCACATTATATCATTCAAGATAAATGTATCAAATGCGGAATGTGTTTCGAAGCCTGCAGGTTTAATGCTGTATTAGTAAATTAATTTTGATTTCTTACGAGGAAAATAATGGTTGAGTTAACAATAAATAATATAAAAGTAAAAGCTGAAGAAGGAATGACAATCCTTGATGCAGCTAAATCAGTCGGTATTGCTGTACCGACATTGTGTCACCTTAAAGATTTAATCCCATCAGGTGCATGCAGAATATGTTCGGTAGAAGTTGAAGGGCAGAGAGGGTTAATCCCATCATGCGCATATCCCATTTATGAAGGAATGGTTGTAGAGACAAATTCCCCACGTGTTAGAATTGCTAGAAAAACAATAGTTGAACTATTGATAGAAAATCATCCCCAGGATTGTTTAATATGTGTTCGGAATGGGAATTGTGAATTACAAACTTTATCTGAAAAGTATAGTATAAGAGAACATCGATATAAGGGAGAACATAAAGATCATGCAGTAGACATTTCATCTGCCTCACTCGAAAGAGATCCGGCAAAATGTATCCTTTGCGGAAGATGTGTAAGAGTATGCGGTGAAGTTCAAAAAATTGGTGCGATTGATTTTATTAACCGCGGTTTTACTAGTATAGTTTCAACACCTTATAATAAAGGATTAAATGTAAGTGATTGTATTTTGTGCGGACAATGTATTCTTGTTTGTCCAACAGCTTCTCTTCGAGAAAAAAGTTCTCTTAAAGAAGTTTCAGATGCACTGAATCATCGAAAAAAATATACAATTGCTCAAATTGCTCCTGCTGTTAGAGCGACACTTGGTGAAGAATACAATATGCCTTTGGGGACGGATGTTACCGGCAAATTAGTTACTGGTTTACGCCGATTAGGATTTAAGCGTGTGTTCGATACCAACTTTGCTGCGGATCTCACCATTATGGAAGAGGCACATGAATTAATAAAAAGAATTACAAAAGGTGAGACACTTCCAATGTTTACAAGCTGTTGCCCCGGCTGGATTAAATTCCTTGAACAGAATTATGGAGATTTACTCGAAAACTTATCAACTTGTAAATCACCCCATGAAATGGAAGGTGCCTTGCTAAAAAGTTACTTCGCCAAGAAAATGGGCATTGATCCCAAAGATGTTTACGTTGTTTCAATAATGCCGTGTACAGTAAAAAAATATGAATCTGCTCGTCCTGAATTAAACATTGAAACTTTGACCGAGGTTGATGCAGTTCTAACAACCCGCGAGTTAGTTAGATTTTTCAATATAGCGGGAATTGAATTTGCTGATTTAGGTGAATCTGAATTTGATAATCCTCTTGGTGAATCAACGGGTGCTGCTGCAATTTTCGGAACAAGCGGAGGTGTAATGGAAGCAGCATTGAGAACAGCCTATTTTGAATTAACAAACACTCACCTTGAGGATGTTGATTTTGAACAAGTGAGAGGTTTAGAAGATATAAAAGAAGCAACGATTAACATCAATGGATTAGCACTTAATATTGCTGTAGTAAATGGTATCGGTAATGCAGCTCCAATTCTCGATGAAGTAAGAGCCGGCAAATCTAAATATCATTTTGTTGAAGTAATGGCTTGCCCCGGAGGCTGTATTAATGGTGGTGGTCAACCCATTCATCAAAAAACAGATAAAGTTATAAAGAGAATGAAAGCTCTTTATGAGATCGATAAAAAAATGATACTAAGAAGATCTTATGAGAATGAATCGATTAAAAAACTTTATAAGGAATTTCTTGGTGAACCGGGAAGCCATGTTAGTCACGAGATTTTGCACACTCATTATTTTGACCGACGCAAAACACGAAAGATTGTGAATCCTTAAGTCCGAATTTTATCACTTTTATTAGACTCTGATGAATTGTCAGAGTCTTTTAATTTTAAAGAATCGTATTAATTATTTATCCTCTTTATCTATAGTATTAGCAGTTGTCTTTTAATTATTTATTATTTACGTTTCGCACGTAAAATATTTTAATTTCACTTACTTGGCAAATTAAAAGATTCGAAATAATGAATCTTAAGGAGGAGATAATGTCACGTAAATTTTATTCGCTGACTTTTGTACTATTACTTTTATTGTTTGTGGGTTGCGAAGAGACCACTAAAACTGAAGATCCGACAGGGGACCCTGCTGGTGCTCAGGTAAAAGTACAATTAGCAAATCAATCTCTTGAATCAACTTTTTTAACCTGGTCAACAAGTTCCTTTAATAATACCGGTGACTTTGATAGGTTAAACTTTACGACCTCAAATACGCTTTATAAAGAAGCGTTAGTTCTTGATCCTTCAAATACACAAGCCAGTTTTGGTGCAGCACTCACTGAAATTCTTTCATCATATGCAGACCCTGATATTAAAGCTCTTATTAAAAAAATGGAATCATCTGCTGATTCAGGATTCTTCGGTAAAGCACTCTTTAACATCGGACTTTTTCATTCAACTTCTCAAATGAAAGTTCCTGTGGAACAACTCGCTTTAAATTCATTTTTTGTATTCCAAAAAGCAATTACCGATCCACCTTTGATGAGTGAAGTTCAAACAGTGTTAAAGAATAAGCTTATACCGCGTGTTTCCTATGCAATTGAAAGGCTGAACCATGTTACATCGACCGATACATTTCGATTTGAGGTAACAGGAAGAATGCAGGGAGATCAAAATAGAAGCTCTGTTTATCTTTATCCCGCTGAAGCCCATTTCTTTGCAGCGGCGGTTAGTGGTGTTAACTCGATGCTTGAAGGAATGATGGTCTATAAATTTGAGATGGCTGACTATTCACAGCAAAGTCTTGTCAATGCATTAAATCAAGACAATCCTAATTTCTTTGGCCTTGCTTCTGACGGAGTTACACGTGCCGCAAATGCAAAAGGTGCTATGAATGAAATGATCAATAAACTTCTAACCGGAATTCAAAAACTTGAAACAATATCCGGAAGTAAAACTGATGCAGTTATCAAATTGGGTAATGATGGTATAAGACAGCGTGATCTTGATACTGTAAAAACATATCTAAACAAAATGAAAACAACTATGACTCAACCAATATCTGTTTTTGTTGAGAATGGTGATAGAGATGGAAATGATTATACAGTTCAAGTTTTTATGGGTAAATTTTTTGACAACCCGGTAGCTAATCCCAAAAAATCATTTTTACCGGCATATACTGTTGAACCTGATGGTGAGAATGGTATTAATTTTAGATTTAATGCTGACACTTATGATCAATTCAACTTCCCGGATCCTACATTCGGTGGTGTTTTCCCGGGAATGACTAATAATCAATTAAAGAAAATGATGCGCATTGATGAAGCATTCGCATATATGTTACAAGGTAGTATACAAACTCAAGGATTCCAACAGATTACTAGTTCGCCTAAATTGAGAATAGTAACCCCTTCAAAGAATTATGAAATCACAGCAAAACAACATTTTAATGGCTGGGATTACTACTACGACTATGAATTCTTTATAATGGATCAGACTAATCAGCTGTTTACTATTTTTATCGATTATGGATCAGGGTATCAAGAGTTGATTGCTTCTGAAACACTAAAGATAGAAGCAAAAAAGCACGACTGGAAAGAGATTATGCTCTATAATCCGGGAATATTATCCGCTTATCCGAATTCTAATCCGATGCGTGTAACTCTCAATTGGTCAAGTTGGTTACAAAGCTGTGTTGTTCAAAGAAGTATAGGCAGCGGCGCTTTAGCTGATTATCAAAATTTAAGTTATGCGAGTTATTTTGATGATTTCAATGTTAGTTCCGGTGTAACATACAATTATAGAATTAGAACATCTACTAATCCTGATCATTGGATGCTTGTTCTTAAGAACCCTATATATTCTAACATTGTTTCTGTTACTCCATAATTGAATTATTTTGTTCTTGTAGTTTTTATTATCAGTTCAGGGATTTGGGAAAATATTTTTTCTCAAATCCCAAATTTAAATAATCATGATTCCTACCTAGAGACAACCCTAACCCATAACTTTTTCGATATCTATAGAAGTGAAAGTAAAACTTCAAAAGTTAAATCTTATTTTGCAAAATCCAATTTACAACTTGATTATAAAAAAAATAATTTTTCCCTTTCGCTAGGGATTGAAATCCCAAAATTGTCGATAGAGAGTTATAACAACCGTGATAACACTTTTTCATTCAAGGGTGTTTCGGGGAGAAAGAACATTGAACCAAAAGTATTTTATAAGGGTGAAATTGTCGAGGTAGGAGGAAGTATTACATTTTATGAAAAACAAAAACTTAATAAATCGGCTTTTAATTCATTTGTTACACTGAAATTCCAACCGACAATACTTCATAGTTTCAAATTAGAATTGGCAAAAAGAAATCTTTCTTTATTGTCCGACATCTCCTACTCTACGGAAGATGTAACATTCAATAATGATTTGACTTATTACGAACTTTCACAAACTTTTGATGTAGGAAAAATTTTTAATGCAGATTGGAGATTAGAAACATTCCAAAAATGGAAGTTTGATGAGAATAAGATTTCCCAAGAGCATTATTTGAATAATTCCGGAAATTTATACGGTGTAAATATTTCCACTGATTTTCTCGACAAACGCTTAAGTTTATCAACCGGATATTTAACCGGTGATGCCAAATTCGTCTTCGAGTATGATAAAAAAAATTATGGAGAAGAAAAATTTTCGGATGTAGTTATGATTAGGGGAGAAATCACTTCTACTCTCTTTTCTAAAGATAATCTAATCGATGAAATTAAAATTGGATTACTTAATATCAAAAGTAAATCTATTGGAGAAATTCAATCATGGCCATTTACAGATGTTATTACATCATCGATAGCTAATCGGATTTATTACCGGGGGAGTTTTAACATAACCAATTACTATTTACAAATTAGAAATAAGTACAAAATTTCATCGGTAGAAATTAGCCCTGAAATATTATTTTTACACCTGATTCCAAAAGGTGAACTCGAAAATTGGCAGCCACTTTTTTTAGTATTTGGTGTGAAGAATTTTCAGCAATCAAAAATAATGTTCAGAAGTATTGGTCTGATTCACTTGGGGCTTGAACTTAAGTTTGAATTTAATAACTATCTGTTAACTCTGGCTTCCGGACAAATAATTCCAATTTATCAAAATAAAATTGAGACCCTAAAAATTGGACAACCTTCGTCAACTCAATCGGTAAAACATAAAACTGATGGGGGAAGGTGGTATTTCCTCAGTATTAAACATCTATTAATTTTGTAAACTTCTCACATTTTAGAAAACCTTCCCGAAATTTGAAACAATAGTGAATTACATTCTATTTAGCAATAATTATCATTCGAAAATTGACTGAATTTAGAAAATAATTTCACCTTTCGGATGGCATGAATTGTGCTGAAATCAAAGCGAAAAAGGGAAGAATTACTGGGGGAATGAAATTCGATTTTATTTGTCTGACTTTTTTAACGGATTTCAACATAATTCTTCCCTTTTTTCCTACAGAGGAGCTTCAAATAAAAAATACTACTTTATTTAACTCGTAAATTTCTATTGGGTGATATTTAAAATTGGAGATTAGCGAAGCGATAGTTTGCTATCATTGTGGTGAAGACTGTGAGAATGACAAAATTCACAAGGAAGAAAAATATTTCTGTTGTGAAGGGTGTAAGATGGTCTATGAGATCCTCAACGAAAATAATCTCTGCTCTTATTATACCTATGACGACCATCCCGGAATACAACAAAAATCAGTCGTCGCAAATAACAAGTATGAGTATTTGGACGATGAGGATGTAAAAATACAACTCCTTGATTTTACCGATGCAAGAATCAGTACTGCTACTTTTTTTATCCCCGATATGCATTGTGCTTCATGTATTTGGCTTTTGGAAAACCTTTCAAGATTAAATCCCTCCATTCAAAATTCACGAGTTAATTTCTTATCAAAAAAATTGTCTGTTTCATTTTCGACACAAGAAATATCATTGCGGAAAATTGTTGAATTACTAACTTCAATAGGCTACGAACCTTTAATCAGTTTAGAGGATCTGGAAAAGAAAAACCTTACTGATAAAAGTAAAAAATTGTATTACAAAATAGGAATTGCCGGTTTTTCATTTGGTAATATAATGCTCTTGAGTTTTCCAGAATATCTCTCAATTGATGCATCGAGTGAAATTTTGAAGCAAACATTTGCATTCGTTATTCTAATATTGTCGCTGCCTCTGTTTTTTTATTGTAGTTGGGATTATTTTGAATCGGCTTATAAAGGAATCAAGCAAAAGTTTATAAATATAGATGTCCCTCTGGCAATTGGTATTCTGGCATTATTTGGGAGAAGTGTTTTCGAAATTGTAATGGGGTATGGTCCAGGGTATATGGATTCATTTGCAGGGCTAATTTTCTTTTTGTTGCTTGGGAAAATATTTCAACAGAAAACTTTTGATCTACTTAACTTCGAAAGAAATTATAAATCCTATTTCCCAATTTCAGTTACAATTATAAAGGGAAAAGAAGAAAAAGTTATTCCTCTATCAAAATTGAAAATAGGGGATCGAATTGTTCTGAGAAACGGTGAACTGATTCCGGCTGATTCCATTCTTTTTAATGGAAATGGAAATATTGATTACAGCTTTGTTACAGGTGAATCAGCACAAGTTGGGAAGACTCCGGGGGAAATGCTTTTTGCGGGGGGCAGACAAGTCGGAAGCAAAATTGAAATAGAAGTTTTAAAAGAGGTTTCTCAAAGCTATTTGACTCAATTATGGAATAATTTTTCTTTTGAAAAGAGAAATGAAGGGGGGATAACCCTCTTCGCAAATAATGTAAGTAAATATTTTACCATAGTGATTTTACTGATTGCATCAATAGCCTTTATGTATTGGCTTCCGACAAGTATGGACAAAGCAACTACAGTATTCATTGCTGTTTTGATTGTTGCCTGTCCTTGTGCTTTAGCATTATCAACTCCATTTACAATGGGGAATAGTTTACGAATATTCAGTAAAAATAAATTCTATGTAAAGAATATCAGTATAATTGAAAAGATAGCGCGCTTAAACACAATCGTATTCGATAAAACAGGTACTATTACGTTCCCTTCACGTTCTGAAGTTGAATTTGTTGGAGATCCTTTAAATGCTACTGAGATTGAAATGATTATGGGACTCGTGAAAAATTCAACTCATCCATTAAGCAAAAACATTGCTGAACATTTTAAGGTTAATCCCAAAACAAGCATCGAAAACTTTGAGGAAAAAACTTCTTTAGGGATCTCGGGGTTTGTTAATAGTGTTGAAGTAAAAGCTGGTTCTTTAAAGTTTATTACAAATGGTTTGAATATTCATAAAGAAAAATCGAACGGATTTTTAAATACAAATGCAGATAATTCTTCAAGAGTCTACATATCGATAAATAATGAAGTGAGAGGTTATTTCAAAGTTGAGAATGTATATCGTACCGGAATTGTGGATATGATAAATAACCTAATTAATAAATTTGATTTATATCTTTTATCGGGTGACAACTCATCTGAAAAAGAGAATTTAATGAAAGTATTTCCACATTCTGCAAATCTATTATTTAATCAATCACCATTTGATAAGCTTGAGTTTATTAGAAAATTAAAAGCAAGTGGCAAAAGAGTTTTAATGGTGGGTGATGGACTAAATGACGCCGGAGCTTTAGCTGAAAGTAATGTGGGGATCTCAATTGCGGAAGATATAACTTCATTTACTCCCGCAAGTGATGCGATTCTTGAAGCTTCAGAATTTTACAGATTTAGTGATTTCGTTCAATTTTCTAAAAGTAGTTTGAGTATTATTTACTATAGTTTTGGAATTTCAGTACTCTATCATCTAGTCGGTTTGGGGGCTGCAGTCCAGGGGCTTTTATCTCCCTTATTCGCAGCAATATTGATGCCCTTAAGTTCAATTACAGTTGTTGTTTTTACGACAGTTTCAACAACACTTATTGCAAAACGAAGAGGACTTTTATAATGAGTGTAATTATCTTATTGATTTTATTTAGTATTCTGATTGCGGGTGGATTTTTAATTGCTTTTTTATGGGCAGTTAAATCAGGACAGATGGACGACAAATATACACCATCCGTTAGAATACTTTTTGACGATAATGAAAAAACAGATATTAATAAAGAAAAAATTGAAACAAACAAAAACGCATCCAAATAGATAGGAGAAACATTAATGCAAATGGAAACATTTAGCTACGACAATAGAATTGTAAAAGATTTTGCTGTCGCTACAGTCTTCTGGGGTTTAATCGGAATGATTGTTGGTTTGCTTATAGCAGTTCAACTTTATCTTCCCGCATTAAATTTTGGTATTCCATATACTACCTTTGGAAGAATCCGCCCGTTACATACAAATGCTGTAATATTTGCTTTTGTTGGAAACGGTATTTTTATGGGTATTTATTATTCTTTACAACGTCTCTGTAAAGCAAGAATGTTTAGCGATTTACTCAGTAAAATTCATTTCTGGGGATGGCAAGCAATAATAGTTCTTGCGGCAATAACTTTGCCGTTGGGGTTCACATCTTCAAAAGAATATGCTGAACTTGAATGGCCCATCGACATTTTAATAACTCTCATTTGGGTTGTTTTTGCGATCAATATGTTTGGTACGATTATTAAGCGCCGTGAAAAACATATGTATGTGGCAATCTGGTTCTATATTGCCACAGTAGTTACAGTTGCAGTTCTTCACATTGTAAATTCAATTGCTATTCCGGTTGGATTATTTAAAAGTTATTCTGCTTATGCCGGAGTACAAGATGCACTTGTTCAATGGTGGTATGGTCACAATGCAGTTGCTTTCTTTTTAACAACACCATACTTAGGGTTGATGTATTACTTTATGCCAAAAGCTGCCAACAGACCTGTTTATTCATATCGACTTTCCATAATACATTTTTGGGCACTAATTTTCATTTACATTTGGGCAGGTCCACATCATCTTCTTTATAGTGCTTTACCTGATTGGGCGCAATCATTGGGTACGGTATTTTCATTAATGTTAATAGCTCCATCATGGGGTGGTATGATTAATGGATTACTTACTCTACGTGGAGCGTGGGATCGAGTTAGAGAAGATGCGGTTTTGAAATTCATGGTAGTAGCGGTAACGGCTTATGGTATGGCAACTTTTGAAGGACCTATGCTTTCATTAAAAAATGTTAATGCTCTGATGCATTTTACAGATTGGATTATTGCACACGTTCACATTGGTGCACTAGGTTGGAACGGATTTTTAACATTTGGTATTCTTTATTGGTTAATTCCGAGATTATATAAGACGCAACTCTACTCTAAGAAATTAGCTAACTTTCACTTTTGGATTGGTTTCTTAGGGATTGTTTTCTACGCCTCATCAATGTATTGGTCAGCATTAACACAAACCTTAATGTGGAAACAATTTACACCTGAAGGATTATTACAGTATCCTAATTTCCTTGAAACAGTATTACAAATCGTCCCGATGTACATTATTCGATCAATTGGCGGACTTTTATTTATAATCGGTATTTGTGTGATGATTTATAATCTTTACAAAACAGCAAAACAAGGAAAACTTGAAGCTAATGAAGAAGCATCAGCTCCTGCTTTAGAATCAACTTCCGATAAATATAGAAGAGGATTAGGACATCGCTGGATTGAAAGCAAACCTATTCAGTTCACTATTCTTTCTTTAATTGCAATTCTAATTGGTGGAATAATTGAAATTGTACCTACGTTTCTTGTTAAAACGAATATCCCGACTATTGAAGCCGTTAAACCTTATTCGCCTCTGGAATTGCATGGAAGAGACATTTATATTAGTGAAGGATGTGTCTCATGCCATTCACAGCTAGTTAGACCATTTAGAAGTGAAACTGAAAGATATGGTGAATATTCAAAAGCAGGTGAATATGTGTACGATCATCCGTTTTTATGGGGATCAAAACGAACCGGTCCGGATTTGCACAGAGTCGGGAAAAAGTATCCAAACATATGGCATTATCATCATATGATGGATCCGCGCTTAATGTCACCGGGATCATTAATGCCCCCATATCCATGGCTAGCTGAAAATAGTTTGGATATCTCAAATACCGGAGCAAAAATTCGGGCACTTCAAAAACTTGGTGTTCCTTATGCTGAAGGATATGATGTATCTGCAATAGAAGATGTTCAGAAGCAAGCTGAAGCCATTGCTCTTGATCTTCAATCAAATGGTATTGTTGTAGATAATGATAAAGAAATTATTGCCCTGATTGCATATCTTCAACGGTTGGGCACAGATATTAAAGTCATAGAAAAGAAATAGGGATAAGTAAAATGTTTAGTAATAATTTATCAGCTATTGAAGGAGTATCAATTTATCCTATGATTGGATTAGCGATATTCGTTACAATTTTTACGCTATGGATTATTTACGCTCTTCGATTAGATAAAAAAGAAGTCGAAGAACTTGAAAATCTTCCATTAGATTCATCAACTAATGAAAATAATCAAAAGTAAAGGGTTTTTACAATGTTGATCAATAAAAATATTAATAAAGAAAATGAGAAGGTGCTAAGACTATTTGGATTCAATCCCAAATTAGTTCTCATAATTCTTTTGTTTTTCCCTTTCGCCTCGGTATATGCCGAAGGGGAAGAGATGGATATGGTTGCTTATACTGACACTGCGTTTCTGATTCTTTTTCTTTTCATGATTTTACTGACAATTATATTTATGGTTTATCATGCAGGAATTCAAAAATTGCCCGGTGAAGTTTCTCTTTGGGCGAAATTTATGAATCTTCTGATAGATGCTAAACCTCTTGAAAATGAAAAAGAGATTTTACTTGATCATGATTATGATGGTATTAAAGAACTCGATAACAATTTACCTCCTTGGTGGAAGTATCTTTTTTATGTTACAATAGTCTGGTCGATAATCTATATGCTTGTATTTCACGTTTTTGATACGGGTAAACTAATGGAAGCCGAATATGCTGAAGAAATTGAAATTGCTGAATTGCAAAGAGCTCAATTTTTAGCTGGAGGTGAGTTTATTGATGAGAATAATGTAAAAGCAACAATGGATCCCGGTACAATGTTCAGCGGAAAAGAAATCTATGTGAAATATTGCGCAGCATGTCATGGTAACAATGGTGAAGGATTGGTTGGTCCGAACTTAACAGATGATTATTGGATTCATGGTGGAGATATTAAAAATATTTTTTTAATAATCAAGAATGGAGTTCCGGAAAAAGGAATGATAAGCTGGAAAGCACAATTAAGTCCTAAGAATATGCAAGAAGTTGGAAGTTACACCTTATCACTTCAGGGGACGAATCCTCCGAATCAAAAACCGCCTCAAGGTGAAAAGTGGGTTACAGCAGTTGATTCCTTAGTTGTTGCACAATAAATACATTGATTAGGTCGGGTTAATTCCCGACCTTTTATTATAGAATTATGAATAGCGAAAATTATGGATGAAACAAAACCTCAAGAGGCATACCGAGATACTATTTCTACAATCAACACTCAAGGCAAGCGAGTATGGGTTTATCCCAAAAAGCCGAGCGGTCGTTATCATAATGCAAGAAAAATAGTATCTATTATTCTACTTCTAATTCTCTTTATCACACCATTTATAAAAGTTCATGGACAACCGTTAATTCTACTCAACCTGCTCGAAAGACAATTTATCCTTTTCGGTGTAACATTCGGTCCTCAAGACTTCTACATTTTTGTATTACTCTTTATTACGATGATTGTATTTGTCATTCTGTTTACAGCTATTTATGGTCGAATTTTTTGTGGATGGATTTGTCCTCAAACCGTTTTTATGGAAATGGTTTTTCGAAAAATTGAATATTTAATCGAAGGCGATTTCACTAAACAAAAAGCACTTGATGCACAAGAATGGGATAATGAGAAACTCATAAAAAAAGGCTCTAAACATATTGTGTTTTTTAGTCTTTCGTTTATTATTTCAAATTTATTTCTGGCTTATGTAATCGGTATTGATGAACTATTCAAAATTATCACAGATCCTCCAGGTGAACATATAACAGAGTTAATTGCGATAACAATTTTCGCTTTTCTTTTCTATTTCGTATTTGCAAAGTTTAGGGAGCAAGCTTGTACTATTGTTTGTCCGTATGGAAGACTACAGGGAGTTTTACTTGATAAAAATTCTTTGGTCGTGGCTTATGATCATGTACGCGGTGAACCGCGTGGTAAGCTTAGAAAGAATGAAGAAAAAAATACCGGTGATTGTATTGATTGCCATCTTTGTGTAGATGTATGTCCCACCGGAATTGATATTCGCAATGGTGTCCAATTAGAATGTGTTAATTGTACAGCTTGTATTGATGCATGTGATAATGTGATGGATAAAATTAATAAACCTCGTGGATTAATAAGATATGATTCTCTTAACGGTATAATTAATAGGATAAGATTTAAAATTACTCCAAGAATTCTAAGTTATTCGATAGTATTAGTGGTATTGATTATAATTGTTTCAATTCTATTATTCACAAGAGAAAATGTGTCAGTAAATATTCTTAGAACTCCGGGAATGCTTTACCAAGATCAACCGGGAAATAAAATTAGCAACTTATATAATATTAATATTGTCAATAAAACATTCGATACAATCCCAATCAATTTAAAAGTTAAAAACATCGATGCAAAAATTACTATTTTGGGTGAAAATTATTCTATCGAACCACATGAAGTATTTGATGGTAAATTTATGGTCTCAATCGATAAGGATAAAATCGACAAACTAAATATACCTTTAGAGATTGGCGTATATGAAAAAGGGAAGGAAGTTGCTAATATTAAAACATCATTTTTATCGCATTTTAAAAAGGAGATAAAATGAAGAAACCAATGAGTTGGGGAACGGGAATTGCAATTTTCATTATTGGCTTTTTAATTCTTAATGTCATATTTGTTTTTTTTGCATTTGGTGAAAAAGTTGACTTAGTTACAGATAATTATTATGCTCAAGAACTCAAATATCAAGAAGAAATTGATAAACAGAATAATTCAGCAGTTCTTAAAGATAAAATTCAATTTATTGCTTCGGAGAGTTCAATCATTTTTAAATTTCCAACCGAATTTTCAGCAAATGACTTGAAGGGAGAAGTACATTTTTACAGACCTTCAAATTCTTCATTTGACCAGATATTTACATTAGAATTAAACAACCTTGGTGAATTTGTTATTCCGACAAGTTCATTAAAAAAAGGTTTCTGGAAAATCAAATTGAATTGGCAACATAAAGGAGAAAAATTTTATAAAGAAGAAAAGGTTTTCATTAACTAATGGATTCGATGCATGTAACTACCGGTTTTATTCTTGGTTTGTTAGGGAGTCTTCATTGCCTTGGAATGTGTGGACCAATTGCTTTAGCTTTACCCCTGAATCAAACATCTAAAACTTCATTTATAATAAGTAGGATTCTATATAACTTCGGTCGAGTTATAAGTTATTCTTTGATGGGATTCGTTTTCGGACTATTGGGAGATCGGTTAAAACTAATTGGATTACAGCAATTTATTTCGGTAAGTGCGGGAGTAATCATTTTGATTTATGCACTTTTCCCGCAAAAGAGTGAGGCAATTCTTCTTTCAATGCCACTCATGAAAAAAGCATTAGGAAAAATTAATCAATTAATTGCACCATTGTTTAAGGAGAAATCTGTATTCGCACTTTTGAAAATCGGAATCCTAAACGGATTTTTGCCATGTGGCTTTGTATACGTAGGAATTGCCGGGGCTATAAGTACCGGAAGTCCATTTAACGGTCTTCTTTTTATGTTTCTATTCGGATTGGGAACAATTCCTTTAATGTTCACAGTGACACTTTTTTCATCTGTATTAAATTTAAAAGTACGCTTAAAATTACGAAAAATTGTTCCGGTTTTTGTGGTGATAATGGCTTTGCTATTTATACTACGTGGATTAGGCCTTGGTATACCATATCTCAGTCCCAAATTGAATTCGTCTTCATCTACGAACGAAATAGAATGTGTCCACTGATTGACTTCAGGTCATTGAATTATATCTTATAACTTTTAATAAATCTTCTTAGTTTAATATGTATAAATTTAATCATTAGCAGAAAGTCCTTCTTCATGAAAAAGAAAAAAATCCTTTGGATTGACGATGAGATAGAGTTGTTCAGATCACATATAATTTTTCTATCTGAAAAAGGTTATGATGTTTCAACTGTAACAAATGGGGAAGATGCACTTCATATATTGGATGAAGATGAAATTGATCTGATTTTTCTTGATGAAATGATGCCCGGTATGGGTGGACTAGAAGTATTAGCAAGAATAAAAGAAAAGTATTCGAATATTCCTGTCGTTATGGTTACAAAGAGTGAAGAAGAATCTCTTATGGATGAAGCTATCGGCGGAAAAATCAAAGATTATCTTACAAAACCTGTAAACCCAAGTCAAATCCTTCTTGTCTGTAAAAAGATTTTAGAGGGGAAAAGGATTTCTTCTCAATTTGTAACAAAAGATTATTTGCAGGATTTTAATCAAATATCAACACAGTTGCAAAATAATCTGGATTATAATGAGTGGATTGATATGTACATTAAACTTTGTGCATGGGATATCGAGCTTGATATCCACCCGGAAACAGGGTTAAGACAATCACTAAATGAACAGAAGAAGGAGTGTAATAAAGAGTTTTCTCGTTTTATTGAGAAAAACTATGTAAAGTGGTTGAATACATCAACTCGAGATCAACGCCCGACCCTTACAGTTGACATTCTCAATGATCATGTTATCTCTTCAATTGAGAAAGAGAATAAAACGATTTTCTTTTTTGTCCTCGATTGCTTAAGGCTTGATCAATGGTTGGTAATGGAAAAGCACTTGATAGACATGTTTAAAATATCGAAAGAATATTATTACTCAATTCTTCCAACAGCAACATCTTACGCACGTAATGCTTTATTTGCGGGACTTTTCCCGTCAGAAATTGAAAAATATTATCCCGATTTATGGCATGGTGCCGACGAAGATGAAAGAAGTATGAATAAATATGAAAAAGATTTTCTTCAACTTCTTCTTGATCGAAAAAGAATAAAATTAAAAAATGATCTGAAGTATATTAAAATTATTGATCCTGAAGTCGGTCGCAACTTTGAACAAAACATTATGTCATATCAGAATAATCAACTTACAGCAGTTGTTGTTAATTTTTTAGATATGATGGTACACGGACGCTCTGACTCTGAGCTGTTAAAGGAAATTGCTCCCGAAGAATCTGCTTATCGTTCATTGACTAATAGTTGGTTTACTCATTCATCATTGCTCTCAACATTTCGTTCTTTGTCAAAAATGAAAAATGTTAAAATTGTTGTTACTACAGATCATGGAAGTATTCGTTCAATGCGCGGAGCAAAAGTTTTAGGAGATAAAGAAACCTCAACCAGTTTAAGATTTAAATACGGTCGCAATTTAAAAGTTGATGATAAGCATGCAATTTTCATCAAAGATCCATTATTATATAAACTTCCGCGTAGAGGTATCACAGTAAATTATATAATTGCAAAAGAAGATTATTATTTCGTTTATCCGACAGATTATCACCGTTTTCTAAGTTACTATAAAGATACATTTCAGCACGGCGGTATTTCAATGGAGGAAATGATTTTGCCGGTAATAACAATGGAGCCGAGATAGATGGAACTGGTTCTTGAAGAGCACATTCACTCTGAGACTGAGATGACTGAATTTGCAAAAAAGATTGCAGAGTATCTCTTTGAAGGAGTAGTGGTTGTATTAAATGGAAACTTGGGGGCAGGAAAAACTTTTTTGGTAAAAGCGATTGCGAAACTCTGGGATATTGAAAATGTGACAAGTCCAACATTTGCTCTTGTAAATGATTATACTGGCACTAGGAGGGTGATTCATTTTGATTTTTATCGTGTGGGAGAGGAACAAGAATTGTATGATATCGGTTTTGATGAGTATCTTTCAGATGAAAATGCAATCAAATTTATTGAATGGGGTGAGCTATTTCCATTCGTTTTACCGAATAAACGTATTGAATTAAAAATTATAATTGGTGAAGATGATTTCAGAACAATTACAGTTTTCAATCATGGATAATAAACCTATACTAGCAATTGAAACATCTGATAAGCTTTGTGGTAGCTCCGTCTATTTTAATGAAGAAAAATATTCAGAAACTGTTTTAATGCTGAAGAATAGTCATTCAGAAAAAATTTTCACTTGTGTAGATGTATCATTAAATCAAATGAGTGTTGAATTAAATGAATGTAAAGCAATTGCAGTCTCTTCAGGACCGGGGTCATTTACCGGTTTGAGAATTGGTTTATCAGCCGCAAAAGGGTTGGCGATGGGTTCAGGATTACCAATTGTTTTAGTTCCAACTTTTGAAGCTCTCGCAATGGAATTACTCTTTTCAACAAAACCGGGGGATGAGTTTGTAATAGCAAATAGAGTGAATATCGAAGAAATCTATTTTGCTAGATTTGAAAATGAAGAAAATATTTATAAATTTATAGTTGAATTGAAATTAATTCAGCACGATGAGCTTGAAAAGCTCTCAAGCGGAGCCGAGATATTCGGAAATGTTAATAATTCTAATTTGAAGATTGTGAATAAATTTGCACCTTCACCGAAGAGTATCGCCCAATGGTGTGAAAAATTTGGAGAAAATCTCATCACATATGATTATGATTATCTTGAACCAAAATATTTAAAATCTTTTGCAATAAAAAGGAAAGCTTGATGAAACGATTATTTTTACTATTAGTTTTAACTAATGCCTTGTTATTTGCACAATTGCAAAGCCCCAAAATATTTATTCCTAGTGAGTCTTTCGATTTTGGGAATATCCCCGAAGGGCAGACAGTAACTCATAACTTTATTATTGTAAATACCGGTGGGGATTTGTTAAAACTGGGACAAGTGATTTCTTCGTGTGGTTGCACGGCTGCTGAACCCGAAAAGAACGAACTAAACCCGGGGGAAAGTACAACCTTGAAAGTTGAATTTAATTCTATTGGAAGAGCTGGAAAACAGGTTAAGCAAATTTCACTCGTCTCAAATGATCCGGTGAACCCCAGAATTAAGTTTGTTATTTCAGGAAATGTTGTTGATGCCAAAACTTTAGCAGCAGAAGCGACCGGACCCAAAATAGTTTTTGAAAAAAGTCAACATGACTTTGGAAAAATATATGAAGGAAAAATTGTTGAGTATACATTCAAATACAAAAATGCAGGCAAAGGTGTCCTCCATATTAAAGATGTTAAAACAACTTGTGGCTGCACTGCAGCTGTTGTATCTGGAAAAAAACTTCAACCCGGTGAAGTTGGTACAATTAAAATTGAGTTTGATTCATCAAATCGTTTTGGGAGAACTAGCCGTAATATCATTGTCTCTTCAAATGATCCTGATGAAGGGATTAAAACATTAACTATTTATGCCGATATTTTAAAGAAAGAAAGCTAACATGGCTTGGTTTAAAAGAGCAAAAGATAATATTTCTTCAGATTCACAGAAGAAAGAACTTCCGGATGGATTGTGGGAAAAGTGTCCATCATGCGGTGAAATTATCCATAAAAAGCAACTCGAGATAAATCATTGGTGTTGCTTAAAATGTAGTTATCATTTTAGAATTGGAAGTGATGAGTATATCAAAATTTTATTGGATGACGATTCATTCAAAGAGATAAACAAAAAAATGCGTTCTGCTGATCCATTGAACTTTGTTGATACAAAAAAATATGATCTTAGAATTGAAGATACCATAAAGAAGACCAATCTCTTTGATGCGATTAAAACCGGAACAGGAAAAATAAACGGAAGAGAAGTGGCATTTGGCTGTATGGATTTCAAATTCATAGGCGGCAGTATGGGTTCGGTTGTTGGTGAAAAAATTGCGCGGTTGATTGATAGAGCAATAAAAAATAAAATCCCATTAATAATTATTTCCGCAAGCGGAGGAGCACGAATGATGGAAGGTGCTTTATCATTGATGCAAATGGCTAAAACAAGTTCCAGACTAGCTAAACTTGCGGATGAAAAAGTTCCTTATATCTCTATATTAACCGATCCTACTACCGGCGGAACAACTGCAAGTTATGCAATGCTTGGTGATATTAATATTGCAGAACCGAAAGCATTAATTGGCTTTGCGGGACCACGTGTTATTAAGCAGACAATTGGTAGAGATTTACCCGAAGGATTCCAAAAATCAGAATTTCTTCTTGAGCATGGATTTGTTGATACTGTTATTGCTCGTAAGGATTTGAAAAATTCTATCACAACTTTTCTTGATTTGATCGGTTGAGGATAAAATAAAAGTAATTAATTCTATTTCGGAAATGCAGCAATATTCCAATAATATGAGAGCTGCTGGTAAGTCAATAGGTTTTGTTCCTACAATGGGTTATTTGCATGAGGGACATCTTTCTCTGCTACGTGCAAGTAAAAGTGAATCTGATATTTCTGTTGTTTCTATTTTTGTAAACCCTGCTCAATTTTCTCCTAATGAAGATTTATCCAAATACCCACGTGATTTTAACAAAGATTATGAATTATTAAAGAATGAGGGTTGTGATATTCTCTTTTATCCGGATGCATCAGAAATCTATAATGAAAACTTTCAGACTATTGTTAAAGTAGAGCAAATAACACAAATGCTCGAAGGAGAATTTCGACCAACTCATTTTAAAGGAGTTACAACGATAGTAAACATTCTATTTAATATTATCCTTCCACACGTAGCATATTTCGGACAGAAAGATGCTCAACAATGTGCTGTTATTTCAAGGATGGTAAATGACTTAAGGATGAATGTTAGAGTTGTAATATGTCCGATTAAAAGGGAAAAAGACGGGCTTGCTATGAGTTCGCGGAATGTCTATCTGGATGATACTCAAAGGAGAGATGCTTTAGTATTATATAATTCTCTGACTTCTGCAAAAAAGTTAATTGATTCCGGTGAACGAAGTATTAAAATAATTATCACAGCCATGAAGAATATACTGAGTCGTGTGGATAGCTCATCGATAGATTATGTTGATATAGTAAATTATAACACTTTTGAAAAAACAGAAAAATTGTTATCGGATGAGAGTTATATAATTCTTATTGCATGTAAAATTGGTAAAACAAGATTAATCGATAATGAAATTGTTAAAATCCCCGCACAGTAGTTCTTACAGAAACTTCATTGACTCCTATTAAAACCAAATCTTTTTCATAATTAATACTCGTGTCAAGATAGTTGAGCAGTTTTATGCAATTTCCACCTGTTATAAAAACAGTAGCTTTCGTTTTATAAATCTTCTCGATTTGAGCAACGCAACGCTCTATATAACCAATTGTTGAATTAACTACACCCGAAACAATTGAAGCCTCAGTAGAATCGCCAATTAAATTTTCATAATTCTCAAGATCTAAATCTGGAAGTAAAGATGTGTTTTTGTTAAGAGAAGAGAACATCGTTGATATTCCCGGAGCTATCATTCCTCCAATGAATGAATTTTTATATAAAACATTTATTGTTGAAGCTGTACCGCAATCAACTGTAATAATTAAATCTGAATTAATCAACATTAAATTAGCTAAATACTTTGCCCCGATGATTCCACATACTCTATCCATCCCCAATGTTTGCGGAGTTTTATAGGAAATACTTATTCCCAAATCAGAATAGATTGTAATTTCTTGTAGATTAATTGATTGACTAATAGCATAATT
>JAGUXE010000367.1 GCA_020061995.1 Ignavibacteriales bacterium | reverse complement strand
AGGCAAGAAGGTTCACAAGGGCTGTTGCATCAAAAGGCAAACACTGTTCGCCTTTTAGGAATTTATTGGTTTAGGGTTGACGGTGGAGACCATATATGATTGTTAGCAGTAGGGAGACTGTTACCGATTTTGGAATTGAAACGAAGCTTCATTTATTACCATTGAATGATGCACAAGCAAAAACCTTGGCAACTCATCGCTTAGGGAGTGAGTCGGCGGCGCGTCAATTATTGGATGATCTGCCAGACCGTTTGCATGATTTCACTGAACGTCCGTTATTGCTGAATATGTTGTGCAGTGTTTATCAAAAAGCACACGCTATTCCACAAAATCAGGGCGAGTTATTCAGGCGATTTACACACGATGAGTATGCGAAACACAAACCCAGTGGGACGGTAGCAACACGCGAGAACACTTTCTTTGATTTCTGTGATGAAATCTTGCAAGAAGTGGCATTCTTGATGATGCACGCGGAGGGTGATGGAAAAAATCTCTGGTTACAAGTGCCATTGGTTGATGCTGAAAAATGGCTAGAAAAGCGATTTGGGGAGCGTGGCGAAGCGAATGCTGCGAGTAAAGCAAAGCAATGGCTATCTGATGCGTTAAATTTTCATTTGCTTCAGCCTGCTGCTGATCATGGAAAGATTGAATTCATCCACCAAACCTTTCAGGAATATTATGCCGCCGAATGGTTATTACGTCATTTTGATGAACTGACGGATGACCAACTTTGTGTTCATTATTTGAATCCTATCAAATGGACAGAATCATTACTGATGCTTGCAGGAATGTTATCAGATAAAACTCGTGTTGAGCACTTTTTGGAACTGTTATTAAAGATTAATTTTGCTTTAGCATCTGAAATATCAGGAGCATTAAGTAGTAATTTACAAGATTTTTCATTCAATTTTATTTTGAATTTTTTAGTCAAAAATGGAATAGAAGTAAAAGAATTACATTCAATTTTAAAGAAAAACAAAACAGAATCATCAGCCATATTTTTCGCCGAGTTTTTACGAAGCAAAGATGAGGATACTCTGATGTATTATGACTGGATTGACTATATTGACCACCTGATTGGCATTAATTGTGATGCATCAAAATCGTATTTAAAATGGATTATAAACGAAAAAGAGAATTTTCGTGACATAAACAACAGAGAGAAAGTTAGGGAGGCTATTTCTGGACTTGCTAAACTTCACGAAATTGAAGCACTAGTTGATTTCATTTCAAGGAATGCGGGTGATGATTGGGAGATTGATTGTGCTATAAATCATATCAAAGAAGTTTCTGATGAAAGAAAAATAACGCTATTACTTAATTGGTTACATAAAAGTAATACTCCTGATAAGTTGAGAGATTCTATTACTGTAGCACTAGGAAACATAAATACAACTCAATCATCAAATATTCTTATTGATTTACTGACTGATCAAGATATAAAGATTCGCGCTACTGCTTGTAGGATGCTTGAAAAAAGTAATAACCCGAAAGCAACAGAACCATTATTGCATTACCTTTATAACCCAGAAAATACTGAAATCCAGTCCGCCGCATTATTTCTTAAAAGCAACGCCCCCGAATATGCAAGAATACTTATTGAGAGACGGTTAAAAGAAAAAATAAAATTCACTAGAAATATTGCTTTTCGTTTTTTGTTTGATGTTTATGAAGGGGGTTACTGGAAAATCTTTCGATTTCTGGGTGAATTCCATTCTAAGTTCATAGATTTTATTTTTGAGGAAGTTACTTATATTGGTGCTTTGATGTACCTCGAAAGCCAAAAATCATTGCAGTTGCTTATGAATTGTTGTGACGATAAGGAATGGGTTGTTAGAAGTGCATCTGTTAGTGCATTGGGTTATATTGGTTCAGAAAGCGCAATTCAACTTCTTATTAAAAAACTAGATGACAATCATGATGCTGTGAGGTCATCTGCAATTAAAGCCCTAGCAATGATTTCTCATCCGATTGCAACTAGGGCTGTCTTTGATCAGTTATTTCCTTCTAAAGCAAATGGAATGGGGATTTCTGGGCTTTGGGATATAATGTATCAAATGATGAGCTTTGAGAAGTATTCTGAGGAATTTATTTATTATGCACTAACTTTTAAAAACTACAAGGTTAGGCAAGTTGTTATCAAAGTTTTGCGAGATAATCCAATTGCTGTCGATGGTAAATCTCGAATTATTAATTTACTATTTGAATGCGCAAAAAATACTGACAAAGATATAAGTCATTTGGCAATTGCAGCCTTAAGTAGAATCAAAGTTGAATTTCTAACCGAGAATATTAGAAGCCACATCGAAAGGGTGAGTGAAAAAAAGTATGGCAAAACTTTAAGCAAACAGAGGAAAGAACAAAGAAATACCAAGAGTTATCATTCTGATCAATGGATTAATAAAGTTTTTAACATTGATTCAACCCCTCTACCTAAAGAGTTAAATATTAATCTCACTAAGGAGAAAAATGTGAAACAGATTTTTAACTTTAATGCACCAGTTGGCTTTGTTGGTGATAATCACGCCACAGTCAATGTAGGGAATAACCAGCCTACCTTAACCTTAAGTGCTGAAGACATTACCGCATTACGTACTTTCCTACAAACATGGAGTCAACACCAAAAATCCAAAATAACCGAGAATCCAGAAAGTAGCGGTATTGACGCAATGATAACGTTAGAAGCAGAAAATCCGGGATTAATGCAACGCATCCAAAATGGTGGTATTGGTGCTTTAACCTCGTTGATTGGTGATATGGCTACCGGAGAAGATCCAATCAGTGCTTTCATCAAAGCCTTCATTGCAGGCATCGGCGGAGCAGCCACTCGCCCATGATTATATACACCCAAATCTTTTTCTTAGCCCCTCGCCCCCTGAGGGAGAGGGGTTGGGGTGAGGGGTTTCCATCATGAAAGAACGCCTAGTCATTACCCCTGAACTCAACGCCCAAATGCACGCCTGCGCCCGCGACTTTCGTAAAATTCCAACCCCCAGCGAAGGTATCCT
>JAGUXE010000236.1 GCA_020061995.1 Ignavibacteriales bacterium | reverse complement strand
GTGAAGATTTTTAGATGCTGGGAATTCATATCTGAAACCGAGTCCGTCATTAAATAATCTGAAAGTGATTATTAAAGTTCTATTGGAAATATCTTTCTGAGCAAGCGTAACTTTAAGTTCGTTATAATTATTTCTAATTTCTTTTACTTCGCCCCAAACCGGTTTCCATGTTTCATCGAATGTAGATTCATCAGTTTTAACTATACTGAAATCTTTTATAAAAGAGGGGGCATCTTTTAATTCTAAACCAAGTTTACTCTTTTTTACTATTTCGAATTTGTTAAAAGATAAAGAGTAAAGCACTTCTCCAAAATCTGAGATTTCAAAAGTAAGTGAAAGATTGTTATCGGGTGAATTAATTGTTTGTGCATTCATTGTAAAAATATAGATTAGGGTTATCAAGATTAATTGTTTCATAATTTATCCGTTTGTTGAATTTTGCGAAACATGATTTTGACTATCAATTTAGCGCCAATAGTTAATTCCAGAAGCTGCTGTAAACTTAACATTTTCGGTAAAAATATTCAGAAAACAATGACCACTTTAAATTTAAACCTAAAATTGTGAATATCCACAAACTCAATTGTTTGAAATTTAATTTAATTATAATTAGTTTAATCGAAAACAATTTAAGTTCTTCTAAAGATTATTCTTTCCCACCTCACCTTTAGGACTTATACTTTCAATAAATATAAATTGGAGATGCCTAATGACATTATCAAGACTGATTTTTTCAGTTCTGTTTTTGGGGATGGTCACTTTACTTGCTCAGGTTTATCAAGGACCCGCAGCAGGTTCTGTAACTAGCGGAGTTTCGGTGAACACAAACAGTTTTACAACTGAACCACCGGCAAGAAATTTTCGCCCCAAACCGATTAAAAACATTTTTATAAATTCACTTTATGCATCCACCGATGATATGCCTCAGGCATCAGCACTTGAAGGGGAAAACTACATCATCGACCCGATAATTAAAAATGCTGATAGGCAGATTACCGGAGATTTTGTTTTATCAAATAACTTTGCAGGGATACCCGATCAAGGGTTTACGATTCCTCCGGATCCTTATCTAGCAGTCGGTCCGAATCATATTCTTGGAGTTGTTAATAGCAGATTCAGAATCATGGATAAATCGGGGAATGTTCAAAAAACTATTGAAGCTTCTTCATTCTATTCCTCAACTTTATCAGGTTCAGATCCATTTGATCCTAAAGTTGCTTATGATCAATTCGCTCAGAGATGGATAATGGTGTGGCTTCACGTAACTTCATCGGCGGGATATTTTCTTGTCTCAGTTTCTGATGATGCCGATCCTAATGGTGTTTGGTACAATTGGGCACTTCCAACTCATGTAAACGGTACAACGAGTGCCGGTAACTGGGCTGATTATCAAGGTGTCGGCTATGATAATCAAGCTCTTTATATAACCTCTAATCAATTTACTTTTGCAGGAAGTTATAATTACGCAAAACTTAGAATAATTAATAAAGCAAATCTTTACGGATCAAGTCCCGGTCAGGTTACTTGGAATGATTTGTGGAATATTAAAACCGCAAGCGGAACTAATGTCTTTACGGTAAGACCTTCACGACATTATGGAACAGGAACTTATACATTATTATCGACTTCTCCATTTACTACGGGTACATTTGTTACTTTATATAAAGTCTCAAATCCGATTACTACACCAACAATGACAGCCGTTGATATTCCGGTTACAACATATAATGCACCTAACGATGCGGGACAGCTTGGCGGTTCTCAAACTATAGATGGGGGTAGCTTCTATTTAAGAAATGAGCCTGTTTTTCGTGACGGCATTTTGCACGCTGTTCATGCAGTTAGAAGTGGAACAGGAAATTTATATTCTGCTGTACGTTATCTAGCGTTAAACACAGCAACCAATGCTGTAGTCTCTGATATTGCTATGGGTGCAGATACTTATTTCCACAGTTATCCGGCTGTAGAAGTTGATGCATCTAATAATGTAGCCATTACTTATACACGTTCAGGGACAACTCAATATGCCGGTGCATATTATACTTCAAAACCGGCTGATGTTTCAAGTCTTACAGGAAGCAAGTTATTAAAAGCCGGAAACGGTTATTATTACAAAACCTTCGGCGGTACAAGAAATAGATGGGGTGATTATAATGGTGCATGGCTCGATCCCTCAAATACAAGTAGAATATATCTTCTTACTGAATATGTTGCCTCAACAAATACATGGGGAAGCTGGATTGGTGAATTAACATTCTCATCTGCAGCTGCCTATACTACTGTTACAGCTCCAAACGGAGGTGAAAACTGGCAAATTGCTTCTATTAAGAACATTGAATGGAACAGCAGTAACGTTGCGAATGTTAAAATTGAATATTCTACAAATAATGGAACAAATTGGATTACAGTTGTCGCCAGTATTTCTGCGGCAGCAGGAACATTTGCATGGACTGTTCCCAATACTCCTTCTACTCAATGTTTAGTCCGTATTTCAGATGCTGCTAATTCAAGTGTAATTGATGTAAGTAATGGTACTTTCACTATCAGTTCATCAGGACAAGTATTAAACTGGGCTGCCGTTACAAGCGGAACCAATGGTGATATTTGGGGAATTGATATTGTTGATGATAGCGTGATATGGATATCTGCAGACAATGGTGATGTTCGCCGTTCAACTGATGGTGGGAATACATGGCTTTCTGCTGGTAATCCCGGAAATGGCGCTTACGCAGTTGCCGGTTTAGATGCCAACACCGCAGTTGTAGCAACAGGTCCTTCATCAGGTAATGGTTCTATTTTTAGGACAACAAACGGCGGTACCACCTGGACAAGCGTTTATACTGCTTCAGGTGCATGGTTTAACTTCGTTGACAACTTTGATGCAAATACACTTTGGGCACAAAGCGATCCAACTGATGGAAGTTTCCACATTGTAAAATCTACTAACGGCGGAGCTACGTGGGCTTTAACTTCTAATAGACCTACAGCACCTGCATCAACTGTTTATGGAGCTAATTCATCTTTTTATAGAATCGGCAATACTTGCTGGTTTGGAACAGGTGGAGCATCCGGTTCTACTTTAGCTAATCGTGTTTATAAATCAACTAATGGTGCTGATGGTCCATGGACTTTCGCAACTGCTCAGCAACAATTCACCGGTTCGCTTGCTTTCAGTACAGAGTCGGGTAATGGATTAGTCGGTTATTGGCAGGCATCAAACACTGTTAGTAGAACAACTAATGGTGGAGCAACCTGGACAGCTCAAGCAACTACAATGGGATTGGTAAGTGGTCTTGAATATATCCGTAATACTCCTATTGCTTTTGCAGCCGGAGCAAACGGACTATTTACTTCGCTTGATAACGGTGCAACTTGGACAACAGATTTAGTTCCAACAGGAACTGCAAATCTTCTTTCGGTTCGATTTAATGAAAGCGGAACAGTCGGGTTTGCCGGTGGCGCCGGTGGCGTATTATTGAAAAATATTGTCCCACCTGTTATTCCGGTTGAGTTTACGGCTTTCAATGCGACTGTTGGAAGTGGCAAAGTTAATTTGTCCTGGTCAACTGCAACAGAATCTAATAATCAAGGTTTTGAAGTACAAAGGAAAGTTAATGATATTGAAGATGCTCAGTTCATTACAGTTGCATTTAAACAGGGAGCCGGAACAACTACTTTATCACAAAACTATTTCTTTACAGATGATCTGACTGGAATCGAAGCTAATTCTGTCTCTTACAGATTAAAGCAAATCGATTTTGATGGAAGATATGCTTACAGTGAAGAAATTCTAATTGACAATATTGCTCCTGATAAATTTGAACTTGCACAAAACTATCCGAATCCTTTCAATCCGGTTACTACCATTAATTATCAGTTACCGGTTTCGGGACATGTTACATTAAAAGTTTTTGATGCACTCGGAAAAGAAGTATCAACACTTGTAAACGAAACAAAAACCGGTGGAAGATATTCTATCGAGTTTGATGGTTCACAGCTTTCAAGCGGTGTCTACTTCTATGAATTAAGATCCGGTAATTTTGTTTCTGTAAAGAAACTTCTTCTTATGAAATAAGAATAGCGAGTTTATCCTTATTTTTATATGGCATCCCGCACGGGATGCCATTTTTTTTTGAGAATTAAAACAATTGTCAACCCTTTATACGTCAAAAAACAAAAGACTCTCTCAATTGTTAAGAAAGAGACAGTCTTTTAATCTTAGAAATAAATCAAATCATTAATAGCGATAATAATCAGGTTTATAAGGACCTTCAGGAGTTACACCAATATACTCTGCTTGTTCATTCGAAAGGAGATCAAGCTCAACACCGATTTTCGCCAAATGTAATCTTGCAACTTTTTCATCAAGATGTTTTGGTAAGGTATAAACTTTATTTTCGTATTTATCAGAATGATTCCATAATTCAAGTTGTGCAAGAACTTGATTGGTGAACGAGTTTGACATTACATAAGATGGATGTCCGGTTGCGCAGCCAAGATTTACCAATCTTCCTTCGGCAAGAACAATAATATCTTTTCCATCGATTGTATATTTATCTACTTGAGGCTTGATAGTATCTTTTGTACTACCATAATTATTATTCAACCAAGCCATATCAATTTCGGTATCAAAATGACCGATGTTGCAAACAACAGCTTTATCTTTCATAGATCTAAAGTGTGCCACAGAAACGACTCTCATATTTCCTGTAGCGGTTACAACAATATCAGCTTCTTTAACTGCATCAATCATTTTCTTCACTTCATATCCTTCCATAGCCGCCTGAAGTGCACAAATCGGATCAATCTCTGTAACAATTACACGAACATGTGCATTCTTTAATGATTCAGCAGAACCCTTACCGACATCACCAAAACCTGCAACAACAGCAACTTTACCGGCTAGCATCAAATCCGTTGCACGACGAATTGCATCTACTAATGATTCACGGCAGCCGTATTTATTATCAAACTTCGATTTTGTTACTGAATCGTTAACATTGAAAGCCGGAACCGGAAGTGTACCTTTACTCATTCTTTCATATAAACGATGAACGCCGGTTGTTGTTTCTTCCGATAATCCTTTAATTTCTTTAATCAGCTCGGGAAATTTATCAAGAACCATATTTGTTAAATCACCACCATCATCAAGAATCATATTTAACGGTTTTCTATCTTCTCCGAAGAAAAGAGTTTGTTCGATACACCAATTAAATTCTTCTTCATTCATTCCCTTCCAAGCATACACAGGAATACCTGCTGCGGCTATTGCAGCTGCGGCATGATCTTGTGTTGAGAATATATTGCATGATGACCATGTAACTTCAGCACCAAGTTCAATCAATGTTTCAATTAAAACAGCAGTTTGAATTGTCATGTGAAGACACCCGGCAATTCGAGCTCCTTTTAAGGGCTTTACTTCTCCATATTCTTTACGAAGAGCCATTAATCCCGGCATTTCTGCTTCGGCTAATTGAATTTCTTTTCTTCCCCATTCTGCTAGCGACAAATCTTTAACTTTGTACGGCAAGTATGTCACATCGTTTTTCCCAATAACGTTACTCATTTGTTTCCTTTTATTATTTATTTTTAATTCTTAAAAGATATTTAACCCGAATCAGTACTAATTAGAATCGGGTCAATCTAAAATTTATTTTTTCAGATACTTGTTAAACAACTGAACCAGGTCTAATTGTTCCCAAGTGAAGAGATCAACTTTCTTCTCTACAAATTTTGTTTTTCCGTTATCCTCACCAACGATAATTTTAACTTTTGCATCTTTCTGATATTTTCTACCGAAATGACCGTAAGATGAAGTTATCTGATAAATTGGTGCTCGTAGTTTTAATCTGTCGATTATCGATTTGGGTGTCATCGGTACAAGCTTTTTAATCATCGCTGAAATTTCTGCATCTGATATTGTCCCGGTACCGTAAGTGTTAACAAATATCGACATCGGTTCAGCAACACCAATCGCATAAGAGACTTGAACTAAACATTCTTTGGCAAATTTTGCTGCAACAATATTCTTTGCAATATGACGGGCTGCATAAGCGGCACTCCTATCAACTTTTGACGGATCTTTACCGGAGAAAGCACCTCCACCGTGTGCACCCCAACCACCGTAAGTATCAACAATAATTTTTCTTCCGGTTAAACCGCTATCACCATGTGGTCCTCCAATAACGAATTTTCCTGTTGGATTAACATAGTACTTTGTTTTTTTATCAAGATATTTTGCCGGTATAACATTCGGGATTACATATTTTTTTACATCGGCTTCAATTCTTTTTTGATTTACATTATCATCATGTTGAGTAGAAATTACAACTGCTTCAACACGAATTGGTTTGCGTGTAACTTCATCATATTCGATTGTAACTTGTGATTTTGAATCGGGACGAAGATAAGGCATTAACTTCGGTTGTTTTTTTCTGATATCGGCTAACCTTTTAACAAGCTTGTGAGAATATTCCAGTGTTAACGGCATAAAGTCGGCTGATTGATCACATGCGTAACCAAACATCATCCCTTGATCACCGGCACCTTGCTCTTTGTGAAGTCCTTTACCTTCATCAACACCTTGCGCAATATCAGGAGATTGTGAATGTATTGCGTTTAATACGCCGCATGAATCGTAGGAGAACATATATTCCCCTTTTGTATAACCGATATTTTTCACTGTGTTTCTTACAACCGCTTGAATATCAATGTAAGCGTTGGTTGTAACTTCACCGGCTACAACTACTAACCCTGTTGTTACCATTGTTTCACAAGCAACTCTTGATGTTGGATCTTCTGCAAAAATTGCGTCTAATACACCGTCAGAAATTGCATCGCATACTTTATCGGGATGCCCTTCCGAAACCGATTCGGATGTGAAATAAAATGACATAATGTGCTGTTCCTTCTCTACTGAATTAATAAGTTATTTTTAAAATAATTTGTAAATTTAATAAAAATCTATTTCAGATGAATCACCGGTATTAATCCTTTTATAAGTCCCTTTAACTGAAGAATTATTGCCGATTATAGAATTTTCAAGCAACGTTCTTTTAACTTCAGCGTTTGAACCAATAATAGAATTTATTATTACCGATTCACTAATTTTCGCCCCATCTGAAATGGTAGCAAATGGACCAATGATAGAATTTTCAATCAAACAGTTCTGGCCAATAAAAACCGGTGGAATAAAGACTACAGAGGGAATTTCAGGAGGATTTCCATTCTTCTTTAAAAGATATTGATTTGTAGTAAGTAGTGTTTCAGGTTTACCGCAATCATACCATCCTTCAACCGGGAAGGTAGTCATTTTAACTCCGCTCGAAATCATCATTTGAAGTGCATCAGTAAGTTGCAGTTCACCACGAGTTCTAATATTTTTATCAACGAGTGTATTTAGTGCGTTAACTAATTTTTTTGATTCGGTTATATAATAGAGTCCCACAAGAGCTAAATTTGAAACGGGTGTTTGAGGTTTTTCGATAAGTTCAGTAATAAAACCATCCTTCATCAAAGCAACGCCGAACCTTCGTGGGTCCTCAACTGCTTTAACACCAAGAGAGTTTATCTTTTTTGCTATAACAGGTTTTAAATCAACATCAAAAATTGTATCGCCGAGAATGATAAAAATTTCATCATCATCAAAAGTTGGGATTGCCGTATATATTGCGTGACCAAGACCTTCAAGCTCTTTCTGCTCAACAAAATCAGCTTGAAGCTCCGGATAAGTTTTTTTTACATAATTTATTATCAATTCACCAAGATGACCGTAGATGAAAGTTGCTTTATCAATCCCTTCTGAAAGAAGTTTATCAATAATGTAACCAAGCATTGGCTTGCCGCCGACATTTAGTAGTACTTTAGGAATAGTATGTGTATGTGGTTTTAAACGGCTGCCAACACCCGCAACCGGAATAATTGCTCTCATCAATCTCTCATAAAATTTGAACCGTAAATTTATTTAATTGGCGGACTATAACCAAATGAATTGACTTCATTAAACATGAAGGAATTTGTGCAAATTTTTTGTTTGTATGTAATTATCGAATAGAAGATTTTGTAGTATTAAAAACAAAATTATTAGTTACTATGAAGATACTAAACAGAATCACTCAATTATTTAACATACAATATCCAATCATTCAAGCCGGAATGGTTTGGGTCAGTGGATGGGAATTAGCTTCAGCAGTTTCTAATTGCAGAGGACTTGGACTCATTGGTGCAGGGTCAATGAAGCCCGATTTATTAAAAGAACATATTTTAAAATGTAAAAGTGAAACAAATAAACCATTCGGAGTAAACATTCCTTTGCTTCGTGGTGATGCGGAAGATTTAATTAAAACTTCTCTCGATCAAAATGTAAAAATCTTTTTTACATCAGCAGGAAATCCGGCAAAATTTATTAAACTTCTTAAGGATAATAATGCAATAGTTGTTCATGTTGTCCCAAGCGTAAAACATGGCTTAAAGGCTGAGAGTGTGGGTTGCGACGCGATTGTGGGTGAAGGGGTTGAAGCAGGTGGACATAATGGTCCAGATGAAATTACAACACTTTGTTTAATTCCTCAGTTAGTAGATGCCATAAAGATTCCCGTTATTGCCGCTGGCGGAATTGCTGATGGAAGACAAATTGCAGCCACATTTTGTCTGGGTGCCGAAGGAGTTCAAATAGGAACTTTGTTTGCAGCCACCAAAGAATCTTCAGCACATATTAATTATAAAAATGCAGTTGTGAATGCAAAAGATGATGGGACTACCCTTGCATTAAAACAAATAGGTTTGATAAGAATGATCAAAAATGATTTTGCCAAGAAAGCATTAGATGGTGAAAAAAACAAATTTGATAACGAACAGCTTAAAGAATTACTCGGAACAAAAAGAGAACGAATCGGTATTTACGAAGGTAATATTGACGAAGGGGCTTTAGAAGCCGGTCAAAGTGCCGGACTTGTGAATAAAATAATGACGGTAAAAGAAGTTTTTGAAACTCTTATCACTCAATATTCACAAGCCCGTGAGAAAATAATTAGCTGACTCTTAAAAAATTTAATTTCCCTTTTCTAATGAAAAATTTGGTTGCTTCTACTAAAAGCAAAACAGAAAAAGAAGCTGCAAAAACAATAATCCACTTAAACAAATCGAGTGGTACAGTTTTAAACGGTATATTCAAAACTGGCAAATAAATCACTGCAAATGTCATCGCAATAGAAAATAAAGAACCAAGTAAGATCGCCTTATTGGAGAATAATGATAACTTGAAAGTAGATTGTTCTAATGAACGACAATTGTATCCATTAAAAAGACGTGCAGCAATTAAGGTTGCAAAGAATAACGTTATAGCTTCACTTTCAGAATAACCGTAATTCAAAGCCCAAATAAAGACTCCGAGAGTCACAACAGATATCCAGGCTCCGACACCACCAATGTACATCAATGCAACTTTATTTAAGATACCTTCTCCAACTTTACGAGGTGGTTTATTCATTATTCCCGGCTCCGGCGGTTCAACCCCAAGTGCTATCGCTATTAATCCATCCATA
Organism: Ignavibacteriales bacterium; assembly: GCA_020061995.1. The sequence goes on along the minus strand of JAGUXE010000236.1, from coordinate 51,964 downwards.
ATAAAATTGATAAATAATATTTGAACTGCATATAGTGGAATCGGTAGTCCAATCAGTAAAGTAGCAATCAGAGCAAAAACTGTCCCCATATTTCCACTTAATAAAAATACGAGATACTTCCTAATATTTTCAAAAATACTTCGTCCCTCTTCAACAGCCGAAACAATCGAAGCAAAGTTATCGTCAGTAAGAATCATATCCGCAGCCTCTTTACTAACATCTGTTCCGGTAATTCCCATTGCCACACCAATATCTGCTTTCTTTAGAGAAGGTGCATCATTAACACCGTCACCTGTCATAGCAACGATATGCCCTTTCTTCATCAAAGCATCAACAATTTTTAATTTGTGAGCAGGGGAAATTCTTGCATAGACTTCAGTATTGTCAACCGCTTTCTCAAATTCTTCATCGCTTAATTTTTCAAGTTCGGGTCCTGAGAGGGCATTACCTGATCTCATAATGCCTAGTTCCTTTGCTACCGCAACTGCCGTAACCTTATGATCTCCCGTTATCATTATCGGTTTAATTCCGGCAGCATCACAAATCTTTATAGCGGCTTTTACTTCATTTCGAGGTGGATCAATCATACCAACAAGTCCCAAGAAAATATGTTCATCTTCTGCTATACTATCATTAATCTGATCACCGTCAATACTCTTAAAAGAGACTGCAAGTACACGCAATGCCGCCTCACCCATTGCATAAGCTTTACTTAATACAGTCTTCCGAATTTCTTCTGTTAGTTGAACTCTTTTATCATTCTGTAAAATCATTGTACATTTATCAAGAATAATCTCAGGAGCTCCTTTGCTGAATGCAAGTTTTTCTGTCTCGAACTGATGTACAGTTGTCATTTTCTTCGTTTCAGAAGAGAATGGGATTTCATAAAGACGTTTATATTTTGTACGAAGCGTTTCCCAATCTTCTCCGGTTTTATTCAATGCGACAATTATTGCCCCTTCAGTTGGGTCGCCAAGAATTTCCCATACATTTCCATCATTCTTTAATTTGGTATCATTGCACAAAGAACCTCCTCTAAGCAGCATCATTAAAGATTGATTTTCGAGGGGCACAGTTTTTACGCTATCAATTAAAAATTCGCCTGAAGGGTTATAACCCGAACCACTTAAATCAAACAATTTCTCATCAGTATAAATTTTTCTTATTGTCATTTGATCTTGAGTTAGGGTTCCTGTCTTATCTGAACAAATAATGTCAGTAGCTCCAAGCGTTTCTACAGCGGGAAGTTTGCGGATAAGGGCACGACGTTTTACCATTCTTCTTACACCAAGTGCAAGACTGATTGTAACTACAGCCGGTAATGCTTCTGGAATTACCGCAACTGCAACTGCAACCCCCCATACAAACATGTGGAAAAGATCATACCCTCTTAATACCCCTAATAAACCCATTGAGGCGGCAAGTAAAATTGAAAATATGCCTAGTTTTTTACCGAGTTGATCTAAGTTAATTTGAATAGGTGTTTTACGATTTTCAGTTGATTGTAATAACCCGGCAATTTTTCCGAATTCGGTTTTCATTCCTGTATGAACAACAACAGCTTTTCCTCTTCCATAAGAAATTGCCGTCCCCATATAAACCATATTTTTTCTATCACCCAAAGTGACATCTGCAGCAGCTAGCTTTTCGATACTCTTTTCGACTGCAAGCGATTCTCCAGTTAATGATGCTTCTTCTATTCTCAAATTGCTTGATTCAATAATTCTAGCATCTGCGGGAATTTTATCTCCGGTTTTAAGAACTATGATATCGCCGGGGACAAGGTCAGATGATGCAATCTCTTTATCTTCACCATCGCGTTTCACATGGGCAAGTGGAGCAGCCATTTTCTTAAGTGATTCAATTGCCTTACCTGCTCTGTATTCCTGTATGAATCCTAATACACCTGCTAATATTACAATTATTATTATGGCAATAGCTTCAACAATCTCGCCTATTGAATAGGATATTATTGCTGCCAAAACCAAAATAATAATCAATAAACTTTTGAATTGTCCAATAAATAAAAGAATAGGAGAGAGTTGATCTTCAGCTATTAGTTCATTTTTGCCATATTTTTCAAGTCTCTCATCAACTTCTGATTTTGTTAAACCTTTTGGAGTGGTTTCAAGAATTGAAAAAGTTTCATCTACATTTTTTGAATGCCAAATAATATCTTCAATTGGATTAGTGCTTCCGATATTTTTTGCCATAGAGTTTTCCTTCAGAGAGAGTAAATAAAAATTTAATAATTGTTAACAATCAGATAAATCAATTGGACAATTTATTTAATCATTCCGATTAAACAAATTGCATTTAAAAATATTATTCTAAAAATAGATATACTTAAAACAGGCTCAAGCAAATTATCAATTACTCAACCGCATCTTCATTAAGTTTAGTTTTGTATAAAGAAAGATTATTTATTTGTTCTTCATTCATCACAGGGTAAGTGATGTCTAAAGACTCAAGTGTTTTAACAATTGCTTCCGAAATCACATAACGCGAAAACCATTTTTTGTCTGAGGGAATTACATACCAGGGTGAAATTTTAGTTGATGTTGCACTAATAGCCTCGCTATATACGTTTTGATATTCTTCCCACAAAGCCCGTTCATTCAAATCAGATGATGAGAACTTCCAATTTTTTGTAGGGTCTTCGATACGTTTTAAGAACCTGTTTTTCTGTTCATCTTTTGAAATATGAAGGAAAAATTTTAGAGTAATAGTACCGTTTTCAAACAAATATCGTTCGAAATCGCGAATTTGTCGGTAACGGTTTTTCCAAATATCCTCGCCTATAAGTGATGGATGAATTTTTTGTCTTCCAACAGCATTATGAACCCTAATCACTAATACCTCTTCGTAGTGGGATCGATTAAAAATTCCGATACGTCCTCTTTCAGGCAAAGATTTGTTAATCCTCCACAAATAATCATGATCAAGTTCTTCAGCAGAAGGCTGCTTGAAACTGTAAACTTGTGTTCCTTGTGGATTCAACCCGCTCATAACATTTTTTATAGCACTATCTTTACCGGCAGCATCCATCGCTTGAAATATTAATAACAAAGCATATCTATCATCAGCATACAGCATGTCCTGAAGCTTTGCCATTTTTTTAATATTCTTTTCCATTAATGAAACTGCTTGCTCTTTTGATTTGATCTTCGCAGAAGAATCTGTTGAATAGTCGGCGAGGTTAATTTTCTTGTTTGGTTTGATCAGATACTTGGAGAGATCCATAAAACCTCCGATTGATGTAATCCATTTAAAAATAGAAATTAAAGCCCACCAATTTTACTCTTTTACAATTTCATAATCAAGAAATTATTTGTAATGAGTTTCTCCATGTGATATAAAACAATAGCTTTAGTGGTCAATCAAAGGTTATATTCCCCTACTTGATTTAAGAATTAGCAAAGCAAAAAAAAAACCATTAAATTGTCACCTTAATTTATCAGCAAAATCATTTAATATAAAAATAGAATAAGGAGGCGCAATGCCCTTACAACCAAATCAAGTTGTTTCAATATATTTTACACTGAAAGATGAAGATGGCGAAGTAATTGATTCAACATCCGAAGGAAAACCATTTTCATTTTTGAGTGGATACGAACAAATTTTACCTAATCTTGAAAATGAAATTGGAGGAATGTTAATTGGTTCTAAAAGAAATGTAGTTCTTGCTCCAGAAGATGCTTATGGCGAATACCAGGAAGAAGCAGTGCAAATAATTAAACGATCTGAATTTCCTCCGAACGCTGTAATTGAAGAAGGACAAAGTTATTTTACTAAAAGTCCTGAAGGTGAACAAGTCCCTTTTATGATTACTCAAATTATCGGGGATGATGTTACTCTTGATTTCAACCATCCACTCGCAGGTGAAACTTTAACATTTGATATTGAATTAGTCAATATCAGACCCGCAACTAAAGAAGAACTTGATCATGGGCATGCACATGGTGAAGGTGGACATCATCACCATTAGTTATTAGTTTTGAGCCGCAGCTATTTGTTGTTGCGGCTCCAGTTAAACTTATCTAGATTTGGAATTACATCTCTTTTCCGATTAACCTCATAGGAATAAATCAATCTCCCCAGTTCTGCAATGAAAGGAAAACCTATTGTATCATATTCATATTTATCATCGTTAAAAATTTCGTCCTCATTAACATAAATAATTGCTGAAAGCATAAACTCAATGTTCTTGTCGAAATCAACTATATAAGCGTTATCCAAAATAAAACCATACGCTATTCCGACTTTGTTGAATATTCGAATATTAGGGGGGATTGAATCTTTAGTATCACCATACATAAAAAATTTACAATAACCATCGTAATAGGTGTTATAATCCGGATAGGCGGGGAAGTCACTCTCTCTTGGTAAAATTGACATTGCTCTGTATAGGAATAGAAAATCATCTTCTCTAAGATTGAATTTCCTTTCATTCACTACAGCTTCAGGAAAAAAGACCGATTTTAACATTTCGTGCTGATCTTCAAGGGCAAAATAATTTGAAGAACTGAAATCTTTTGGGGAATTAATTAATTTTCCTCCATCATAATAGCCAACTCCGAGTTTGATATTTTCAAGTTCAACTTTGTATTCGTTGGAATTCATTTGAGGCGGCTGTTTGTAAAAAACATCTTCCATATCATAGAAAGTAAAACTGTTCGTATTTCGGTTCTGCTCCGGGGTCAGAGGAATTGAAAGTCGGTGTAATAATTTTGTGGAAAAAAAACTTTTTTTCAATAAAGTTTCATTTGTATATTGCTGTCCAAGGAACTCATATATTCGATTATGGGCATCATTATCGCTAACGATGAAAACTTTTTTAACATAATTTGCAATTGAAGGAAGTTTCGTAGCAGATGATGAATCGAATATAACTTTTGTTTGACCTGTGTAGTTACTATCTATCTTTAGTGAAGTATACTTAGTTAATCCCGGAATATTCAAATTATTCAACTTTTCCAATGCTAAGAGGGCAGCCGGAAATTTTACTGTACTCGCGGGATAAAAATATTTTTTATTATCAACATTAAATTTTTCTGAAGAGAAAACCGGATAATTATTGCTGTCTCGGTCTATTTGAGTATAGATTATTTGTAATTTGTATTTGATAGGATTGGCGAGAACTGTTGATATAATGCTCTGGTTACTCCCTTGCATTATTTTTAACATCAATTCACTATTAGAATTTTGTGCAATCAGATTTACGGTGAGTAAAATCGAAAATAGGAACAGTAATTTTCTGAAAAAGTATTTCATCTATCCCCTGTTGTAATTAATTAGTATTCTATTTGAAAAAGTTATTCATAAAAAACAACCAAATAAATATAAGGAGACGCTATGAAACTTCACTACAAAACTAAGCAAAAAATTCATTTTGCAGTTGTTTTGACAATTGTATCAACTTCTTTCTTTCTATACGCCTATTCATCCGGAATAACAGGTGTAACACAAAAGAATGGTGATGGCTGCTCATGTCATAATCTAACCCCTTCGACAAGTGTAAGCGCTATCATATCCGGTCCTCAGCAATTAGCACCTAACCAAACTGCACTGTACACTGTTACCATATCAGGAGGACCCCTGAGTGCGGCAGGGACAAATATTGCATCTTCAAACGGAATATTAACTGCTGAAGCCGGACTCCAAAAAATTGGAGATGAATTAACCCATACTTCACCTAAAGCACCGGTCACCGGTAATGTAACTTTCACCTTTAATTATACTGCCCCGGCTACTTCGCAATCAGTCACTCTTTATGCTAATGGAAATAGTGTAAATCTAAATGGTGGCAGCAATGGAGATCAATGGAATTTTGCTCAAAATTTTGTAATTGAAGTAAGCGATAATATTCCTGTTGAATTAACCGGATTCACATCTTCAGTAGATGAAAAGAGTGTGACACTCAATTGGTCAACAGCTTCTGAAGAGAATAATTCGGGTTTCCAAATTGAAAGGAAACAATCAAATGGAGTTTGGAATAATATTGGATTTGTTACCGGAAAAGGAACAACGACTGAAACTTCTAAATACTTTTTCACCGACAAAAATTTGTCGAATGGTTTTTATAATTATAGACTTAAACAGATCGACTATGATGGTTCGTTTAAATACTATAACCTTAATTCTGAAGTTGATATCAACTTAGTAAATACATTTGAATTATCTCAAAACTTTCCAAATCCATTTAACCCAAGTACAGTTATTAATTGGCAAATTGCTAATGATGGTTTTGTAACACTTCGAGTTTATGATATTACCGGAAAGGAAGTGGCACTAATCGTCAATAATGAAATGAAAGCGGGTAAACACTCGATAAATTTTAATGCTGGAAATCTTTCGAGTGGAACTTATTTCTATGAATTGCGGTCAGGAGATTTTAAAGTGATTAAGAAATTATTGTTAATGAAGTAATTTGTAAATGTTACACTTCAAAAGGTTGTCTCGAAAAAGTTTGAGACAACCTTTGAAGTGATATAAAATCTCTAAGTCTATCTGATAAAACCTATTCTATTCTAAAATCAATATATTTATCTGGAATTTGATTTTTCGGTTTATCGCTTTTTAAATAATAATCAAACCATTCCAGCGTTCTTACTAGATAATCGTATCTTGAAGTATTTTTTCTATTGCCATGACCTTCTCCCGGATAAAGGACTAATCTTACCGGAGCTTTACTATGAAGTTTCATTATTCTGTATAACTCAAGACTCTGCGCCGGATGCACCCTCGGGTCTTCTTTTCCATGAAGAATCAATGTTGGAGTTTTACTTTTGTGAGCGTATTTAACTGGACTTCTATCAAGATACAAATCAAAGTTTTCAAACGGCCAGATTCCCCAATGAACAGCATAATCTTCAAACGGTATATCGGTCGTATGTGATTTTGAAATCTGATTTGAGACTCCGACAAATACAACTGAAGCAGCAAATCTCTCTGTATGTTTAGTGGCTCCCCAAGCTGCGAAATAACCACCGTAAGAACCGCCGCCAATTCCGACTTTCGATTTATCTACAAAACCTTTTTCAATTAAATAATCAATTCCATCCAAGACGTCCTGAAATTCTGCACCAACTAAATCGCCCCTATCCATTTTTGCAAATTCAACTCCTCTACCTGAGCTAGCACGGTAATTTGGTGCGAAGAGAAAATATCCGCGTGCAGAAGCTACTTGTCCCCAAGAACCATATCCGGTTAACCAACCATGTGAAACAGAAGCCTCGGGACCACCATGAATATATGCAATCAATGGATAACGTGTTCCCTCCTTAAAATCTAAAGGATATATTAATACTCCCTCGATTTCTAATCCGTCTTTGGCTTTATAAGTTATTTTTTCTTGCTTAGAATACTTAAAATCACTCATCCATTTATTTGTGAATGTTAATCTAACAAGCTCTTTTTTATCCATTTCTAAATGGAATAATTCACCGGGATGTTCACTTGTATTAGCAATCAACACCAAATCATTTTTGGTAACAAAAAAGTTTGAAAATGCAACTCTATCCGGTTCTAGGAGAAATTCGCTTTTTGCCTCACCCAATTTCTGTGAGCGAATTGTATTATAAACACTCTCCTCAGATGAATAAATAATTGTTTCATTATTTAACCATTTAATACCGGTAACGGAGCCGATAAATCCTTCTGTGTAATTAGTTAATTCACTGAATGGCTTTGGGTTGTTTATATCAACTACAAATAATGAACCACTGACCGGGTCATTAACATCAACACCGGCAACAAATGCAATGTGCTTACTATCGCTACACCAAGCCATTGAAGTTAATTTTCCGGGCGTTTCGACTATTTTTGTACGCATTCCATTTTCAGGGTTTACAAGAAAAATATTTTTATACATGTATGAATCATCAACCAAGTTTTTATCTGCAATAAACGCAGCAATATGTTCACCATCCGGGCTCCAATGAAAATCAAATACTGAAAAGCCCGATGTTATTCTTTTACTTATATCTGCTTTAATATCATGCATATACAAATTAAGATCAAAATATTCCTCTTCATAAAACTCAGCATCAAATCCCTTTGTTAACAAATCCTTTTTCTTTGATGTGTGTCCTTCGTTCGAAACAAAAGCAATGTGATCACCCTTAGGATGAACTTTAAATTGCGAAATACTATTTGTAGCTGTTGTCACCACGACAGAAGAACCACCTTTTGCATCAATAGAATAAACTTGTAGAGATTTTGCATCTCCCAAACGGGCAAGGAAATAAATTTGCTTACCATCCGGAGACCATTGAATCGAACTTAATGAATTCTTGCCGGTGATTAGCCCGTTACTTTTTTTTGTTGAAATATCAAGGATATACAACTCTCTATAATCGGCACCGGCTTTTTCACTAAATGTCCTCGGGAGAGTTGATATATATGCAATTGAATTTCCATCGGGAGAGGGGGCAGCTTCAACAACTTGCGCAACTTTCATAACATCATCCGGTGTCCAAACTTTTTCTTGGGCGAGACTAATAATTGAGACTAACAATAAAAGAACAATTATACTTCTCATTCTTTGATAAACCATCTTTCCTCCTAATGAATTATTTGATAGATAAAAAAGAAGCCGTCCAGTTGAACGGCTTCTTTACTTTAAGTAATTTTTTCAGATTTGAACAAAATTAGAAAGGTATTTTCCGAAAATACTAATATTCTTACTCAGTAATTTTTCCGTTCTTCAATTCGTTACTAATTCTTTTAGCCTGATAAAGATCTTGAATAGCTTCAAGCATACCGGCAGAGTGGACAGAAACAGTTCTGTTAGCTTCAGTATGGAAAATAAATTGACCCGGTAGACTCTCAATGTTTCCGTCAAAAGCTAAACCGACAACTTCTGCATTCTTGTTAATAACAGGGCTTCCGGAGTTTCCACCGATAATATCATTTGTTGAAACAAAATTCACAGGTGTTGCAAGATCAAATTCTGCAGGTGGATTTTGCCATCTTTGAGGTAAATCCCATTCTTCGCTCCCCTTGTATGAATAAAATCTGTCATACAATCCATAAAATGTTGTTACAGGTGGAGCAACTGTTCCGTTATACTTATAACCATCTACAACTCCATCAGCAATACGAAGCGAAAAAGTTGCATCAGGTGGAATTGAAGTTCCATAAACATCGTAAACTGCTCTTCCAAGTAGCTGAACAAACGAAGCTTCACGAACTGATATTTCACGAGCTTTCATTTGTAATTCTTTACCGGCATCCTGAGTTTTAGCAACATAGTTGATTAACGGATCACCTGAATTCAATATTGCATCAGCCCCTTTTTTTGCAACTGCAATAACCGATTCAGCATTTTTTACAACTGATTTTGAAAGTGCATAGTCAGCAGCTGCTTTTCCTTTTTTTCCGTTTGTTAAAGCTGTAACGAGAGGATCATTCTCACCAAGAAGCATTCCGAAGAAATCTAAATTAAATGCTAAAAGTTTATAACTAAGCTCGGCATTAAATTTTTTGGGGAATAATTTTGAGATTGTTGAATCAAGCATCTCACCTTTATATTTGGCATCTCTCTGATCTTCGGGTAATTGTAATTGTTTTGCAAGACTAACTAAATTAGTAGCGACCATAAAATAAGCTGATGAAGATCTTGGATTGATTTGATAGGCAGCACTCTTCCATGAAATTTCTGACAATTCTTTTCTTGTCTCTGCAATTCTATCCCACAAGTGACCATAGTTATTTTTCAAATTTTCTTTTGCAAAAATTGCTGCTTTGAAATTCTTTTCAAAATCACGTTTTTTCTGCATTAAATATGGGTCACGCAAACCGGCCAAAATTCCGCCATAAGCTTTTTGACTATTTGCATAGCTGAAAAGATTGTCCTGCAATTCAAATTTCTTTTCAGGATGTTCATTAAGATACTCTTCATAAACATGAACAAGTCCGTTTAGCATAGCTAGTGTAACAGGATGACTTACATCTCTCTGATATTCAAGTTGAGCTACTGTGAACAATCTGTTTGTTGAGCCCGGGTTTCCTACGACAAATACAGGTTCACCTGGAGCAGCACCGTTAGGACTCCATTTATAATAGTTTTTGGTTTTAAGTGGTTTTCCTTCATCATCATATACACGGAAGAAAGTAAAATCCAAAGCATAACGGGGAAAAGTAAAATTATCAGGATCTCCGCCAAAAAATCCTAATTGAGTTTCAGGAGCAAAAACTAATCTTACATCTTTATAAGTTTTGTACTCGTATAATGAATAACGACCACCATTATAAAGGGTAATTACACTTCCCTTATTACCAGTCTCTTTATTCAAACTAGATTCAAGCTCTTTAGCTTTTGCAGCTTTAGCTGCCGGTTTATCTGAATCATTTTTGCAAGTATCAATAACAGCCTGGATTTCTTTTGTTACATCTTTAATTGAAACTAATTGATCGACAAAAAGCCCTGCAACTTTTCTTTCATCTTCGAGTTTCTCTGCAAAGAAACCGTTTTTAGGGAGATCTTCCATTTCCGAACTAACTTCTGTAATGCTTTGTCTTCCGCAATGATGATTAGTCATAACCAACCCATCTTCTGAAACAAAAGAAGCTGAACAATAATTAGCAAAACGAAGTGCCGACATTCTCACATTATCAAGCCATTCGTCTGTAGCATTAAATTTGTATTCTTCTTTGAAATAATCTTTCGGTGGAAAATCGAAAGTCCACATTTTACCGGTATCGAATTTCCCTGCCTTAACCGTATCGAGCTTAATCCAATCCGCACTAACCGCAGCTGTACTTGATGTTTTATAATTTTCAACATAAGAAGTTGAAGAACATCCGACTACCCAAACTGCCATAGCAACAAGTGCTATTCTTTTGATCATATTGAGGTTTAAAAGATTCATTGTTCCCTCTTGAATTTATAGATAATTAATTAAAAAGTGGGATAATTTACAACATTAGGATAATTGTTTCAAGTTGAAATGGATAAGCGGGTTATTTTAATTGTTGGAAATCTTTTTGAGAGCTAATTTGTTTTGGTTACTCTCCGTCAAAAGCCAAAATTCGAAAAGATAAAAAAAATCCACCAGGCGAATAAGCAAGGTGGATTTTTAATTTCTCTGAGGAGCTGTTAAGAAACAATCAAATATAAGAATCGGATTGATAGATTGGCTCTATTTCCCATTCATCTTCGATTGTACCGTAACAATGGGAACATTTATCAATTGTGAAAACTACTTTCTCTTCGTGAACTGCTGCACGAACAAAATTGAGAACGGTATGGCAACTAGAACATTGCACAACGTGTGATGTTGTAGTTTTGTAACTGCACTCGGGACAAAGGAACCCGAGATCTCCCGGTTTTTCTTCGGGGTCAATAAGAAATATGTGGTTGCATTTCACATTATTACATTTTGTAAAATGCATTTTAGTAGTATCAATACGTGCGATATTTTTCCTCCATTTTCATTGATGACAAACATACATTCTTACAGCTAAAATATCCAATGAAAAATTTTTCTCTCAATAAAAATTATTAATGACTTGCATTCGATTTCTAATTGCCAATGTAAAATTTTATAATTTGGAATAGTATTTATTCAGTAATATTTTTGAACCATCTAATGTAATCTTTATTATTCAAAGAAAAGGAAATTAAATGGATAAGATAGCCTGTTTTAAAGCTTACGACATAAGAGGGAAAGTCCCTTTCGAATTAAATGAAGATTTGGCCTATAATATTGCAAAAGGTTTTAAAAAATTAACCGGATGTAAAACTGTAGTAATCGGGCATGATGTCCGTGTCTCATCTGAAGCAATATCAACAGCCCTAACAAATGGTTTTATTGATAGCGGTGTTGATGTTATTGATATTGGTTTATGTGGTACAGAAATGATTTATTTTGCAACTTCATTTCTTGATACAGACGGCGGTATAATGATCACTGCTAGTCATAATCCACCTGAATATAACGGAATGAAATTCGTTAAGAAAAATTCCGTTCCGATTAGTTATGATTCCGGTTTGAATACAATTGAAAAATTCATTCTTCAAAATGACTTTGAGCCACTAGGTATTAATAAAGGAAAAGTTTCTAATTTAGATATTACTGAAGATTTTATTGCGAATCTTAATAAATTCTATGATGTTAAAAAAGTAAAACCGCTTAACGTAGTAGTGAATGCCGGGAACGGATGCATAGGTCCAATTCTTAACAGATTGGAATCAATTTTACCAATCAATATGATCAAAGTTTATTTTGAACCCGATTCTTCATTCCCCAACGGCGTTCCTAATCCAATGCTTGAAGAAAGCCGGATCCCCACAATTGAAGCAGTTATAAAACACAAAGCTGATCTCGGGGTTGCATGGGATGGTGATTATGACCGTTGTTTCTTCTTTGATGAAAACGGAAATTTTATTGAGGGTTATTATATAGTTGGATTGCTTGCAAAATCAATTCTCAAAACTAACCCTGGAGAAAAAATTATACACGATCCACGATTAACATGGAATACAATTGAAGTTGTAAATGCTGCAAACGGGCAAACTGTTCAGTCAAAGAGTGGTCATGCTTTTATAAAAGAAAAGATGCGTGAAGTAAATGCAATTTACGGGGGTGAGATGTCTGCTCATCACTACTTCCGAGACAATGCTTACTCTGACAGCGGTGTTATCCCCTTCTTACTTGTTCTTCAATTAATGTCGGAAGAGAATCTTTCTCTTTCTGAATTAGTAGGACAAATGATGAAAAATTATCCTTGCTCAGGAGAAATTAATTCAACAATTACCGACCCCGCCGGAAAGATTAAAGAAATAGAAAAGCTTTACAGCGATGGTATAATCGACTATGTAGACGGTGTTAGTATTGAATTCAGCGATTGGCGATTTAATTTAAGAATGTCAAATACTGAACCGATTTTACGATTAAATGTTGAGAGCAGATTAGATGAAGATTTAATGAAAGAAAAAACCAAAGAGTTATTAAACATCATCAGAGGATAAATAGTTATTTAGAATAATTTTATTACATCAGCATGGAATTTTCTGTGCTGATTTTTTATTAAGGGATATATGGAAAATTTTGAGATTAGAAAAGCCACAATCAACGATGTTCCGCTAATACTTAATTTTATTAAAATGATTGCGGAATACGAAAAGTTATCAGACACACTGACTGTTACTGAAGAGATATTGATAGAATCTGTGTTTGGTGAAGAAGCAAAAGCTGAAGTCGTTTTTGGTTATCTCGACGAAGTGCCAATAGCTTACGCAGTCTATTTCTACAACTTTTCTACATTCGTGGGTCGAAATGGGCTTTATCTCGAAGATTTATTTGTAAAACCGGAGTATAGAGGAAAAGGATTTGGAAAAATATTATTGCAACATCTTGCAAAGTTAGCAATTGAGAAAAATTGCGGACGGATGGAATGGACAGTTCTCGATTGGAACACTCCTGCTATCGATTTCTACAAAAGTATCGGTGCTGTTTCAATGGATGGGTGGAGTATTTTCAGATTGAACGAAAAATCACTTAAAGCTTTTGCAGCTATTTAATTAATAGGACATTAAATTACTTTGTTAATAATCGGAAGAGTAAAATAGAAAGTCGCTCCCTCCCCTAACTTACTTTCAGCCCAGACTCTTCCGCCGTGTCGTGTAATAATCCTTTGAACATTTGCTAAACCGATGCCGATACCTTCAAACTCCTCTGCTTTATGTAATCTTTTAAAAACACCGAAAAGTTTGTCTTTATAAATCGGATTAAACCCGACACCGTTATCAGCAATGAAAATTAAATGCTCGTTCTTATCTTCTTCCCTGGTACCTATTACAATTTTCGGAGTTTCTTTTTTTGAAGAAAATTTCACTGCATTCTCAATTAAATTGTAAGTAAGTGTTTTAATCATTTTATAGTCAGCAAAGACTATTGGTAATTGAGCAATCTCAAATTGAATATTTTTGTTTTGTAAATCCGGTTTCATTTCAAGTAAAACTTTTTCAACTACTTCATTCATCGAGAATTCCGACTTCACGATTTCGGATTTATTTTTCCTCGAAAAATCAAGCAGTTCATCAATCATCATTGACATACGATTAGCTGCTTCTGATACTATGTTAATATAATTTAATGTTTCACTTGTCATATCTGCAGGAAGTTTTAATTTAGCCAACTCAAGAAAACTATTTATATGCCTCAATGGGGCACGCAAATCATGTGAAATAGAATATGAGAATGATTCGAGTTCTTTATTAGCTTCCTCCAGTAGGAGAGTTCTCTCCTTAACTCTTTCTTCAAGTTCCAAAGTTAGAGTGCGTAACTGGGCTTCAGTCTGTTTTTGAATAGTTACATCATGCACTAATGCTAATTGAGCATTCTTTCCTTCGTAGTCAATTGAATGTGTATAAACTTCAACATTAAGCGATTCATTCGACTTAGTCCGATGTTTTTGTAAAATTTTATTATCCTCCCTAATATGACTTTGTTCGTCTACTCTCCCTATGATAATATCATCAAATTTCATCTTGAGAAATTCGTCTTTAGTATAACCATAACGTTCAATTGCAGCGTTATTGACTTCAAGGAAATTGTTGTTCTCAAAATCACAAACCCACATAGCATTAGGACTATTTTGAAAAATATCGCGATATTTTTTTTCGCTTTCGGATAACGCCTTTTCAGCTTCACGTTTTTTTGTTATATCAGAAGCCATACTTATCGCGCCTACAACTTGTTTAGTCTCGTTAAAAATTGGAGCAACGAAAAGACTAATAAAGAATTTCTCACCATTTTTTCGTATTCGTTCAACTTCAATGTTTGAGATAACCTCACCGGTTTGCACATGAACTTTTAATTTTTCAAATTCACTCCAATTATCTGCTTCAATACTGGGAAGTCTCTTCCCTAATAATTCTTCTTTTTTCCAACCGAAAATTTTCTCAGCACTTTTATTCCAAATTGATTTTATTCTCCCCTCTCCATCAATATCATAAATAGCAATCGGAGAAGAATCTATAAGTGTAGTCAAATAGTTATTAACATTAAATAATTGCTTTTCTGCCTCTTTACGTTCAGTTACATCTCTTATTATTGCCTGTATATAATGAACACCTTCGATAAGGATTAACCTTGAACTTAATTCAACATAAAAAGTAGTTCCGTCTTTTTTCTTATGAATTGTTTCGAAAATCAGACCGGCTTCACTATTCATAACTTGTTTAATTATAGGTTCGGCATGTGCATTCGGTGAGCGCAGATCAGTTAAAGTAAATTTTAAAAATTCTTCTTGTGAATAGAGGTATGTTGAAACCGCTTTATCATTAACGTCAATAATATTTCCGTTATAATCACTCAATATTATTATATCATTTGCATATTTATGAAGATACCCGTAATGCTGAATAAGCGCTTTCTTTTCAGATTCTAAATTATATTTTTCACGGAAATAAATTGATTGTTGATTTTTAATATAAAGGAAAAACCCCGATGAAATAACAAGTATCAATAATCCGGTAATTATTACGAGGTAAATTCCGTTTTGTTGAACTATAGCATAACTTTCAGTTATATCTATTTTTGAGATTATATACCATGGTGTTCCATCAATGGAGGAAATGCCAGCCAGAACTTCTTCATTACGATAATCTTTTCCTTCTATAACACCTTTAACAGAAAGAATATTTTGATTAAAGATCGACATTGGGTCGTCTGTCTTTACAATAAATTGGAGAGCTGTTTCTTTTTTATGACGAAGTTCATTGAGTACCAATAGCGAATCGTTTACAAACCTCAACAAAATCGTCTCTGCAGTTTTTGTTTGAACCGGCCATGTTTGAATAAGTGGGAATAAAATCATTTCAGGATCAATTCTGAAAAGTAATATTCCGACTTTTATCTGCTTTCCATTTCTTTCGATGAGTAGTGGGACAACGTTATCCATAAAAATTGTATTTGATATTTCATCACGAATTAAATTGGATAAAGTTACCTCCTCATTCTTAGATGTATTTACAATCCGCAAAATATCAGAATCATTAAGTGATGAATCCTTCTGATTCATACGTAATAATTCTCTGCCGGTTGCGTCGAATAAAATAATATTGAGATAATCGTGATTATTATATAAAGGTAATAACCAATTCCTTATGTCTTTTAACATAACAGATGATTTTTGAGATGAATATTTTCCTACCAAATCTCTGAAGAAAGGATTTGAATAAAAGAATAATCCATCCGCTATCCGTTCACTGCGCCATTGAATTATCTGCCTCTCCTTAAGACTGGCGATCGAAAGAAGTTCCCTGAACTTCTCTTCTTTCGCATGTTTTTTTTGCATATTGAAAAGAAGTAGGGCAGCAATTATTAAACTAATAATAGTAAATGCTAAAACTGAATAGAGTTTAATCGAAAAGCTTTTGTTCGAAATGCTATTTGTTGAAATTTTAAAGACTTCCAAAATATCCTCCAATTGCAAAAGTTATTACTAAAACAGAACAATCAGAAAAGAAAAATTACAGAGTCAACTTTATGCGATTAATTACGATATCAATCTCCTCAAACGTATTATAAAAGTGGGGGGAAAAACGTATGAGTCCTTCACGAAGTGAACAGTTTATATTTGTTTCTGCTAATGCATTATAAATAGATTTGACATTTTCTGACCGGAAACTGACAATTCCTGATATATATTTGAAGTCATAACCTGCTAGAAGGGGGTGAATGCCGATTGTCTCTAATTGTCTTAAAAAATATAATGAATTTGATAAAACACTCTCTTCAACATTATCGACACCAAATTTGTCAAACAACTCAAGAGCCGCATCAAGAGCATTTACACCAACAACGCTTATAGTTCCGTTTTGAAAAGCGTCGGCACTTTTTTTAAGTTCAAGGTCATAATTTAGTAAAGTCCATGGGTTTTCAACTGATAACCAACCGACATATTTGGGGGCAATTTTGGTTTGTAATTCTTCAGAAACCGCAATAAATGCCAGCCCCATCATTCCCATTAACCATTTTTGAGCTCCACATGCCAAAAAGCTGATATTACATTCTTCAAAATTAAGATTAACAGCTCCCAGCCCCTGTATAGCATCTACACAAAAAATTATATTTTTTTGTTTGCAAACTTCCCCGATTAATTTTAGATCCGCTCTGTAACCACTTAAAAACTGAACAGAGCTTATCGAAATCAATTTTGTTTTTGGTGTTATCCTCTTTATTATATCTTCAGCTAAAACAATTCCATCCTTTGATTTCACAAAATCTATTTCAACACCTTGTGATTTAAGATTTAAGAAAGGATAAACATTTGAAGGGAATTCGATATCATTTAATATTATTTTGTCACCTGATTTCCATGATAGCCCCTGTGCAATAATATTTAATCCGTTGGAAGTATTATCAACAAAGGCAATGCGATCAGGAGATGTGTTAATTAATTTTGCAAGTCTGGCTTTAACTGATTCAGTTACATATTGAACTTTGGGAATATTTTCAATATCAGTTTCACTTCTCTCAAGAAGAAATTCTTTTACCCTGTCAGTAACTAGACTCGATAATGGACTAATAGAAGCATGATTTAAATAAATCTTACCACTTTTTAGATATGGGAAGTAAGTACGTGCTTCCAGAACAGTCATTTGAACCTCTAATTAATTTCCATTAAAATACGAATAAAAACCTTTAATATCTTTATTCGAATATTCATAAAACATTTGAAGAAGATAATTGAAATATGAATAATAAATCAATATTATTCAAATAGAGTTCTTTTGAATTTCAACAAACAGTAAAGGAATTTATTATGAACGATGAAAAGAGGGCACTTTTAAACAATCTTGGTTATCTCTACTTAGCTTTCGCACATCTTACTGATGCCGATTTGCAGCAAGCTGAATTGGATTCCATAAAATCAAAAATCCATTCCAGAGCACCCGAGTTTACATCCAATGAAGTTAATGATCTTCTTGAAGATGCAATAAATTGGTACAACAAAACCGCCGATGAGCGACTTAAAGTTGTAAATACAATTGCAAGTGCCATTCATTACGAAATTGAAGATGTCGAAATAAAAACGTCCATCTTAGACGATCTGGTTGCGATAGCGCAGTCTGACGGTAATTATCAATTTGAAGAAAAGGCTTTTGTGAATGTACTCGGTCAAGCTTGGGGAATAGATTACAAAGCATAATTTTTACATGTAAATCTTTTTATTGCTGTTATTTATTTAATTAGTCATTTTTACTGTGGTAGATTTTAAGTTTCTTTTAAATTGCTGCACAGTTATTTAGAAGATAGAAAATTTCCGTTTAACTTTAATTCTATCGACGTATTCAGGGAAGAGAGACACATAGTCGCTATTTGACGCTATGGAGTTTTTATCTGTTGCAAATGTTAAATAAATAATTTCCTTCTTCAACAAAATGTGGGATTAAAATGGCGCTGAAAACTATTTCGACATTTTCGGAATTAAAACCGAAAAACCTCCGATGGAAATGCAATCCTAATATATTTGATTTTAAATCGACAGATGAACTTGAACCGATTGAAGGAATTCTTGGACAAGATCGTGCAATTCGGGCAATTAAACTCGGTGTGAATCTTAGAAGTCCGGGATATAATATCTATATATCGGGGTTATCGGGAACAGGTAAAGCCTCTTCAGTCAAAAAAATTCTTGAATCTATGTCATCAAATCGCCCACTACTATATGACTATGCTTATGTGAATAATTTTCATGATACAGATAATCCAACTCTATTAACTTTTCCTGCAGGTGAAGCAAAAGCCTTTCGAGATGAAATGAGTAGCTTTATTGGATTTTTACAAGACAAAATTCCGCAAGCTCTTGAAAGCGAAAATTATCTCAAGAAAAAGGGGAAGATACTTGATGCCTATACAGTGAAAGAGCAGGAGTTGGTTACTTCTTTTGAAGTAAAAATTTCACAGGAAGGTTTTTCATTAGGACAAATTCAAGTTGGTGAAACTGCACGACCGGAGGTTATTCCTGTAATAAAATCAAAACCGACTCCAATTACTGAATTAGAAAAACTAGTAACCGAGGGAAATATTTCAAAACCCGAAGCAAAGAAAATTTATAAGAAATATACCCTCTTTCAAACTGAGTTAGTGCAACTCTTTAAAAAGGGATTGAAGTTAAGTCAAAATATGCATAAAGAAGCTCTGGCTCTTGAGCAACAAGAGGTTGAAGCAATAGTTTCAGGTGCGATGATAGGCTTTACGGAAAAATATTCAAATCAAAAAATATTAACATATTTAACGCAAGTTGAAGAGAGTATTCTAGAGAATCTTCAAACGTTTAAGGGACAAAAACCCGAAGGGGATACAACAAGTGAGGGTTTTGTAATTGACTATTTTAAAGAGTATGAAGTTAATATAATACTTGATAATTCTAATCAGAAAGAGTCTCCTGTTATTGTAGAAATTTCACCGAGTTTCACAAGTTTATTTGGCACTATCGAAAAAATTAATGACGGGCGCGGGGGTTGGTACGCTGACTTCACAAAAATTAAAGCCGGATCACTATTAAAAGCAAATGGTGGATTTTTGGTTTTGAGTGTTAACTCTGTATTTGAAGAACCCGGTGTTTGGCGCACATTAAAAAGAGTTTTAACACATCGAAAACTGGAAATTCAAGATTCCATGAATTATTTCCAATTCTCCCCTTCCATTCTTAAACCTGAACCGATTGATGTTGAAACAAAAGTAATTCTTATAGGAAGTTCAACTGTCTATTCGGTTTTATCTGAATATGAATATGACTTCAAAAAGATTTTCAAAGTACTTGCTGAGTTTGATCATGAGATTTCACGTACTTCTGATGTAATGCTTGAATATGCACGTGTAATTAAAAGTATGATCAAGGAAGAAAGCCTCCTTGAGTTTGATAAAACTGCAATAGCTTCTCTGCTCGAATTAGCAGCCCGTTATGCAGGACAAAAAGATAAGTTAACAGCCAGATTTTCTATGGTTGCAGATTTAGCCCGTGAAGCAAATTTCTGGGCACTTCAAGGTTCAGAAAAAATTGTTAAACAACAACATGTTGAAACCGCCTATGCTTATGCACGTGAACGTCATGCTCTTTCTGAAGAAAAAATGTCTGAGATGATAAAAGAAGGATCCTTTCTTATTGAAACCGATGGAGAAAAAGTTGGACAGATTAACGGACTTGCTGTTTATGGAAATGATTTATTCGCATTCGGAAAACCATCAAAGATTACAGCGGCAGTAGCTCTTGGAAATGGTTCAATAATTAACGTTGAGCGTGAAGCAGGCATGGGTGGAAACACTTATAATAAAGGTGTACTAATAATATCCGGTTACTTTCGAGAAACATTCGGACAAGACTTTCCTCTTTCATTTTCAGCCAATTTAGTTTTTGAACAATCTTATGGAATGATTGACGGAGATAGTGCCTCTGCTGCAGAAATTTTCATTTTACTTTCTCAATTATCCGGAGTTCCAATTAAACAATCTATTGCTGTTACCGGATCAATAAATCAGAAAGGCGATATTCAACCTATTGGTGGTGTGAACGAAAAGATTGAAGGATTCTTTGATACATGTAAGTTAAAAGGCTTAAACGGTAAACAGGGAGTAATTATTCCTATACAGAACGTTAAAGATTTAATGCTTAAAGAAGAAGTTATCGCAGAAGTTAGAAATAGGAATTTTCATATTTACCCAATTAGCAGGATTGAGGAAGGGATTCAAATTTTAACCGGAGTAGTTGCCGGCGAAAAGAACAGTCACGGACATTTTCCGGCAGGAACTCTTTATCACACTGTATATGAAAAACTAAAAAAAATGTATGCAAGCGTAAAACATCATTTTGATAAACACAAAACAAAACATAAAAGTAGTCCCCCAAAAAAAGAAACTAACAGAGGAAACAAATAATGAGTATCGATTACAGCAAAGTATTTGCTAAGACAAAAATTCTTTGTACACTGGGACCCGCGACAAGTACAAAAGAAATGATAAAACGGTTGATGGAAGCGGGGCTTGATGGGGTAAGACTCAATTTTTCTCATGGTGATTATAATTTTTATACAAATCTATTCAATGAGATAAATGATGCTTGTAGAGAAGAAGATGAACCGCTTGCTGTGTTACTTGATTTGCAAGGTCCAAAAATAAGAATCGGGAATCTGATGGAGGCGCAATTTGAAATATTTTCAGGCGATACATTAGAAATTTCTATTGATGATTTCTTAGGAGATAATAAAAGAGTTTCAACATCATATAAGCTGCTGGTTGAAGATTCCAATATCGGTGAACAAATTTTAATTGATGACGGTCTCGTCCGGTTAAGAATAAAAGCGAAAACCAATAATTCTGTTATTTGTGATATTGAGAATGGAGGGATTTTAAAACCAAGAAAAGGAATGAATCTTCCCGGAATGAAATTATCAACTCCTTCAGTTACCGAAAAAGATTTTAGCGATCTAGAATTTGCCATAGACAAAAGAATTGATTTTATTGCACTTTCTTTTGTAAGGCAGCCTGAAGACATTATTCAAATTAAAAAATGGCTGGAGAATAAAGGGAAAAAGATTCCCGTAATTGCAAAGATTGAGAAAAAAGAAGCAATAGATAATTTTGAAGCAATCTTAAAAGAATCTGATGGAATAATGGTTGCCCGTGGTGATCTTGGGGTTGAACTTGAGCCTGAAGATGTGCCAATTGTTCAAAAACACATTATAAAAAGATGTAATGAAGTAGGGAAACTTGTTATTACCGCAACTCAAATGCTTGAATCAATGATTAGCAATCCAATTCCAACCCGTGCTGAAGCATCTGATGTTGCCAATGCGGTGTGGGATGGGACAGATGTAGTAATGTTGAGTGGTGAAACTTCAGTAGGTAAATATCCTTTGCGCACAGTTGAAATAATGAATAATATTGTCCTTAAAGCTGAATTGAATATCAAACAATGTGTTCCAATCCAGTTTGAGATTCCGCGAACTGTAGAGGAAAATCTTTTTGATTCAATGAATAAAGCTATCGTTGAAATTAGTAAGCAAGTTAACGCAACTGCAATTGTTGTATTTACACATGAGGGAAGAACTGCACAACGCCTTTCCAAATACAGACCTAAAGCTAGAATTATAGCTGTTTCAGATCATTTCGAAACAATGAATCGCTTATGTTTAAAATGGGGGGTAACTTCGTTATTTATGGAAGATATTAATAAAGAAAATGTTGCCATCGAGATGGCAAAAAAAATGATTTTAGAAGCAAGACATGTGAATCCAAATGATATTGTTATTTTTACTGCCGGTGCTCCCTATACTGAAAAGAGTCGTGTAAATTGGCTTCGATTTGAATCGATGTAAATAATTACAAATATTATCTTAGATAAATCATTTTCTTAACATCAACAAAAGAAGAGGTCGACTGTTCCGGTTTTATTTCAACTCGACAGAAATAGACACCTGAAGCGAATCCTTCTGCATTAAAGGTTAATCGATATGAACCTTTAGACTTTAGTCCTTGTTCAAATGATTTTATTTCTCTTCCAAGTAAATCGAATATCTTAATATTTACGTAAGCATCTTGTTGCAAATTATATTCAATAACTGTGCTTGCATTAAATGGATTCGGATAATTTTGTTTTACTGTAAAGCTTTCCGGTAAACTCTCTTCTTTAACTCTCAATGTTGTGGAAGGGTTTTCTCCACCAGTAGTGGTATGCAAAATTGTTCCATTATCTCCAAACACCCAGCCTTCTCCATCCGGTAAGAAATGAATGAAGTTCAAATAGTTCGAAATTCCGGTTTTTAATTCTCTCCAGTTAAAACCACCGTCGGTAGTTTTGAAAACTTTACCATTACTTCCTGCAACCCATCCTGTATCAGGATTACTAAATCTTACAGACATTAATTTATTAACCGGAACAAAAGCAGTTGTATCCCAAGTCCACCCTTGATCTGTCGTACGCATAACAATTCCATATTTTCCAACAACCCAACCATAAGTTGGGTCGATAAAAAGTACATGCGACATGTCATATTGCGGACCGGGTGAGTAATCATCAATTATCAACATTCCCAATGATCCCATTCTCAACCTTACAAAAACGCCACCATCTCCCGCTAAAAAACCAACAGATGCCCTTGTAAATTCAGATGATCTAATCGCATTATTTACACCAAATGGAGCTTGTGTCCAGGTTAACCCACCGTCTGTTGTGCGTAATGAAAGCCCCATATTTGCAAAAACTCTTCCAATCAGCGGCGTCTGAAATACTACGGTATTAAAATCACTTTGTGCCCCAAGAGAGGTAGACAATTTTATCCAATCCTCACCACCGTTGGTAGTAGTAAGAAGGACTCCTTTATTACCAACAATGAATGCAGTATCCGGCTTCATAAAAACAACTTGATTCAATCTCTCGTTAGTTCCACTGTTTTGTTGAACCCAATTAAGCCCACCATCACTTGTTTTTAGAATTACACCATTATCACCCACTACATAACCGAGTGTTTTACTTCTGAATGCAGCATTTGTAAAATTTGAAAATATACCTGAAGTCTGAAAACTCCAGTTATTTCCACCATCAGATGTTTTTAACATCATCCCTTTTTCACCACAAATCCAGGCATCATTTAAAGATGATTTTCTGATGGAAGTCAGTAAGAAATTCCCGCCACTCACATGATATTCCCAGGTTTCACCGTTATCTGATGACTTTAATATTGTTCCATTACTTCCGGTTATCCAGATATTAGCAGCAGATAAGTAGGCAACAGAGAACAACCACGTGTCTGCAGGTAATGACTTTTTCACCCAGTTTAAACCACCATCAGAAGTAATAAGAATTAATCCGCTTTTTCCAACAATAGTCCCATTGTTTTCATCAATAAAATCAATTGAAGATAATATTTCATTAATTCCTGTTGTAAGTGAATTCCAATTAGCTCCACCGTCTGTTGTTTTATAAGCTTTGCCGTTTTCACCTACAGCAAAACCGGTTGAAGGATTGAGAAATTTAATTTTCGATAAACTAAAAATTTCTGGGAGTGCGATTGTATGCCAGTCATTTCCGGAATTTGTAGTGTGCAAAATTATTCCGTTTGCCCCGGCAACAAAGCCTTGAGTAGCACTTACAAAATCCATCGAATAAAGTGTAGAAGTTAGAGGTGAATTCGTCAAAAACCAGTTGGAACCCCCGTCCGTTGTTTTATAAATAACACCGGTTTCGCCGCAAATAAATCCTGTGTTTGAATCAAGGAAATAAATATCATAAAAATCGACATCTGTATTTAGAGATGTAATCTGCCATGTTGATCCGCCGTCAAGTGATTTAATGAAATTGCCACGACTGCCGACTGCGTAAATAAGTTGATCCGTTAACGGAAAAATTGAGTTAAGAGTTTTTCCCTGCGGCATCGGGTTTTGCCAGTTAAATCCAAATTGGGGAAAATTTTGTGTGGTAAATAGTACTATAACTATTATGACTTGTAGCAATTTCATTTTTAATAATCTCGTAATCTATTTTATTTACTAAAGCGTTTACAATCAGTGATTTATAATTAATAATAAATCAAGTTAATTTCAAGTAAGAATCCTTATTCTTCAATTTGGTCAGTTTCGTTATCTCTATATTTTCTTTTTTTGCTTCCTTCATAACTATCTATTTGGACTAAAACCCCTTCTAACTTTCCGTTCACAAGAGGAATACGTTTGGAAGTTCTTAACCCGATATGTTTTCTCAAGGATGGATCACCGGTATAAATAAAGGCTGTAGTTCCTTTACAATTTGTTTTGATGAAATCACCAAGATCTTTATAGAGCAGTTGCACATCCTCAATTTTGCCAAGACGAATTCCGTACGGCGGATTTGTAATTAGAGTTCCATTCTCAAATTTATTTATATGTTGAAAAGGTTGTCCGGAAAGTTCAACATTTTCTGAAAAAGGAAGCCTAGAAAGATTTTCTCTCGCTGTAACGATAATTCTCTGGGAAATGTCACTTCCTTTAATTAATCGCTTAGGAAGCGGACGGATATTTTTATCTACATCTTGTTTTAGCTTCAACCAAATATTTTTGTCGAAATCGGGCATGTAAAAAAAACCGAAATTACTTCTTAAATACTGAGCCGGAATTCTGCAATAATGCATTAATGCTTCGCACAAAATTGTTCCCGAACCGCACATGCAATCCCATAAAGTATTTTCACCATCCCAATTACTCAATCGAATAATTGCGGCTGCAAGCGTTTCTTGCATGGGGGCTTCACCTGCAAGAAGTCTGTATCCCCTTTTATGGAGCGATTCCCCGGAAGTATCTATACTAATAATCGCCTGATCTTTTTCGATGTGTAAATTAAATCTGACATCCGGGTTACTCACATTTACATTCGGTCGTCTGCCCAATTTATTTCTGAAATAGTCAGCGATTCCATCCTTTAAGCTTTGAGCCGCATAAAGGGAATTCGTAATCTTACTTTTGGAAACGGATGCTGTTATTGCAAAAGTTTGGTCAATAGAAAATATTTTATCCCATTCAATTGATTCTGCTGTTTTGAGTAAACTACCGGGGGTGTAGCAAGGGAATGTTATCAAAGGAGCCAAAACTCTCGATATCAATCTCGACTGATAGTTAATCCGGTAAAGTGACAATTTGTCAGCTTCGAAATAGATTCCCCGATATTCCAATTTTATGTTTATCGCCCCTAATGATATAATTTCTTCCTCGGCAAATTTTTCCATTTGACCGGGTACTTGAGCGAAAAAAACATTATTGTTTTGATATTGATAAATCATCAATTGTCCGTTTTGAAGTTAAAAGAAAAAAGCGTTTAAAATATTCTTAAAAATGTGTTGACAATATAAGGAATAGTTTGTTAGCTGACTGATGAATAATTAAGTAACTGAATTTGCTTTAACATTTTGACTGTTCTGATAAAAAGTTTTTACGGCTTGCTCTCTTTTTTTACTAACTTTAGAGTTGTGTTTGAAACCAATTGTCAGAAAAGATGTTTATCTCTTAAAGGAAAGTTTTAATAGTTGAGAAAATCGGTAAAAGAAAAAATAATTACAGTAAAAGGAGCACGTGAGCATAATCTTAAAAACGTTGATCTTCAAATTCCGGCAAATAAACTAATTGTTTTTACCGGAGTTAGTGGCAGCGGTAAATCCTCACTAGTCTTCGATACAATTTATGCAGAAGGACAGCGTAGATATGTGGAAAGCCTCTCCTCCTACGCAAGACAATTTCTAGAACGCATAAACAAACCCGATGTTGATTTAATAACAGGTATAAGCCCTGCAGTAGCTATCGAACAAAAAACAGGCTCAAAGAATACACGATCAACAGTAGGGACATCTACTGAAGTATATGATTACTTACGATTACTTTTCGCACGGATAGGAAAAACTATCTGCATTAATTGTGGTAAGGAAGTTAAGAAAGCTACAACCGGTGTTGTTACAGAAGCGCTCGAAAAATTTGATGATGGAGCAAAATGTTATCTCGGTTTTCCTCTTCATGACCATGAAGGACGAGGCATAAAAGATGAAATTGATCTTCTGATTAAGAGAGGTTTCTTTAGGCTATTCATTAAAAACAAACTTATTGATCTTAACGAATCCTATACTCTTCCAAAAACGAAAAAAGATATATATGTAATAATCGAACGCTTCAAAATCAGCAAAGGAAAGATTAGAGAAAAACTTGCTGATACGATTGAGATCGCTTTCAAAGAGGGGGAAAGCCGAATTGCAATTATCAATGCTGATTCAAATGAGGTCTTCACTTATAACAAATTTTATGAATGTTGTAATATTCGTTATGAAGAACCTGAACCACGATTCTTTTCTTTTAACAATCCCTTTGGAGCGTGTCCGGTTTGTCAAGGCTTCAGTAAAGTAATCGGAATAGACATGAATTTGGTTGTTCCTAATCCAAATTTATCAATTATGGATGGAGCAATTGCCCCTTTCAGAACTCCTAAATTCAGCCATTATATTCGTGAACTTGTAAAGAATGCACAAAAATTTAACATCCCCCTTCATACTCCATTTAGGGAGTTAAGTGAAGAACAGGTAAACCTTGTAAAAAAAGGTTTTGGCTCATACAAAGGAATAAATCATTACTTTGAGGACCTTGAAAGCAAAACTTATAAAATGCATTATCGAATTTTGCTAAGTAAATACAGAGGGTATACTGCTTGTAACGCTTGCAAAGGAACACGTCTAAGAAGAGAAGCACTTCAAGTGAAAATAGATTCAAAGTCGATTGTTGAGGTAGTACAAATGCCAATTGAGCAAACTCTTGATTGGTTTAAATCACTCAAATTTTCCAATTATGATCTTCAAGTTGCTGAAAGAATTATTAAAGAATTGATTAAAAGATTGACCTTCCTAAATGATGTTGGGCTAAGTTATCTTACACTTGACAGATTAAGCTCTACACTTTCCGGTGGTGAAACACAACGAATTAATTTGGCAACAGCTTTAGGTTCTTCTTTAGTCGGAACACTATATGTGCTTGATGAACCAAGCATTGGACTGCATCCGAGAGATAATATTAAGTTGATAAATATTTTAAAAAACTTAAGAGATATCGGGAACTCAGTTTTAGTTGTCGAGCATGATCCGGAAATGATACGAGAGGCTGATTTTATTGTCGATATGGGACCTCATGCCGGTATTCACGGTGGAACAATTACCGCTCAAGGGACCTATGCAGAAATAATTAAGAATGAAAATTCACTAACCGGCCAATACCTTTCAGGTAAGCTTGAAATTAAAATTCCGGTAAATAGAAATACAGAAAAGACTTCTCTGATAACTATCAAAGGTGCATATGAAAACAATTTAAAAAATATTGATGTAGATATTCCTCTTCACAAATTTGTTGTTATTACGGGAGTCAGTGGTTCAGGGAAAAGTACTCTCGTTCATGATGTGCTTTATGGAGGAATTGCAAAATATATTGGATTGAATCCAAACAAAATTGGAAAGTTTGATGATATAATCGGTGTTCAATACATAGATGGAATTGAGATTGTGGATCAATCCCCTATCGGCAAAAGTCCTCGCTCCAATCCAATTAGTTATGTCAAAGCATACGAATTGATTCGCGAGCTCTTTGCGATGACTCATCAGGCAAAAGCTAAAGGTTATAAGCCGGGTTACTTTTCATTCAATGTTCCAGGGGGAAGGTGTGAGACATGCCAGGGCGAAGGGTTTATCAAAGTAGAAATGCAATTCCTTGCCGACATTTTCCTCGAATGCGAAGATTGTAAAGGAACACGTTTTAAAAAGGAAGTTCGTGAAATAACTTTTCATGGTAAGAATATTATCGATGTTTTAAATATGACCGTTGACGAATCAATTGAATATTTTGCAGGGAATAAAAGGATTGAGCGACTACTTCAAACTCTCTCTGATGTCGGTTTGGGGTATATAAAATTAGGTCAGCCTTCAAACACCCTTTCCGGAGGTGAAGCTCAAAGAATTAAACTCTCATCTTATCTTAATGAAGTACGAGATAACAAACATACTCTTTTTATCTTTGATGAACCGACAACGGGACTTCATTTTGCTGACATTTCTAAATTATTGAAATGTTTTCAAATGTTAATTGAAAAAAACAATTCGGTTGTTGTAATTGAGCATAATATGGAAGTTATCAAATGTGCCGATTATATAATTGACCTTGGCCCTGATGCCGGAGATAAAGGGGGAAATGTTGTTGCAACAGGACTTCCTGAAGAAATAGCAGCTAATGTAAACTCATGGACAGGGAAATTCTTAAAACAATATCTTACTTAAAGGATAAATTATGCATTGGATAATTCTAATAATTGCGGGGCTGTTTGAGATTGCTTGGGCAATTGGGTTAAAATATTCGGAAGGTTTCTCAAAATTGACTCCTTCAATTTTTACGATTATTAGTATGGTAATTAGCATGGGATTACTTGCTTATTCATTAAAATCTTTACCCGTCGGAACTGCTTATGCGGTCTGGACTGGTATCGGCGCAGTCGGGACTGCTATTCTAGGGATTGTTCTTTTTAATGAATCGAAAGACATCGTACGTTTAGGATTTATTTTGTTAATTGTAATCGGAATAATCGGATTAAAATTTGTCAGTAGTGATAATTTGGTCTGAACAATTTCGTAAATCACTTCTTTTTCATTTTAAATCATAAAAAAGTTAATTTCACAATCACTGTTTTACTGAATCAACAAATATTTTTCGACAATTGGATTTTACAAAAAAAAGAGTTTTTATCTTGTCACTAAATTACATTATGAGGGAGCTATGAGAACTGTTATAGGACTATTTCTTTTCTTTGTTTTAAGTACAACTATTTTCCCACAAAGCTATCATTCGATAAACATTGATGGGAATAACGATTTTACTTCACCGGAAGCATTTGCTACAAGCAGTACCGGTTATACTTCATATGTAACATGGGATGAAAGTTATATTTATTTAGGTTATACAGGTGCTGACGTCGGATCAACTCACACGAATGATAAGTTAATCTTATTTTATCTTGATACTGATCCACAACTCAACCCAAATGATGGAAATGGGACAAGAACTGCTGTCAGTTTCAATACTCAAAATTGGCAATTACCTTTCAGAGCTGATTATCTTATCCAAATCAGGACAACATCTGGTGCTGATACTCTCAAATATTTTAATGGGACTTCATGGATAAATATTACGCCACATGATATGAGTGTCTGGGATAATGACGGGACAAACTATATTGAGATTAGAATTGAAAAAGCAAAATTGGGAAACCCTAAGCATATTAAAGTAGTGAGTTATTTTATTAACAAAGTTGATGGAAATGAATGGTCCTATGCTTTTAATCCTTCTGATGCCTCAATCGATGGATATAAGCCAAGTGGTGCAATTTCATCTTATTACTATTACTATCTCTATGATTCCATTCAACCAAATAGTTCATATCACAAAAATAACTACTCATGGTTAGTTAAGCTGAATGCTTCTGTGAACTCTAAATCAGCAGTATCTTATGCAGGAATGGCTTCTAATGCTACTAACGGTCTTGATGCGGGAATTGATCTTCCTAAACCTCCAACCCCTGTTTCTGATTTTATTGAAATCTATTTCCCACATGCATCATGGACAAGTAATCTTGGGAATAATTATCTTCGCGATTTCAGAGCACTAACTGATTTGAGTGCAACTACTGAAACATGGAATTTCACGATCAACACAGATAAAACAAACAGTGATGTTACATTATCAGCTTCCCTTTTCGATTTTGTTCCATCAAATTATAATATTAAAATAAAAGATGTAGCGACGGACTCCGTCCACAATATTAAAACAAGTAGTTATGTTTATAATTCGGGTTCCGGGGGAGCTAAAGTTTTCGAGTTAATAATTGGAGTGACTTTATCTGAACCTAATATTTCATCAAACGCTAGTTCAATAAATTTTGGGACACTAAAAACTAATCAAGATTCTACTGCAACTTTGGTACTCACGAACTCCGGACAATTAGCATTAGATATTTCAAATATTGCTGCTTCAGGAGATTTTTACTCATATTATGGACCTATAACAAAAAGTCTTTCTGAAAATGATACGATGCATGTCCCCATAAAATTTGCACCAAGAGCCGCGGGTACTTTTAACGGTTCAATAAGTATCAGCAGCAATGACCCTGATACTCCAACTCTTTCCATCACACTTAGTGGAGCAGGAGAAATACTAACTCCAAATATTTCATCGTTTACCACTTCATTAAATTATGGAAATATCAAAGTCGGTAACGACTCAACAATTTCATTCTATGTTGCAAATAGAGGTGACACAGTATTAACAGTAACTCAACTAATATTCACGAATGCCGTTTTTACATCTTCAAAATCTACCCCATTTAATGTTGGTCTTAATGATTCAACTCAAATTAATGTAAATTTTTCTCCTTCATCGGCACAATCTTTTTCGGGTATGCTAAAAGTATTAAGCAATGATGCAGATACACTATCGATTACTCTTTCCGGTACAGGTTATGTCTTAACCCCAAATATCAGTGCGAGCGTTTCCTCATTGGCATTTGGTGCTGTTAAAATTGATTATGATTCATCACTAAGTTTCAAGATTTATAATACCGGCGATACAACTCTTGCTGTATCAAATGTAGTAGTATCGAATAATATTTTTTCTGTCACATCGGGAACTTCGTATAATGTTAGCATAAATGATTCGGCAACAGTTGTAGTGAAATTTCGTCCGGTAAATTCCCAACTTTACACAGCAACTCTCAAATTTATGAGTAATGATATTGACACTCTATCAATTGACTTAAATGGAACAGGAATCACTGCCACCCTGTCAAGGATATTCGGAAGTGGATGGAATTTAATATCCGTTCCTATACAACCGGATAATAATTTAACATCTGTGGTTTTTGGTGATGATCTGGATTTATTCTTTTTGTATAACTATAGCAGCACTGCAGGATATCAAAGCTCAACGACTATAAATGCCGGAAATGGTTATTGGCTGGGAATCGAATCAAGTGATACGGTCGATGTAACAGGAACTGCAATAACATCTAATCAAACAAAATCTTTGAATGCAGGATGGAATTTGGTTGCTACTCCTTTCGTCAGAAGTTACTTAAAATCTTTGGTCTATTTTACTGATGGGACTTCCACCGTTAATGCAGTATCAGCGGTTGATTCCGGGTGGATACAAAATAATTATTACACGTATAATGGCACTTCTTATTCAACAAAAGATACATTGTCTCAATGGTCTGGATATTGGTTATTAGCATTGAAAAGTGGAATCAGCACTCTATTCTATCACGACTCTACAAGCGGCTTACCGGCAAGTAAAATCATTATAGATGATGGTGAGTTAGAGATAAATAACTGGTCAGTTCCGATTCTTGCTTCGGTGAACGGAATGACAGATAATCTTCTGAATTTCGGTGTGAATGTAAATGCAACTGATGGATTTGATGTTAAATATGATTTGGCAAAACCACCTATTTCCCCTTCACAAAATGCGGTTGAGACTTATTTTGAAAATCATGGCTGGAGTAATTTTGTTTCAAAATTTGCTTCCGATATTAAATCCCCATTTACAAATCCTTTGGAGGGGAAAAGTTGGTCATTTAAAGTGATGTCTAAAAGTGCGGGAACAACCATATTGAGTTGGGAAACAATTCTAGCTGTAATTCCTGAATCGATTAGGAATGAATATCATTTCCACCTTACCGGAACGAGCATAACAGGAAGTATTAACATGCTTACAGTTTTCAATCATTCGTTTGCGGTAACCGACGGACAAATATATAGTTTCCAAATTAACGCTAGTCCAACTGACATTAAGGAAGGACTTAATAATTTCACATTCGAATTGAAACAAAATTATCCTAATCCTTTTAACCCGAATACAATTATATATTACCAATTGGAAAACAGCGGGAAAGTCTCTTTAAGAGTTTATGATATACTCGGAAATGAAGTTGCAATTCTGGTTGATGGAGAAAAAGATGCTGGTCTACACAATGTTGATTTTGATGCTTCGTATTTATCAAGTGGTGTTTATTTCTATAAACTTCAAAGTGGTAAATTTGTCCAGACAAAGAAAATGATTCTGATACGATAATTCTTGCTGAAATTGAAATGCGGACTACGGTTCGCATTTCAATTATTCAGTTTAACTACTTTTTGTAATAGTTGTAAAATTTCTTCTTTCCCGAATGGTTTTGCTATATAATGGCTGCATCCTTTTGATATAAATTCCTGTCTGTCTCCTGACATAGCGAATGCCGTAACTGCAATAATCGGTATCTCTTTATAATTAGAATGCTTGCGAATAATTTGAGTTGCCTCAAGTCCATTCATCCCTCTACCGAGATTAATATCCATAAGTAATACTGAATATTGTTTGTTTTTAATTGCTTCAAGTGCTTGTTCACCACTTGAAACTATATCTACGGTATAACGATTTTTCAGATACAAAGTTATAATACTCTGGTTGATTTCATCATTTTCAACAACTAAAATGGAAGGTTGAATTTCTGCAGGAGGAGTTATTATTATTGAATCTTTTTCAGTTACCGGGATTTGTTTAAATACTTTTTTAGTAGCTTCTTCCTTTAATGGGAATCGCAAGACAAATGTTGAGCCGACATTCAATTCACTCTCAACAAAAATTTGCCCATTCATTTTTTCTATGAATTTTTTTGTAATTGATAGCCCTAATCCTGCCCCTTCAAAACTACGGTTAAATCCTTCACTAACCTGACGGAATTCCTCAAATATCAAAGCTCTACTTTCCTCGGCAATACCAATACCCGTGTCAACTACTTTAATTACCGCGAACTTTTCTGCGAAGTGGGATTCGACATCGAGTAAAACGTTTACAGATCCACTTGGGGTATATTTTATTGCGTTATTAACAAGGTTATTTAATGCTTCACGTAATAATCTCTCATCAATTTTTAGAATAAGATAATCTACGGCAGTTTCAAAACTTAGAGTTAATTTCTTATTTTCGGCAGCTTTAGAAAATAGAACTATTGTTTCATTAATGGTTCGGACGACATCAACTTCATCAAATTTTATTTCGATTTTGTCAGCTTCAATTTTCGAAAGATCAAGTATCAAGTTTAGAGTTTCTAGAAGTCGTGTTCCGCTCTGGAAGATGGTTTGGAGCATTGTTTTTTTATCTGGATCTACTTCAGTCTCCATAAGAATTTCGGAGTACCCCAAAATTCCAAACATCGGAGTTCTCAATTCGTGACTCATATTTGCAAGGAAGGAAGACTTTAATCTACTCGCCTCCTCTGCTATTTCACGTTGTTCAATTAATTGTTTCTCATTCTCTTTTCTTTGAGTAATATCAATTGCAATCTGAATTATCCCGATTTTTTTTCCATCCCTATCTTTTAATAAAGTTGCAGTTGATTCAGTCGGAAAAATTGTTCCGTCATCTTTTAAGTGTCCGATTTCACCGCTAAATTGTTCTTCATCTATTACTTTTTCAATAAGTGGAATCAATTGTTGTTCGAATTGTTCAGCATTGAAGAAAAGACTTACGTGTTTCCCCACAAATTCATTGTTTGTATATCCGTGAATTTTTAACCATGCGCTATTTACAAAAGTTATGATTCCTCCCAGGTCGGTGACTATAACCCCTTCACCCATTTGCGAAGAAATTTGACTTAACCATCTTAAACGCGAAGTTGCATCACTCAGCTCTTTATTCTTTTCTGAAAGTTCATTAATCATATCATTAATAGATTGAGACATTTTATTAAATGCCGCTGCTAATTGTCCAATCTCATCATTTCGATTAATAGACAACTTATAATCAAATTTGCCCTCTGCAATTTTTAATGTTCCAATTTGCAATTCTTCAATTGGTTTGCTGATGTATCGAGTTAAAAACCATGCAGCAAGGATTACAGCAATAATTCCAAATCCGAGTAGAATAAAACTATAAACTCTATAGCTATAAAGTCGACTATGAATTGAAGTTTGATCAAAAATGAGGTGAATGGTTCCCCAAAAATGTCCATCATCAATAATGGGAACTTTTATACTACTTAACTCCCTATCATAAATATTAATATCTATAACATCTTCATTTTCAAAAAGAAATTCTTCATAATTAATGGGAATTAATACGGTGTCCTGATAGATTGAAATCAGTGTTCCAACATTATCAAAAACTGCGATGAATGCTATTTCTTGTTGATCACCAACGTTTTCAACTGAATGATTCAGTTCTTCAAATTTATTTTCAACAAAAGCCTTTTGAACTGAGGAAGCTAACACTTTCGCTACAGTTGCAGCACGATCTTCAAGCTCCTTTTTAATTGATTGGTCATGAATACGTCCTTGCACAAAGAAAAGGATTCCGAAAATTATAGTCATTACAAGAAAGACCATTAACCTGAATTTAACTGTAAATTTCAAATTATAACAACCATTTGATGTACAAGTTCTTTAAATAATTGCTCTCTTGCAGTTTCGAAATAACTTCGTTAATTGTTTTAATGAGTTGAGTATCTTTTTTTTTCGCGACAATTCCTATTCCGCATAAATTAAATGGCGGAGTTGCAATAACAAATTTAGATTTGTTTTTTAGATATAATCTCGATGAGAGATAGTCACTGACTATAGCATCAACACTTGAATTACTTAATGCTTCAAAACATAAATCTGTTTCGGCACATTGTTCAACCACATACTTAAATTTTTCTTTATTATTAACAACGAAATCCATCCCTGTAGATTTTTCTTTTGCTGCTATTCTTTTTGAATGAAAATCTTCAATCCTATAAAACTCTTTGCGTCTCTCCTCCGAAATAATAAAAACAAGTCCGGTGTTTGCATATGGAAGGCTGAATAGATATTTCTTTTTACGTTCATCAGTAATGTGAATTGCGGCTATAATAATATCGATTTTGCCTTCATCTAAAGAAGTAAAAAGAGATTTGAAGGGGAGTTGTTTCCACTCACATTTCTTACCTAATTCTTCGGTTATTTTATTGCCGAGTTCATAATCAAAACCATCTAACTCACCTTTTTCATTATTAAATGCAAATGGCGGATAAAATCCGGTTCCGATGACTATTGTTTCTAGATTTTGACTAAATGAAAAAACTGAAACGGACAAAAACAATAAAAAGATTTTTAACATAATTTAATTCTCATGATTCGAACCTTTAAAATAGTAACATTAATGCTAAATTAAAATGAAGTAGAGCACACCGCATAATAAAGTCAATTATTTTTTTGGGAAAGAGCTGCCAATACTTTTTCCCTTGACCAAATTTGTTCTGTTAGCTATGTTTGTTGACGCAAATTTAGGAGACAATAATGATTCAAGTAATTGATGTGGAATTAACACCAAATCCCCATGCATTAAAATTTATTCTTAATGAAAAAATATTAAAATACGAAACACGACAATTTCAAAATAAAGATGAAGCGAACTCTGATCCGCTGGCAAAATTAATTTTTGATTTGGAAGGTGTTGTTTCGGTTTTTTATATGGATAAATTTATAACTGTCGAGAAAACAAAAGAATCACAATGGGGACAAATACAACGTCCACTTGTAAATTTATTAAAATCATTTGATGTTGCTACAATCCCTACAGAGCAAGAACCAAAAGGCCTGGATGAAGATGCTACCGAACTTTACAGGAAAATTAATGAAATACTAAATCAAAAGGTTAGACCGGCATTAGCTTACGATGGCGGTGGATTAGAAGTCCTTGGATTAGAAGGTTATACACTTAAGATTAGATACCAAGGGGCTTGTGGGAGTTGTCCGACATCAATACGCGGGACATTAACTGCTATTGAAAGTTTACTAAAAAAAGATGTTAATTCTGCAATTGAGGTTATACCTGCTTAGGAGTAAGATTCATCAAAATATCGTAAAAATATTTAAAAAGGTCGGAGAATTATTGAACTTCCGACCTTCATATTTTTAAACTAATTTATAAAATTTCAACTACCTCTACTTCACAAGAAAAACCTTTGCGACGTCTACCAATAATGAT
This sequence comes from Ignavibacteriales bacterium, assembly GCA_020061995.1. The sequence continues at coordinate 15,428 of JAGUXE010000236.1, read as the reverse complement.
GGTTGATTAATTAGTGCCGTCACAAATAGATTTCCAAGCCCCCTTTTTTCTTCAGGGACTTTTAAGAACGAATTAGCAATTGAATTAAACTTTTCGTCGGGGAAATTATAAATACCATTTTTAATCCTATTGAATATTTCGTGCCGTTTGCCAAGTCTGTCGTGCCATGCTTTATCGTAAGACAATATGTGTTCCGGCTTTTTCATTTTTATTGATTCGCTTGCAATTCTTCCTGCGATGCTGCCACCGATCATTCCGCTCGCAATACCGCCACCACTAAGCGGATTGACTTGACGAGCAGCATCACCGACAAGCATGATTCCCGGTGCAGAAATTTTATCTAAAGTAAGACCACATGGAACACCCCCCGCAATTCTTGTTAATACCGGCGCATCAGGATAATGTTTTTCCATAAAATTATTAAGATAAGATAAAGCCGATTTCTTTTTTCCGATAGAACCGCTTACACCAATTCCTATATTGGCTTTGTTATTTCCTTTTGGAAAAATCCAGAGATACCCCGATGGGGCAACATCAATTCCGAAATAAAAATATAATGTATCTTGATTAATAGGGATGTTTGCAGCAGTGACTTGAACTGCACTTTCCATCTCTCGGAAATCAACATGTGTCTCGATTCCAGCCCAACGCCCGACACGTGATTCAACACCATCAGCGGCAATTACAATTTTTGCGCGCACTTCTTTTTGCTCGCCATGAAATTCAAACTTTACACCGCAAACATTGCCATCTTCAATTATTAAACCGTTTACATAGGCTCGTGTCAAAATCTCAACGCCCGCATCTGCAGCCGTCCGAGCGAGTTCATAATCAAATAATCGTCGTTCCAAAACGAATGCAACATCACTAAGTTGGACCGTAACTTCAGATTCATTTGGAGCAATGAATGAAAATTTATTAACCTTAGCAGCAATCCATTTTTCATCCGCTGTGATAAATTCTTCGATACCGGCTTTAGCTACGGCTTCTCCACAGCGGACTGGATATCCTACATCTCTATCTTTTTCGAGAAGCAGTACAGAAATTCCCTTTTCAGCAGCACTTCTTGCAGCGATTGAACCTGCAGGACCAGCACCAACAACTATCACATCATAACTATTTTTCAAATTAATTTTTCTTTATTTGTTTGGAGTAAAGATAAAAATTTTCAACTTCTTTTCCATTCGCTTTTACTTAACCTAATTATTATTTAATTTTAAATGTTCAAGAACCATCTCAATTATTAATCAAAAGATGAAAATGAAAACTTTTACACCAAAAGATGTTGCGAATTATTATGACCAAACTGAAATCCATTATAGAATGTTTTGGAAATTTGAAGAAGCGCTTGGTTTGCACTACGGGATTTGGAGTAGGGAAATTAAGAGTTTAAAGGAAGCAATATTAAACACAAATAAACTTCTGGCAGAAATTGGGAATATAAAATCAACCGATATTGTACTTGATGCCGGATGCGGTGTTGGTGGATCTGCGATCTATTTAGCAAAGAATATTGGCTGTAATGTAACCGGAATTACATTAAGTGAGAAGCAAGTGGCAACAGCAACAGAATTTGCAAAAAGAAATGATGTATCTAATCTCGTTTCATTTAAAGCCATGGATTATACCTTAACAACATTTGAAGATAATGCGTTTGACTTTGTATGGGCTATTGAAAGTATGCAAACAGCAGTCAACAAAGCTGATTTCCTTAAAGAAGCAAAAAGAGTTTTAAAGCCGGGAGGAAAAATTGTTATTGCAGATTGCTTTAAATCATACGATTATCCTTTCTCACAAAACAAATTAATGCAGTTGATGTTCAACGGTTGGGCGGTAACTGATGTTGTGAGTTCGGAAGAGTTAGTAAAAGAAGCCAAAACGTTCGGATTAGTGCTTGAAAGGGAACAAGATGTAACTAAAGAAGTCTACCCATCTGTAATCCGTTTCTTTATAGCAGCTTTCCTTGGAATGTTTGGGACTTTCTTTTACAATGTATTTGTAAAAAAGGCAAGTTATTTTTCAAGAGTTCATTACAAAACCGGATTATCTCAATTTGCTGCTTACAGAAAAAAATTGTGGAAATATCAGTTGTTAGTTTTGAAGAAGGAATAGTTGTTTTCCCATATACTATTTAAAGGGAACACCATCCTTCTTAAATTTTATCACTTCTATTGGGCAGCTCCAAATACATTTTGAACAGTTAGTACAAAGAGCATCTATTATAGTTATAGCGGCTTCTTTCAACTCGATTGCATCTTCTGGACAAACTCCAACACAGCATCCGCAGAAGTCACACTTGTCAGGTAAAATATCTATCATCAATTTGCCGGTTTTTGCTTGTCTAAATTCCATATTTATCAATTGTTATGAATATTTTTGTTCAATTAATTTTTTCTCTTGCGCAAGTTCAGAATTCTCTTTCATCAAGTCAAGTTGTCTTTTTTCATCTGAAGTCTGTTTCATCTCGGCCAATACTTCCCTCATCCTTTGTTCAAGGGGATAAAGTTTAAACTTCTTAATTACATCATTTAAATGTTTCAAAGAGTTTTTATCTTTTTCGACAACGTGTTTAATATCCCATTTATCGCTTACACGATACTTTTCAATGCTTAACTCCAAACAATATTTTTGAAGGTTTTCTTCTTCAATTCTAGAAAGAAGTGAGTTTACATTAAAATAATTCTCTTCTTTATAAATATCATAAATAAGAGCAGTTATTTTATGATGTTCCAGCAAATAAAAATCATCCGGCTCAATTTCACTGAAAATATAATCAATAACTTTTGCATTGCCATCTAATAAAAATTGGATTAGTTCTTTTTCAACTCTTATTACAGGTTTTAATTCTTTTTCCCTTTTAGAAACATCTTGCTCGATCAATTCCAATGCTGCTTTTGTTTGGGGTGCTGTATTTATTCGCTTAGCTTCTATTTCAATTTTCTTTAGGATCTTTTCAGTCTCTGTTTCAAGTAGTTTTTCACGCAAATTAAATTTTTCAGCAAGTGATTTTATCAACATACTTCTTTTAAGCTCATCGGCTATCAAACCGATTGGCTTAATTAATTCGCGAATGGTATCGGTTGATGTTACCGGATCAGCAAATTTTCCTTGTGCTTCATAAATTGAAAATTGGAATTCCATAAAATTTTGTGCACGACCAATTTGATTAACAAACTCATCCTTTCCAAATTTTTGCACAAAGGAATCGGGATCTTCCCCGGGAGGAAGAGATGCAATTTTAATATTCATATCTTGTTTGAGCAAAATTTCAATGCTTCTCATTGAAGCTTTAACCCCTGCATTATCAGCATCAAATAAGAGTACAACATTTTTAGTATAACGCGAAAGCAATTGAACTTGATCATCAGTTAATGAAGTTCCCGAAACGGCAACTACATTTTTTATACCATACTGATGAAGTGAAATTAAATCCATGTAACCTTCAACAAGAATGGCAGAATTTAACTTTCGTATTTCTTCTTTTGAATGTGACAATCCATATAAAATTCTCCCTTTGAAATAAACTTTAGATTCGGGAGAATTGAGATACTTCGCCATATTGTCAGAAGTTTCAAAAACTCTGCCGGCAAAAGCAATTACTCTTCCATTTGGAGAAAAAATTGGAAAAATTAATCGGTTATAAAACCTATCATAGAGAGCTCCTTTTTCACTTCTTCCGATTAAACCTAGTTCAATTGCTTTATTAATGTCAATTTTCTTAGTGACAAAATAATCGACTAAAGCATCGCGCTTTGTTAGTGCATAACCCAATCCGAATGAGCGAATTGTTGCAATTTTTATTTTACGAGAATCAAAATAATTTTTTGCTCTTTCCCCTTCAGCACTTTTTAATAAATTATTTGAAAAAAATCTTGCAGCCTCTTCATTAATTTCATATAGAATTTCTGTTTCAGATAATGCTCCACTCCTATTATCTTCATAATCGATAGTAATACCAAGATCGGCAGCGACTTCCTGAATTGCTTCAACATAGGAGATTTTTTTATAATTCATTAAGAATTTGTAAACATTTCCCCCTTCTTGACAGCCAAAACAATAGAAGATTTGCTTATCCGGATTTACAGTAAACGAAGGAGTTTTTTCGTTATGAAATGGGCACAGACCCACATAGTTCTTTCCACGCTTCCGCAATTGAACATGCTGCCCTATCATATCGACTATATCTGCCGAATGTAATATTTCTTCTACTTTTTGTTCGGGGATTCTCATTTAATTCTAAGTTTAATAATTTGAAAACGTACAAAGATAATCAAAACAATTGATTGTAAGGAAGAATTGATTTTTCTATCCCTTTTCCGTTTATGCATCATTCACTATATTTGAATCGAAATTCAAAAGGTTTATAAAATTACAAATCAACTTATCAAAAAAAGCATCCTTATTTTTCTACCTAAAATATACTTCAACGAGGAAGAATATTTTACGGTACGAGCTTATCTTGAAAAGAAAGAATACAAGATTTTTATCTCATCTGATGCAGCATCGTATTGTGTTGGAACTCATGGTTCAAAAGTTAGAAATGATGTGCAATTTTTCAATATTAATGAGAATAATTTTTCCGCATTAATCATCATTGGGGGAAGCGGAATAAAAAACTATTGGAACGATGATAATCTTCATAAAGCCGCTCAAAAGTTTTTCAAAAAGAAGAAAATTATTGCTGCAATCTGTTCTGCTCCGGTTGTTTTGGCAAAAAGTGGGATTTTGAATGGAATTCAATCGACTTGTTTTCCGGAAAACAAAATGGAACTTATTAGGTTAGGAATTGAGTTTACTGATAAACCGGTTGTATCCGAAAAAAGAATAATTACAGCTGCTTCAGCAAATTTCAGTTTGGATTTTGTGATGGAAATTGACTCTGAAATAAATCAATATTTATAACTTAGAATTCTATGAAAAACGAAATAAAAAAAATAAAAAGTTATTGCGAAAGTTTAACAGCTTATAAACGATATAAAACAAGAGAAGTTAAAATCGGTGATATTCCGTTAGGCGGAAATAACCCGATTCGCATACAGTCGATGACTACAACAGATACAATGAATACAATATCGACTGTTGAACAATCAATCCGAATGATTGAGGCTGGTAGCGAATATATTCGAATAACAGCACCAAGCATCAATGAAGCAAAGAACCTACAAGAAATAAAAAATGAACTTCGTAAAAGAGGGTACAATGCCCCGTTGATTGCCGATATTCATTTCACTCCTAATGCAGCAGAACTTGCAGCACGAATAGTTGAAAAAGTTCGAGTTAATCCAGGGAATTATGTTGATAAAAAAAAATTTGAAGTCCTAGAATATACTGATTCACAATATGAAGCTGAGATTGAAAGAATTAGAGAGAGGTTTTCGCCTCTTGTAAAAATCTGTAAAGAATATGGAACCGCAATGAGAATTGGAACAAATCACGGTTCTCTTTCAGATAGAATTATGAGTCGGTACGGTGATAGTCCGCTTGGAATGGTTGAATCAGCATTAGAATTCTTACGAATATGTGAAGATTTGGATTACCACAACATTGTTCTTTCGATGAAGGCAAGTAATACTCAAGTTATGGTTCAGGCCTACAGACTTCTGATTCATAAAATGGAAGAAGAAGGGATGAACTATCCGCTTCATCTCGGAGTTACAGAAGCAGGCGACGGTGAAGACGGTAGAATAAAGTCAGCTATTGGAATTGGTTCTCTACTTGAAGATGGAATCGGAGATACAATTCGAGTTTCATTAACTGAGGATCCCGAATTCGAACCTCCGGTTGCAATTGCAATCGCATCTCGATATCAAAACAGAAGTTCACATAAAGAAATAAAAGCTATCGTAGAAAATCCGACAAATCCTTTCGAGTATAAAAGGAGAGAATCTTTTGAAGCTCTTGGTATTGGCGGCTCAAATGTGCCACGAGTTTTTATTGATTTTAGTAAATCGGGAGTAAGTCAATATTCCGATCTAGCACGGATTGGTTATTTTTATGATGCCAAAACTGATAAATGGTCGATGAATGATATGGCTTCCGATTTTATTTATCTTGGCAAAAATCAAATTACGTTTGATATTCCAAATGGTCTTCGAGCAGTTTATGATTTTGATTTTTGGAAGGAACTAGAGAAAAAAGAAATTGGTTTTCCTCTTTTCACTTTTGAAGAGTATAAAACGAATGCTGAATCTGCTTCAATATTCAATTTTATTAAATGTTCAATTGATGATTTAGATTTAGAAAATATTGATCTAATCAGACATGACGCATCAGTAATCCTAATGATTGAAACAGATAATCTTCACGGAATGGCAGAACAGCGTCGTATTTTTTTCGAACTCCTTATTAATGAAATTAAAAATCCGGTTGTTATAAAAAGGAATTACTCCAATCTCAGTTTAGAAAATTTTATGTTGCAAGCCGCAACCGATGTTGGCTCATTACTTATCGATGGCTTTGGAGATGCGGTTTTTATTCATGCTGATTCAGACGAATACTCTTTAAAAGATGTAAACAGAATTTCTTTCGGAATACTTCAGGCGTCAAGAGTACGAATTTCTAAGACGGAATATATTGCTTGCCCTTCTTGTGGTAGAACTCTTTTTGACTTAATGGAAACTACCGATAAAATCAGAAAAAGAACAGAGCACCTTAAAGGAGTAAAAATTGCAATAATGGGCTGTATTGTTAATGGTCCCGGTGAAATGGCTGATGCGGACTATGGATATGTTGGTTCAGGTCCCGGGAAAATCACACTTTACCGCAGTAAAGATATTGTTAGAAGAAATATTGAAACAGAAAATGCAGTGGATGAGTTAATAGAACTAATTAAAGAAGATGGAATATGGATAGAACCGATTCTATAAAAAAAATTGGCTTAATTGTTGATAATTATATCTCAATAGTTTATTTTAACAACATGAAAAATGAATATAGAACACGGTTCGTAAAAAATAGGCTCAGTGCAAAAAAATTATCACAAAAGAATAGGAAATAAAATTTCAAAAGTGCACTTCTAAGAATTAAAGAAGTGCATTTTTTTTGTTATGGATTGTAAACTTATATCAAAACATCTTGAGGAATGGGCGCCACTCGGTGCCGCTTGGAACAAGGACAATGTCGGACTTCAGGCAGGTAAATTAGAAAGAGAACTAAAAAACATACTTTTAACTCTTGACATAACCGCTGAAATTGTCGATGAAGCCCTTACCAAAAATTGCAACCTAATCATTTCTCACCACCCACTTCTCTTTTTTCCTTTAAAAAAAATCAACTTAGATAATGACTCCAAATCTCAAATAATCGAAAAAATAATTAAAAATGACATTACGGTCTTATCATACCACACAAATCTTGATTTTACAAAAGACGGTGTCAGTTTTCAATTAGCAAAAAAAATCGGTTTATCTGAAATAAAATTCCTCTCCCCTTCTACAACTAAACGGAAAAAAATTATAGTTTATGTCCCTGTTCAATCGGTTGAACTTGTTGCTGAAGCCTTATTTAGTGTTGGTGGTGGTGTTATTGGAAATTATGATAAATGCAGCAACCGCATAAACATTAAAGGAACTTTTCGTGGAAGCGAAGAAACAAAACCTTTTATTGGTAAAGCGGAAAATTTTGAAATTGTTGACGAAATTCGTTTAGAAGTAATTTTTGACGAATGGAATATCAACAACGCAATTAAAACGATTAAAGAAACTCATCCGTACGAAGAACCTGCATTTGAAGTTTATGAAATTGATAATCCAAACTTTCAATATGGCGCAGGCGCCATAGGTATACTCGATCAAGAGATGCCGGAAAGGGAATTTCTAGATAAGTTAGCAAATGACCTATCTCTTTCCAATTTAAGATTTACCAGAGGTTCAGGGAAAAAAATTAATAAAGTTGCGGTTTGTGGGGGCTCTGGGAGTGATTTACTCTCGACCGCAATTAGTCAAAATGCAGATGCATTCATTACTGCAGATGTAAAATATCATACTTTCCAGGATGCTGAGGGTAAAATTTGTCTTATTGATGCGGGGCACTATGAAACAGAAGTCCCAATTTTAGAAGAAGTAAAAAATAGAATTGATAGTTTTCTTTTATCACATCAGTCAAACTCAAAAGTGCTGGTGTCAGAAAAGAATACCAACCCAATAGAATATTTAAAAACAAACAAGGAGTCCTTAAATTGATAAATAGATTAACATCACTCTATAAACTACAACTTATTGATGATCAACTTGACGATTTAGAAGAAATGCGTGGTGACCTTCCAATCGCTGTTCAAAATTTAGAAAACCGGATGAACGATATAGCACGTACAATTTCCGAAAAAGAGAGTGAGCAAAATGAATCGGTTGATAAACGGGATAAAAACGAAAAAGAGATAGAGCGTATCTTAGAAAATCAAAAGAGATTTAAAGCTCAACTTTTTTCAGTGAGAAATAATAAAGAATATGATGCTCTCACAAAAGAAATTGATCATTCTGATGAAGTTGTAAAACGTCTTACGATGGAAAATGATGCCCTCGCAGATCTAAGTAAAAAGTTGACAGTTGAAATTGAAGAAGTAACTCCGCTCCTTAATGAACTTCAAAAAGATTTAGATGAGAAGAAATCCGACCTTGACCAAATTGTGAAGACTCATGAAAAAGAAGAATCAAAACTTCGTGAAGAGAGAAAAAAAGTAGAAGAAGTAGTTAAAAAAGGCGACTACTCTGCTTACATGAGAATCCGAAAAGCTAAAAAAGGAAAAGGAGTCGTGACAATAAAACGCTCGGCTTGCTCGGGATGTCAGAACATTGTCCCTTCACAGCGTCAATTAGAGATTAGAAGAAATAATAAATTATTTAATTGCGAATATTGCGGTAGAATTTTAGTCTCATCTGAAATTGCTGAAGCTGCAGGAGAATAGTTTTTTAGTTTCTTGTTAGATAGACGCTGCAAATATTTAATTGGGATAAGAAATAATATAAAACCCTGCAGCAGCAGGGTTTTATATCAAATTAATTGAATCTATTTTATACCAAGTAAAACTATTTAATTAGTATAAGTTTTTTTACTGAGGTAAGTTCGCCCGATCTTAATTGATAAAAATAAATTCCGCTTGATAGAGACTTTCCATTGTCACTTAAATTCCTTGTATCAAACACAACAGTATATGAACCCGCAATTTGTTGTTCGTTGATTAATGTGGCAACTTCATTACCCAGAATATCAAATACCTTTAAAGAAACGTTCTGCGTTGAAGGAATCGTGTATTTAATATTAGTCGTCGGATTGAAGGGATTTGGATAGTTTTGCCCAAGATTAAAAGTTAAATCACCTGAAAAATCAATTTGAATCTCTTTTGAGAACTCGAATGAACCATCAAAATCAATTTGCTTTAATCGATAATAAGAAATTCCATTAACAGGTGAATCATCAATAAACGAATAATTGCTTATACCGGTTACTGTTCCGTTTCCTTTGATGAAAGAAAGTGGTACAAAATCATTTAATTCTGTTTTCCTTTCTATCGAAAAACCGGAATTGTTTACTTCAGAAGCAGTTGTCCAATTGAGTGCAACATTGGTTCCAACGATATCTGCATTGAAAGAAGTCAATTCAACCGGAATGTTTACATCATAATACCCTCGGATAATCATACCGTCGGTACCGATTACAAACATTCTGTTTCCTGAAAATTGTATATCTCTTGTTGATTGAGAAGTTCCGAGTGAGATGTTTGATTTAGTCCAGATAGTTCCGCCATCTTCAGTATAATAGACATCTCCTCCTGAAGCCCCAAACCAGCCGAGTGTTTCATTTACAAAACGGATTGTGTATAAAGTAGTAAGAATAGGGGAAGGTATTTCACTAAAAGATAGTCCATCTGTGGTTTTAAATATTTTTCCTCCACTTGCTGCAATATAGCCTGATGTTGGACTAAAAAAGTGAAGCGAATATAGAGTTGTAGTTCCTAATGATGTCAATTGGACAAAAGAAGACCCACCATCTATAGAACGACTAATTCTCCCCCCGGGTCCGCACAAATACATAACATTCTGATTAACAATAAACATATCATATATTGCTGCCCCCGTCCAACCTGCTGAAATGGCAGTCCAACTTGTTCCTCCATCAGTGGTTCTGGCAACTTGACCGCTAGAATAAATTGCAAAGCCTTTATTCTCATCGACGAAATCAATATCATAAATAATACTGCTTGCAACACCAGTACCCGTATTTAATGAAGTCCAGTTTAGCCCACCATCAGTCGTTTTGTAAACTCCTGTTGGTCCGACTGAACCGATATACCCAAGGTTTTCATTAATAAAAAAGACTGAATATATTCTTGTATCCGTTTGAAATGGCAATTTTGTCCATGTTTCACCGGCGTTTGTGGTCTTCAAAACATCGCCGAAAGAATTTCCTGTTGTAATACTACCCCCAACGACATAACCTACATTTTCTGAAGGGAACGAAGCACGTTGCAATTGCTGTTGGGAAGCAGCTTGATGACCCAACTCCCAAGTAGTTCCACCATTAAAACTTTTTACTATCGTACCGGCATCTCCACCTGCAATTATACTTGCACTTGCTTCAGATGGTGTAGGAAGAATTCCTAAACCATACAAATTTTTAGTTGCATCGGTTTGAATAAGATTCCATGTTGTTCCCCCATCTGATGTGGTGATTACTCTTCCTGCAGATGTAATAGCTATCCCTTTTAAAGGATCGATAAATTTTATCTCATAAATAGAAACGGTGGTTGATCCAATATTGTATACAACAGCTCCTGTTGTCCCACCATCAGTGGTTTTGTAAATTTTTCCTGTGCTATTTGAGATAAAACCTGTATTACTATCAGTAAAATCAATTCCTCTAACAGTTCCATCAAGTCCTGTAATGTTTGCAGAGATATTAACCCAGGTGGCACCGCCGTCTGTGGTTTTAAATAATCTGCCGGTCGTAGCTGAAGCAGACCCCATATATCCCAAAGTGTCATTAATGAAATGTAACTTATAAATAGTTGTAGTTCCAATGGTACTTATAGTCCAAGTATCTCCACCATTTATTGTTGAGAGTATATTACCTGAAGCTCCGACTGCAAATCCTTTATTCGCATCAATGAATTCAATATCCCAAAGTGTAGTTGTAACACCTGAGTTGAGGAATTGCCAATTAATCCCTCCATTAGTTGTTTTCATTATAAGTCCGCCCGTTCCACTAACATATCCTATTTGCTGATCCACAAAGCTAACCGCATAAATATCACGATATGATGTGTCAATGTTTTGTCTTGCCCATGTAGCTCCGGCATCCTCAGATATCAGTACAGAACCCCCATTCCCAAAGAGTAAAAACTTTGATGGTGTGAGAATTATTGCATCATTATGATCGGCACCGGAGGGTTTAGGATTTTGCCATTCCCATTGGAATACTTGTGATTGTAGAGATGTGGTAAAGAGAAAAAGAAGAATAAAAAATTGGAAGTAAATTCTTTTTTCCATAATTGAAGAACTCCTTACTTAATAATCAAAAAAATGTTTGCCCGTAAGATTGGATAGAATGGTGGTTAAGTTATTTATACACGTATTAAAATGCAAGAATAATTAAATTTTTTATGAAATTTAGGGGAACGTTAATTTCCTCAATAATTGAGTAACGACCTTAGTTCCTTATATTTTAAAATAAAAGCGGACAACCAAATTCTTGATTGTCCGCAGTGAAATAACTAACCTAGAAATACTATACTTCGGTCAGTTCTTTTTTTAGAATGCTTACATAATCAATTGCGTTGAGAGCTGCAATCGTTCCATCAGCAACTGCTGTAGTAATTTGGCGGTATCGTTTCTGAATAGAATCACCGGCAGCAAAAACTCCACTCAGATTTGTTTCATATTTTTGATTAACAATAATCTCGCCATAATTATTAAGTTCAACCAATTCTTTGAATTTTTCGGTATTTGGAACATACCCGATAAATATAAAAACACCATCAATTTGTCTTTGAGAAATTTCACCTGTCCTCAAGTTTTTAATATCAACCTTATTAAGTTTTTCGTCACCATAAAATTGTGTGATAGTTGATTCAAGAATGAAGTCTATTTTGGGGTTATTCTTTGCATCATTAATCGCATGTTCAAATGCTTGGAAATGGTCGAATTGATGAACAATTGTTACCTTAGAAGCATATTTTGTTAATGAAACAGCTTCTTCAAGGGCTGAATTCCCGCCGCCAACAACAATAATTTCTTTATCTTGAAAGAAATCACCATCGCATGTTGCACAATAAGAAATACCTTTACCTTTAAAATCATCCTCTCCCGGAACTCCAAGAGTTCTTGATTTTCCTCCGGTTGCAATAATCACGGCATTTGCAGTGTACACGTCTTTTGAATTGACTTCAACTGTTTTAATTTCTCCATCTAATTGCATTCCGGTTATACGAAGATTCGCTTTAATTTCACAACCGAAAGTTTTTGCTTGCTTCTTCATAATATTAGATAACTCATAGCCACTTATATTTTCAACACCCGGATAATTTGCAATCTCATGCGTAAGTACCATTTGACCTCCGATTGTTCCTTCATTGAGGATCAAAGTTTTAACTTTTGCACGTGACAAATAAATACCTGCCGTTAATCCGGCTGCACCGCCGCCAATTACAATTACATCATAATTCAAATTACTCATAAAATTATCGTCTACATTAATTACTTAAACTGTTCATTTAAAATGGATGTTACTTGTTCCATATCTTGAATACTGCTAGTTGCTTTAACAACCTTACCATTTTTAAAATAGACAGTAAATGGTAAACCGGCGAATCCGCGGCATTCAGGCAAATTACGTATAACGTGTGAATGTGGTGCGTCAAATTCTAGGTCTACAAATTTAATGTTGTTGTATTGTGGTTCAAGTTCTTCCATAACCCCGTAAACTGGAATACACATCGGACCCATCCTGCCGCAGCAAACCATTACGTTTTCGTTACTGTTTATAGTTTTAGTAAAATCATCTTCAGATGTTATGTGAGTTAAATTTGTACGTAGCATTTTTTCTCCTAGATTATTTATGTTTTATAAGCATATGATGTGTGGATCTGAAAAGGGATTCATCCTTAAGAATACCGAAAATTGCTTTTTCTGGTGAAAATCAAATTTCACAAAAATTAGTTTAGTAAAAGCACAATACTCCAATCTTAACTGATGACAAATCAGAGTAAATTTGTTATATTCCACCATTAAATAAATAAATTCTCAACTTATTAGGAAGTTGTAATTAATTGATAGAGCTAAGAATGGTGCAAGTCGGGCAGTTGCGTTGCCAAATGCTTTGGTAGCGAGGAAAGTCCGAACTCCATAGAACAGGATGCCGGGTAACGCCCGGGGGTTGTTTTTGAGAAATCTAACAATTACGGATAGTGCCACAGAAAATATACCGCCCGCCTTCTTTGGCGGGTAAGGGTGAAATGGCAGGGTAAGAGCCTACCGCTTTGAAAGTAATTTCAGAGGTTCGAAAGAAATAATTCTCTTCTGAGTATTATCAAGGTAAACCCCATCCGGAGAAAGGTCAAATAGGAAAGTCTTTCCGGTAAAACGGAACAGAGTTGTTCGCTCTGGGTGGCTTTCGGGTAGACTGATTAAGATTTGGTGTAAACCATATTCTAGATAAATAACTGCCGTCTCTTTTTAAGAGATTACAGAATTCGGCTTACAGACTTGCATTCCAATTTTATGCTCTTCAGTTTTTATAAAATATTGTATGTTGGACAAACGTTGGAAACTCAAACCACCCCAAGATGATTTTGAAATAAAGTCACTTGCTGACTCTCTCAATATTTCAGAGGTATTAGCAAAATTATTAATCCTTCGGGATGTAAGAACATTTGCTCAAGCAAAAAAATTTTTTCGCCCCACCATCGATTCACTTTACGATCCTTTTAAAATGCATGGCATGGACATAGCCACTTCAAGAGTTATTGAAGCATTGACTAATAACGAAAAAATAATGGTCTATGGGGATTATGACGTTGATGGCACTTGTTCAACAGCATTAATGTATATGTTCTTAAAAGAATTAGGAGCTGATGTTGAGTATTATATCCCTAGCCGTCTTAAAGAAGGTTATGGTATTTCCGAACTTGGAATCGATTATGCAAAAGGCATTAATACAAAATTGATGATTTCTGTTGACTGCGGTATTACCGCAGTTCATGAAGCTGATTATGCAAAAAAATTGGGAATCGAGTTAATAATTTGCGATCATCATCAGGCGAAAGATATTCTCCCAGATGCCTATGCAGTACTTGATCCGATTAAACCGGAGTGCAACTATCCTTTCAAGTTTTTATCAGGTGCAGGAGTTGCATTTAAATTAGCTCAAGGAATAAGTGAAAGAATCGGCAGACGCGAACTTCCATTAAAATATCTCGATCTTGTTGCGCTTGCAGGTGCGGCTGATATAGTTCCCATAATCGATGAAAATCGTATTCTAGTAATGGAAGGATTGAGATTAATAAATGAAAACCCGAGAGCCGGTGTTAAAGCATTATTAAAAACAAGCCATGTTTCAGCAGGTAATTTATCCTCAGTCCAGATAGTCTTCACATTGGCTCCCAGAATAAATGCTGTTGGAAGATTAGGTGATGCAAAAGTCGCTGTTGAACTAATGACAACTGAAGATGATAAAAGAGCTACCGAGCTTGCTTCTGTTCTTGAATCAGATAATTTCGAACGTAGAAAAATAGATGAGGATACTTTAGCTGAAGCAATTAGCAAAGTAAATTCAACTATTAATTTTGATGAGGAACTTGCCATAGTTTTACATGGTGATAACTGGCATCCCGGCGTAATCGGAATTGTTGCTTCACGCTTAGTAGAAAAGTATTATCGACCAACTATTATGTTGACCACTATTGATGGGGTTGCTAAAGGATCTGCAAGAAGTATAACGAATTTCAATATTTACGAAGCACTTAAAGAATGCGAGGATTTGCTCATCCATTTCGGAGGGCACGAAGCGGCAGCAGGTTTGGCTGTTGAATTAGATAAGTTTGAAGAGTTTAAAGAAACATTTAATCGAATTGTAAGAGAAAAAATTAATCATAACGAATTATTCCCTGAAATTGATATTGATTCCAAAGTGCGCTTTGCTGAATTTACACCTAAGTTCTTAAGAATTATCAATCAATTTGCACCATTTGGTCCCGGGAATATGCGCCCTTCTTTTCTAGCTGAAGAAGTTGAAGTTTCTAATAATCCCCGAATTGTTGGGAATAATCATCTCTTGATGTCAGTTAGGCAAAAAGGATGCGAAAAAGTTTTTGATTCAATCGGATTTGATTTAGGGAATTTTGCGACAAAATTAATGGTACCTAAAACCACTTTCGATATGGTTTTCTCTGTCGATCAAATGACGCGGGATGGTAAATCATTTCCGCAGCTTAAGAT
>JAGUXE010000206.1 GCA_020061995.1 Ignavibacteriales bacterium | reverse complement strand
TCCTGATATTCCCCAACCAAAAATACTCCTATATAATATGGTTCCTTATTATTCAACGCATGTACAGGCAGATAGTAAGAAAAATTTTTCGTTGAAATGAAACTGTCAATCTTACCGTCAGAATCACAAGTAATGTCTTGTATGGTTGCAGAACGTTCAGGTTTTTCATCTAATCTTTGTATAGGAATTATCGGAAAAATCTGATCAATAGCCCAAGAATCAGGGAGTGACTGGAATACAGAGAAATTGCAGAAATATTTATCAGATAGTAATTTTTTTAAATAAGTTAATTCATCCGGGATGTGTTTTATTTCATTCATCATTGAATGAAGATCTTTTGCAATAGTCCAGAATAATCTCTCAATTTTTGCACGGGTTTTAAGATCAAGCATGCCAAGGCTAAATCTATCTAAAACTTCTTCCCTAATCTGTAACGCATCGTGCCAGGTTTCAAGCATTTTTGGTTGGTTTAGATTTTCCCATAAGGAATACAATTCTAATAACAATTCATGATCATCCTTACCTACTTCTTCCTCTTCATCCCAAACTGGAAGTGTTGAAGATTCCAAAACCTGAAAAACTAAAACAGAGTGATGTGCCGTTAATGCTCTGCCTGATTCAGTTATGATATTCGGATGGGGTAGATTATTTTTATAACTAACATCGGCCATAGTAGAAACTGCATCGTTAAGATATTCTTGTATTGAATAATTGACTGAACTTTCACTATTAGAAGAGCGTGTTCCGTCATAATCAATTCCTAAACCTCCACCGATATCAACAAATTGAACTTTAAATCCAAGCTTATGTAATTGAACATAAAATTGAGATGCTTCACGGATTGCAATTTTGAATCTTCTGATTTTATTAATCTGACTCCCAATATGGAAATGAACAAGCTTAAGAGTGTCTTTCATTTTATTTTTTTCAAGGAAATCTAGTGCATCCAGTAGTTCGCTTGATGTTAACCCAAACTTACTAACATCGCCCCCGGAATCTTCCCACTTACCGCTTCCTGAACTAGCTAGCTTAATTCTGATACCAATATTTGGCTTCACTTTATGCTGCTTCGCTATTCTCATAATAAGTTTTAATTCATTCAGTTTTTCTACTACAAGAAATATTTTGCGCCCCATTTTTTGCGCTAGAATTGCTAGTTCAATATAGTTTTCGTCTTTGTAACCGTTGCAAATAATTAACGAGTCGTTATCGGTATTTATAGCAATAACAGCGTGGAGTTCCGGCTTTGAACCTGCCTCAAGTCCAATATTAAACTTTTTCCCATGCATTACAATTTCCTCAACAACCGGACGCATCTGATTTACTTTGATCGGATAGATTATAAAATTTTGTGCTTTAAAGTTGTATTCTTCCGCAGCAATCTTAAAACTGTTAGCCATCTTCTCAATTCGACTATCCAAAATGTCAGTAAATCGTAAAAGTACAGGAGTAGAGACATCACGAAGTTGTAGCTCGTCAATTACATCTTTAAGATCAACCGATACACCATTGCCTTTAGGTGTAACAGCAACATGTCCTTTTTCATTTATCGAAAAAAAGTTTATCCCCCAACCTTTAATATTATAAAGCTCTGCAGAATCTTCAATACGCCATTTTCTCATCTATAAAATATTTCCTATTTAGATTGTTAAATTTTTCTTATTTAATAGAATAAATTACAAAAAAAGTTGAAGTAATTTCATTCTTTTGTTTTATGATGTTCATATTTTTCCAATATCTCAGAGGTTATAATCAATTTTAGTTATTTTAAGTTTTAACCAATTAAAATCCCCTTTAGGCAGTTTCCATGTAGCGTCCATATCAACAGGAATTTTTATTCCATTTAAAAATTCACTTTTATTAGAAGTTATTAACCATGGGAATTTTTCCGCTTTTTCATCACTCCCCATGTATCTTAATGCAATATATTTTTCAAATTCACCTGATTGATTAAAATAAAATATAGCATCGACACTTGTATTACCATACGTCATCCTTGCTTTAGCAGAAACTGAATCTATTGCTTCCCATTTAATATATGGACAAATAGCTGCTGATGGAAACCATACGATTTCACCAAGAAATCTTTGCATTGTTCCTTGATCAATTTTCTCATTTTCAACGTCAACGATACTGAAAAGTGAGAATAATTTACCTTTTCCCTCTCTGAATAGATCGCGTCCTTTAACGAAGACGAATGGATTCATCTCCATATCGACTGTCCAGATAAAAGCAGGTTTTTCAACCGAAAAATATTGAACTGCACTGCCATTGAACCATTCCTTTTGATCTGCTTCTAAACGCATTTGTGTTGATTGTTCTAACCTAACTGAATTTACAATATCTTTTCCGACAGCCCCCGACTTAATAACCCAATTTTTGACAGGTTCGGGAAGATTATCTAAATCTTTTAATTCGAGTTTAGTATTACTTTTATTGACTTCCTCAAAAATTATATTTTTTTCTTCAGTGGCATAGCGGTTAAAATTCCAAATACCATATGCGATAAAAACAACAAGTAATATGAAAATATTTGGTAGAGTGCCGTATTTGGCGTCGCTCCATGACATAAATATTACAATTTGCGAGATACTTATTGCAATAATTCCAGCTATCCACCAAATGTCTTTGTGAAGAATAAAAAATATTACAGAGATAAGAAACAGTAAAGTTGCAGCTAACCATAACATTCCGACTGGTTTAGATATTTGTCCCGAAAGCTGTTCAAGTTCAGCAAAGTTAAATGCTTTCAAAAATCCTAGTAGATGGATCGAACCGTGAATAAACAATACAATTGTAAAAAAGAGACGTAACATTTCGCTAATCCCCATAAAAATTACTAACTATTTGTTAAAATTAATTAATCTATATAAAACTTGTTGACAAAAAAATCCTTTAACCATATATTTGTTTCGATATTTATCGAATTACATTTAAGGAATTATGGAAATTCAACAGAGCATCGAAATCATGAAGTCACTTGCAGATACAAGTCGTTTGTTGGTTATCAATTCACTATTCGAAAAGCCACAATATGTAGAGGAACTTTCAAATCGTCTTAATCTAGCTGCCTCAACAGTTTCTTTTCACCTAAAAAAACTTGAGGGAGGCGGGTTAGTTTCAAAAATAAAGGAACAATACTATTTTGTGTATAAAGTGAATGATGAAATACTTGACCTTACCCTACGAAAATTTATTTCCTTTGACAATCTCGAAAAGTTTAATCAAGATAAAAGGATGAATGATTACCGAAATAAGGTTCTTAAAACATTTTTTAATAAGAATAAACTTATAAAACTCCCGGTTCAACATAAAAAACGATTAATAATTCTTGAGGAAATACTTTCATCATTCAGTTTCGACAAGAAGTACAGTGAAGATAAGATCGATCAAACCATCAATAAATTCTATGATGATCATTGTACCATAAGACGACTATTCATTGAGGAAGGAATGATGAAAAGAGTGAACGGAGTTTATGAAAGGATCGCAAATAACAAGGAAATTAATAATGATCAATAAAAAAGAACTAAAACAGAAATATAAAGAGACATTACCTCCAATGGGGATTTATCAAATAAGAAATGGAGTAACCGGTAAAATTTTTGTCGGTAAAAGTAAAAATTTACACGGCAAATCAAACAGCTTCAAATTTCAACTTCGACATGGGAGTCATATGAATTCAGATCTTCAAAATGATTTCAATATATATGGTGAAGATAACTTTTTCTTCGAGGTTGTTGATGAGCTTACGCCAAAAGAAGGTGTAAAATATGATTATACCGAGGATTTAAATACACTTGAAGAATTGTGGTTAGAAAAGTTACAACCCTTTGGGGAACGGGGATATAATAAAACCATAAAAAAATAACTACGATTCAATCCCTTTCCGTGAAAGTATACCGCGGGTGTAGTAATGTTTAATCTCTTTCATGTGTGTAACTAGATCGGCAATAGCAATTAATTCTTCAGGGCAATAACGACCGGTTAAGATCAGCTCAACATTTTCCGGTCTCTGCCGAATTATCGATAATAAATCTTCGGTAGTAATTAAGCCAAAATATATTGATACACAAGCTTCATCAAGAATTACTATGTCATATTCTCCGCTAATCATTATTTGAATTGCTCTTTGTATTGCCTGTCGTGCTTTCTCTATTTCTACAGGTGGAGCAGCTTCTTGCTTATATACAAAATCATCCCCACAATATTGTTCGATGGTGATAAATTCACTTAGAAGTTTTAAGCTATTCTTTTCGCTGTATGGATACTCTTTCATGAATTGAATGATGAAAGATTTCAATCCGTATCCGGCGGCTCTAATTGCTTGACCTAGTGCTGCAGTAGTTTTTCCTTTACCATTGCCTGTATAAATTTGAACAAACCCTTTATCAAGCTTTTGAATAGATTTCAATGAATCATTTTTTGTTAGATCATTCATTTTAGAAGCATCATTTTTTTTGTTTCGACAAATTTGCCTGAACTTAATTGATAGAAGTAAACACCGGAAGGTAAATTATAATCGGTTAAATTGAAATCTACTTCATAGCTTCCTGGAGCAAGTAGTTCATTCAGAATTATTGCTAACTCTTCTCCAAGATTATTATAAATTCGTATAGTGGAGAAATGTCTATCTATTATTCCTGTGGGGATGTGAAATCTGATTTTTGTTGATGGGTTAAACGGATTAGGATAATTTTGTTCGAGAATAAAATTTATTTGATTTTTGTCAATTCCAGTCATATCATAAACCGATAAAGGTTTATATCTTTTTTTAATTTCATTCCAGAGTTGAGGTTTAGCACCATCATATCCAAGTGCCCACATGCCGATTCCCTTATAATTCTTTGACTCAGCAAGGTCATATTTCAATCCAAGACTCGAATCATCCTCATACCAAACTTGATACCATGAGCTGTCTCTGAAAAATCGGTACCAGGGGACCTTATTGTCTTCCGCCCATAATCTTCCATAAATAATAGCTGAATCAACATCATTTTTAAAACGAGTAGTTGAAATAAACTTAATAACTGGTGAATGAGGTTGATTTGTTGTGGTTTTCCATTTATCCCCATAATAAGGTACGCCAAGAATAAGCTTTTCGGGGTGATTCAATGTTGCCCAACTGTATTGATTATTCACTACATAATTGATATTGTACGTTCCTCCGCTTAGAGGAGCACCTGCACCGGTTGTACTACTCCAACTTCCATAAAAAGAATAACCCATAATAAAAATATAATCGCATGATTCAACTAATCCACGCAAATCCCATCCTCCCCAATTAATAGAAGGTCCGGCAAAAGAAACTTCGGCATCCGGTTTATAAAATTTTATGAACTCTGTAAGTTCGCTCATAAAATTATTAAGAACTGCACCACGATCTTCACTTTTTAAATCTTCAAAGTCAACGTTGATACCATCTAATTGATACTGCAACATCTTATCTTTAACCTGATTGAAAAAATTATTTTTAGCTGCCGTATTACGCATGATATTTTTAATTTGAAGAGATTCAAAATTTACTGCGGTAAGAATAACCTTAACGCCGTTTTGGTGTGCTTTATTTATGACATCAGTCCAGGGCCAATAATAGGGATTAAAAACATTTCCCATGCTATCAACTGAAAAATCAAACAGAGCTATATGTGTTAACAAATCATATCGGATGAAATTTCTTGAATTGTAATATTCCCAATACGGTAAATATCCGAATACTGTTTTTGTTAATTCGCTTCTTGTGAATTGTAATGGAATAATTCCATCACCATTTTCATCAAACTCACTTTTCTCATTTTCGATATTTTTAAAATTATAATAATCTCTTTTATGAACTGAACTAGTTTCCTGCCCTTCCAGAGACGTTACACATACTACTAATAATAATAAAATATATCCAATTTGAAAGACCTTCATTCTTCTCCCTCAAAAAGTCGTTTGAAATAATCGATCTCTCCTGCTGATGACTCAGGTTTTTCTTCAAGTTCGATTGACAATTTAGTATTCATCTCTTTATAAAATTCATCAGAGGTTTTTACGTTACACCCACACGCACGAGCAAAGTCAAATATTTCTAAATCAGATGAGATAACAAAAAAATTCTTGGGATTTTTTGCTTGAGATATGTCTTGTTTAATAATCGTATCAGCCTGTTCACTATTTGAATAAATAATTTTCATCTTATGGGAACGAATTGCAATTTTTTGAAATCCATCGAAATATAAAAATACTTTACAATTTCTTCCATAATAAAAACGATCAAGCAGAAAAACCAATTGTTCTCTTTCATCTTCCTTTTTCTTTTTACTTAAGGAAGCAAGACTTTTAATTTTTCCGAATAAGTTATTTCCGTCTATAAGATAGTGTATCATTTATAAAGAATGATTAATAGAAAAGCAATGAAAATTATTTATTGATTAATTTATAAAAATATGAGGACAAAAAACAGGACATCATTATTGATGATAGTTATCTTCTTCCACTAAAAAAACGATCCGTTTTCGTTACTTTTAGATCTTGTAATTGTGGTGCTTTTACCCTTATTTCGAAACGGTAACCTCGATATGAACCAATTGGATTCCAGGTGAAATTCATAAGCCAGCAATGTAAATCACGACTTATCATAACTTGCGGTGCTGAAAATTGCTTATTTATAATATCATAACTGCCACTGGTAGTAAACTTCCAATTTGGTGTTAGATTAAAATCCAAACTCCCGCTTAGTGTAATATATTTGTTAGGATTGAATGGATTAGTTTTAGACAACCCGTAATTATAATTTAGTGAAACACTCCACGGCATTGTAAAATCAGGCTCCTTATCATCATATAATCCTTTATAACTACTACCCGTCTGTTGTTGATAGGCGGATTCTTGGTCATCCTGAAATTTTTCACCTTCTACAGGGGGTGATTGTGATTTTAGTCTATCACCTGAAAGAGATGCACTTATTGAAAAATTAAAATTTTTCATTCTTGCAAGTCCACTACCATCTTTAATAATAAACTGATTCACTTCACCGTTAATTTTTTCATCATACTTATATAGTGAATAAGTTGAGTTACCTGCAAAACTGAGGAAATCAGAAATCTGAGTTCTATAGCTCACATAAATATCGGAGAACCTTAAACTGTCAGCAGCAAAATTATAATTAATATTTGCTGATAAATTGAGTAACTGAAGTTTTTTTTCTTTAGCCGTGGTATCACGTTGATCCACGGTCGTTTTCATTTCAAAGATGTTATCTAATCTGAAACCGAGTGATTGAGATTCACCGACACCTGCCCCACCGAAAATTTCACGCTGATACTTATTATATTTAATTTCATTACCTAAAGAATCTCTATACGTACCGAAATAACCCCATTTCAGTTCGGAAAAATCGGGCTGGTAATTGTAAGAAATTGAAGGAGAAATTGTATGCCTAATTGCAGCTATACCCATTTTGTTTGGTTGCAAAATCCCGTAAAGTTTTGTGGATGCGGAAACCCCCATGTTAAACGTCCTTACAAAACCAAGTCTCTTAATATCATTAAAATAGGTTGTATCTGCTCCGGTAGTTGACGAAACACCTTTAACTGCCTCCATTTGCTTATTATACCATATTTCACGGTAACTACCATTTGGATTAATATTGACATAACCAATTTTCGAAGAAAAACCTAATCCGATATTATGGTTAATTCCACCTCGAATATTTAATTGTCCTGATTCTTTTAACCTTCTGTTTTGGAACTGTCCATTATAATTAATTCCAAATTGTTCATACCACTCTTCAACACCGATACGCTTTTTCTTTTTGAATGGATAGAATTGCGATTTACTAAAACTCATACTGGGAAGATATTCTGTAATATTTCCTGTTTCAAGATTTTGGTTTCTTGAATAGTTCATTGATAAACTACTTCCGTATTCTTCCCAATTTTTGTAATAGGAGGCATTTGATACAACATCATTACGTAAAAGTTGATTGTAATCAGTGCTGTTTTGCTTAATAAAGTTACCCGATAAAAATTCCATATTAACATCAAATCGAGATGTCGGAGTTAATGTTTGATTGTGTAACCAGCGTATTCTCCAATCTTGTTGATCAGTTCTATCCGCATCAGTAATCTCACCAGTATGCAATTTTGAAAAACCACCTTCAATATTTCCGGTAAAAGAATATCTCTTCACATATCTAAAACGACTTGCAAGTGAATAGCCACCTTTAGTGTAATAATCGGCAGTAAGATTTGCATCCATATAATCATTCATCGCCCAAAAGTAACCGAATCTCGAAAAATACCTGCCATAACCTTCTCTGTCACCAATCGCCGGAGGAATAATTCCTGATCTTCTACCGGATTGTAGTGGAAATACTGCAAACGGCAATGGGATAGGAAAAGGAACACCTCCGAATGTCAACCAAATCCACTTGCCAATCATCTGTTCTTTTTGAATTACTTTCATCTCATGACCAATGAAACAGTAATGCGGAACTTCTTCATCGCAAGTAGTATAGAGTCCATTTTCCACAAAGAAAACATCTCTACTGACTTTTTTGATTTTTGCTCCGGAATAAGATGTGTTATCACTTTCAGTTGCAGCATAAGTTATAAAACCTTTGGTGGTTTTAAAATTATATAGCATTCTAGTTCCTTTATACTCTTCTCCTTTATCATTAAGTACCGGAGTTTGCAATTCTTTATTTGAAGTCGAATCATAACCATAACTGAATGCTTCAACATTACTTGTTTCAAAATCAACATGTATCTTTCCTGATTTGAGATTAGTCTCTTTATATCTGAGATCTCCAGTTCCGTAGATATACATTTTTTTTTGCTTTAGGTCGAATATTAGTGAATCTGTAGCAGTTGAAAAGATAATGGAATCAATATCTGATTTTGGGGATAAAGCTAATGAATCAATCGCTGAAGCTGAATCATCAACTGCTGCGACTACAGATGAATCTGAATTAAATAATGTTGATTCTCCTAAAATGATTGTATCAGGATAGATCAATTTTACAATTACAGGGAAAGTAATTACTTCTGATCGCAGTTCGACCATAAATAAAAGGAAAAATGAAATACAAATGTAAAAGTATTGCTTCATTGAAAAATTGATTATTGATTTTTTTTCATTAGTCAAAAGAGATCAGTTCCGATAAAACACAAGTGATGACGCCCCTTTGATACCTGCATCATTATTCAGTTTTGCAGGTAAAACTTTTATTCTCGGCTGAAGAGATTTCAATACTCTTTCACACATTGAGAATTCTATCGACTTAATAAGTCTTTCACCGAATCCGGAAACTCCGCCAC
>JAGUXE010000203.1 GCA_020061995.1 Ignavibacteriales bacterium | reverse complement strand
TTTAGAAGAAAAGGAAATAAACATTCAAGAATTAAAGAAGCGTGTCAAAGGACTTCGTGAAGGAAACAAGGTTTCTCCAGAACAGCTACATTTTTATACAGAATGCGATAAAATAAATGAAGAGCATTATTTAAAAACCGGTAGGCAACTGAGCAATCGAAATGTAGTAAAAAACTATTCATCAAAAAACAAGTTGCACTGGAATGATAAAAAAATTATATCTGAGGCAAAAAATTACAACTACTACCTCAACAATATAAAACATAAAAAAAAATAATTACCGATATTGGGAGTCGGAATATTTCCGATTCCCCCAATCAGAAAATCCATTCTTTAATTTTCGCTGAGCATTTATTTAGGTTCGGCGGTAAATCAAATATTTTTTTATGCCTGATAGGGTATTAAGCCGTCACCCTTAATTGCTCACCTGTCAGGCAAAATTTAAATGAGGTGACAAAATGATACAAATCATCCCCACAAGAGAGAGTAATCTTTATATTCTCAAACAAGTTTTACCATTCGAGACCAGGACTTTAGGGTCTCTTGAGACTTCGGGTGAAGGTCGTTTCTTCTGTACAAGACAATCAAAGCATGTGTTCAAAAAACTTAATGCTTTGGCTATATCTAACGAACTTCTGAAATCTGATCGAATTCCTTTCAGATGGATAGAAATCACTCTAAATAAAACAAAGTTGATCACTACAAGAAATTATTTCATCCATTTTGGGAAATTTTGGCAGTTCCAAAAACAAGGGTTCGAGGCTCAAATTTTCTTACCGATTGACCTTTATGGAAAAGATAAAGCTCTCAGTTATGAATCTCTATTGATGCCGGAAACTTTATTCGGGAAGGTAGGATAAAATGGAAGCATTATATGAAGGTCTCAAAAAGAGTCTACTTCAAACCGAAAATTTAGAACAAAGCTTAACTCCTATATCGAATCCAGTTGTAAAAAGTTATCTCCAAGAGCAGATAAATAATTACCAAATTCAAATTTTATCTTTACTCGATTTAGTTTTTGCTCTGAATGAAGTTGAAAACGAAGCAGAAAAAACCGAATTAATTAATCAGTTTTCCGAATCTCCGGTTGAATAAATGGCGAGCCCACAAACTGAAAATGGATTTACTAAAATAGCGAATGAGTTATACGATGTAATTCTTAGAAGTAATTTCAAACTTAGAGAAATGAAAATCATACTTATCGTGATACGATATACCTATGGTTTTAATCGCAAAGAAAAGGAATTATCTGTTAGGTTTATTTCGAAAGCAACCGGGATTGGTTTTCAGCATATCGGAGATTCAATAAAAAATCTTGTTAGGAAGAACATCTTAGCAGTTCAGGTATCTGACTCGCACATGCAAGGAAGGACAATCGCTTTGAATAAAAATTACGAGACTTGGGAATTAGGGTGTTCCCAAAAGAGTGACGGTGGAGTTCCCAAAAAGTTGACGGTTAGAGTTCCCAAAAGAGTGACAAAGAAAGAAATAAAAGAAAACATAAAGAAAGTGAATTTTTCTTTTTTAGATATACTCCCAAAGCATCTCCACACAATAGAGTTTATTAATGCTTTTGAAGATTGGATTAAGTACCGAACGAGTATCAGAAAAAAAATGAAACTTTTAACAATAAAGAAACAGATAGAGTTTTTAAGTGAACAACCCAATCCGATAGAGTGTATTGAAAATTCAATTAGGAATCAGTGGCAAGGACTCTTTGAGGTTAAATCAAAGAACATAGATGAGAAAAAATTAATCACATCGAATTTAAGAATTATTGATTCTAATGCTTTGGGGTATTTATGAAAAGATTGAATAAAAAATGGAGGGCTAAAATGATTACTTACGGATGGCTTATTTCCAAAAGTGAAATTATTCATATATGGTGGCAATTACCTTTAAAAGAAAAAATGGTTATGCTACTTAAAACAATGAAGAGGGATTTCTAATGAAGCTAACTGGATTTTTTTCTGAGTTTGTAGTCGGTGGAATTATCAACCGGAATAAAATATTTAAAGCAGACGAGTTTAAACTTAACGGAGTAAACACAGACTGCTACAGAGGGATTTTCCTATTTGATGAAAGCTTGAAAGATTATGTTGAGCAGACTAAGAGCGTAAAGGGATTCGTCGGAAAGCATCTTTCTGACAGTTTAGTCTTCGATTTTGATGGTGAGGATTTAAACGAAGTGAAAAAAGAGGTTACTCGTTTTTGCTTAAGATTGCTGCATAATTACGATTGCCCTTTAAATTATCTTAGGATTGCTTTTAGTGGTAGCAAAGGATTCCATATTACGTTACCATTCGAAATTATAAATGAAAAACCGGAACCGAGTGATGATTTTTGGCAGATATATAAAAATATTGCATTAGAAGTAGCTGATGGATTTAGATTTATAGATTCTTCAATATATGAAATCCGGCGTTTATTTAGATTAACCAATACAATCAATTCAAAAAGTGGTTTGTATAAGATTCCATTAAGCTTGGAGGAATTTGAAAATCTTTCCATTGATGAGATAAAAGTATTAGCAAAAAACCCTCATAAGGTTGAATATTTATCTTCATCTGAGATGACCGAAGTACCGGCATTGAAGGAATTATATCTCAAATGGTCAAACCATAATTTCAATTTCCAACCAACAATCAAGGAAAAAGTTGAAGAAACAAAAAGAGATGAAGTCTTAAACTTACTTAGAAATGGCTGTGGCGAAGGAAATAGACATGCTGCTTTGACAAAGTTAGTTGCTCTATTTGTAAAACAAGGCTTTGATCAGGAATATACATTAGAAATGTTAAAATTATGGAATTTAAAAAACTCACCTCAGCTTCCGACTGACCGATTAGAAAAGGAAGGTAAACTTGCCTTTGAGTATTCAAAAAGGAATAACAATTCCACAATTAATAGAATAGATATTTTCTCTTTACGTGATGCTGTTAATGAATATCAAAAATATGTTTCAGTAATGGATTCAGTTAAAGTAAAAACAGGATTTCCATTGATTGATAAGAAGCTAAGGGGACTAATCCCGGGTGAAACACTTTGCATTTTGGGAAAAACATCAGTAGGTAAAAGTGCTTTCTTACAAAATATAGGAATGAACCATGCAAAGCTTTCTAAAGAGCCAGTATTATTCTTTAGTTTGGAAATGCCTATTACAAGTGTAGTCGAGAGAACTTTTCAAATTGATACAGGATTATCGGGTTATGAACTTGAAAATATGTTTCGAGATGGTAATTCCGAATTGAAAGTTAAAGCAAAAATTGTTTTTGACGAATATGGTAGTTTCTACACCATAACTAAAAGCGGACTTTCTTTAGAGCAAATAAAACACTTCATAGCATTTGCTGAGAATAATATTTATCAGAAGAAAACCGGATTAATACTGATCGATTATCTTGGGCTCGTGAAAGAGAAGGGGAATGACTTGTATGAGCAAGTATCGAGGGTAGCAAGAGGAATGAAGGATGTTGCAAAAGAAATGAACGTACCGATAATTTATTTGAGTCAAGTAACAAAAAAATATTCAGAGTTTGACGAATTAGAGATGGGGGCAGCACGAGATTCAGGCTCTGTTGATGAAGCAAGTGATTTTGTTCTTGCTCTATGGAAAGATAGAGATTTACGATCGGAGTTTGAACAAACTGATTTTAGTTTAAATCTTGGAATATTGAAGAACCGAAAGGGTGGACTGGGGAAAATTCCTTTACGGATGCAGAAGAGAAACCTACAGATAACTGAGGTTTAAAACTGAAAACCATTAATAATTGAACATAATATAAAGAGTAATTGAGGTGTAGAATGAGCAAAAGAATATCAAAGCAAGCTAAAAATAGCGAATATGCTGAATCGGTCATTCAGGGTATCCCCCTTATTAAACACAGGGCAAAAATCCGGGATATTTCAGACGCAAAAAATCTATTGTCAAAAATCATAAGTGAATTCATGAAGGGCAATCTACAAAATCAAGAGGCAAAAACACTCTGTTATTTGTTGATAAATTATGTCTCGATTTGTAAAGATTCAGATTTAGAGGCTCGCCTACATGAAATTGAGTCCCAATTGGAGATGAAACGATGAGTAACATAGAAGCAAAATTAAAGAACATAGAAAAGCTAATGGGGAATGCAAAGCCTGTCTACGCTGTATTAGTCAAAGATGATGAAATTCTCGACGAGGTATTGCAAAAATTTAATAAAAAATATGGTTCCCGATTGCACTGGACGTATGTTCAGAATTGGGAGTATATTAAGACTGCCGAAAAAGCCAAACTATATCTAAGTCCAAATGTGAAGCTCGAGGATTTTTTATTTAAAAAGTGGAAAAAGAAAAATGAACAGCTTACTGAATAGAATAAAAAAAATTGAGGAAGCCATTAAAGGGGATGAACAAGCCTTACTTGTTATTCACGATAAACGAAATAATGAACTATTGATAAATGGTGAAGTTATTCAAGGTGATGTTGAATCAGAGTTAAACAAAAGGAATATCAACCCGGCAAGTTCCAAAGTAATCCTGATAGAAATATCTGACTTTAATAAATAGTTCTTGACATTGGTCTTTTAAAGTATTATTTTTGTGGTAGATGAAAATAGAGAAAACAAATATCGAAGTTGCAAAGTTGAGAAGTGCTTCTAATTTTGCTAAGGAA
Organism: Ignavibacteriales bacterium; assembly: GCA_020061995.1. The sequence goes on along the minus strand of JAGUXE010000203.1, from coordinate 3,555 downwards.
AAAGGTCTTTCCCGGAAATGGGTTTATCCTCTTATGGATAATGATGTAGTTGATTATGTTGAGATTGAAGGAACTAAGTTTGTCTATTTGAATCAGAAAGCAAAAGACTATAAGAAAACCAGAAGGTTAAACGGATAGAATATTTTTAAATAAAACTGCAATCATCACAAATAAACATAGATTTTTTGAGAAAGCTCGTTTTCGGTTTTAAGGGTGTGATGACCCGCAGTTCCGAGAATCGGGCTTTTTCTTTTTGTTCTTTCAATATTTAAAAGCGAGAACACTTCCCTTGAATGAAAAGGTGTACAGGAAACTGTTCAGTGAAATTTGATTAATTTTCAAAGGTTGTAAAAAGTAGGGGATTTTTGGACATCATTAAAGTTAAAAATCAGCTTATTTTTAGCGTTTAAGTGTACGCCCGTAGGGACTCGAACCCCAAACCCTTTGATCCGAAGTCAAATGCTCTATCCAATTGAGCTACGGGCGCATAAAGTAACTATGAAATGTTAGTGTGAATTCAATAACTCAAAAAACTTGTTTTAAAAATACATTAATTCTTTCACAAATTAAAATAGAATATCTTGAATATCCTATTCTTTCATTTAACTTATACTATTTGCTCAAGGCTTATTTAGTATCTCCCGGGTATTGTGGATTCTCAAAGCCGACCAATATAAAAAATTCTTTTTCGGGTTTACTAACAACACAACGGGTGTTCAAGTTCCATAGGAGCGCCCTTTGGGGATTTTTGCGCAACTTCAATAAATGACGAAAAATTGCATTCCTCAAATAAACCTTTTTGGACTATTTACAATATCAAACGAAGTTATTTTCGAAGGTATAATAAGACAAATCAATTTGTTATTTTTACATGAACACTTTATAGTATTTATTTATTCTGAAATTTTATGGAGCTAATATGAAAATCAGAATTCTCCTTTTCTCAATTTTTCTTTTTTCATCCTCTATTTTTGCAGGTTCACCTGACAGTATCATAATTGGACCGGGTGTAGTTCAATATCATCATGTAATTGATTCAGGCCCATGGAATATAAATGTAATAAAGATTGATATTCAAAATCCATGGTTAAAATTTCAATCGGTTAAAGCCGGTGATAAACTTAAGGCTTTTGAAAAGACATCTTCAATGACAGCCCGCAACAATTTTGAGGAACATAGAGTTGTAGCCGCTATCAATGGTGATTTTTATAACACAAGTACGGGTGAGCAGGTCGGTACTCAAGTAGCAAACGGCGAACTGCTGAAAGTAACAAGCGATTGGTTAAACGCAGCTTTCGATATTAATAAAAATCCAATGATTGGATTGCAAAACTTTTCAGGTTCTATAATAAAAGGGGACAGTGCAAAAAGTATTTCTGGTGTAAATAAAATTCGCAGTGCAGATGAGTTGATAATCTATAATTCCTTCATGGGTAACACTACTTCAACCAATCAATTTGGAGCTGAAGTTAGGATTATTCCCCTTGATAACTGGCTCGTTAATGATACTATTAGATGTATTGTCGATACGATAATTGCCGGCGTTGGGAATATGTCTATCGGAAAAAATAAAGCCGTACTCTCCGGTAATGGTTTATCAGGTGCGTTTTTAGTAAACAATTTATTTAAAGACGATACAATAAAAATTGTTTTAAAGTTAATTCCGGCATTTACAAAACTTGAACAACTTATAGGCGGAAATACGTGGCTCGTACAAAATGGAATTGTTAATCAGGATAATGGCGATCGTCATCCACGCACAGCCATTGGATTCAACGCAGATTCTTCAAAATATTTTCTTTTTGTTGTTGACGGAAGACAACCCGGATTGAGCGTTGGTATGTCGTACAAAGAACTTGGTGATTATATGAAAACCTGGGGTGTATATCAGGGATTAAATCTTGACGGGGGCGGATCATCTACAATGGTAGTAAGAGGCGCAATCGTTAATAGCCCCTCTGATATTGGCGGTGAAAGGTCGGTTGCAAATAGTCTTTTGTTAATTAGCACTGCGCCGACAGGACCATTAGCACAAATAAGAATTAAACCAAAAGAAATATTCGCAATCGGAGGCTCAGGTGTAAACCTTACTGCTTCCGGATTTGATCAACATTATAATCCCCTAAGCATTCCTTCCGGCAGTATTGTTTGGAGTTGTGATCCGGCAATCGGCAGTGTATCCCAGCAAGGAGTATTTACAGCTGCATTCGATACTGTCTCCGGATATATTTATGCTGCTGTTGGTGATATTAAAGATTCATCAGTAGTGCATCTGACAAAGCTTTCACAGATTCAATTAGTACCAAATCCGGTTATTCTTCAACCGGGACAGTCACAACAAATGTCAGCCACTGCATATGATAATTACAACAATATAATTTTACTCCAGCAGACCGATTTTCAGTGGTCAGTTACAGGCGGTTTGGGGAGTATAACTCCTGGTGGTTATTTTACTGCAATAAATACAGGCAATGGAGAGATAATTGCGGAGATTGATTCCATCAGTGGGTCAGTTCCTCTTACGGTTGGTACATCGGTTACAATAATGCTTGATAATTTTTCGGATCTTTCCGGATACACATTAACCGGAACAAGAGTAAATTTGGCGCAGTGCAGTTTTGTGTATGATAGTACAAATTTTATTTCAGCTCCAACTTCCGGAAAGCTTTATTACAGTTTAACCACAGGCGGAACCAGCGCTTTATATTTGAATAAAGAAATTCAAATATCGGGTACTCCGGAAAAACTAAGCATTCAGGTTTTCGGTGATGGAAAAAAGCATTGGCTCAGGGGTGAATTTAAAGATGTTGATAACGAAATATTCCTGATCAATTTTACAAGCGGCGATCCCGGAATTGATTGGATAAATATTTGGAAATATATTGAAGTGGATCTGAGTGATGCTGTGCCAAGCTGGGCAAATCCAACTGCGATACTAACTTTCCCGATTAAGTGGACGCGCACTTATCTTGTTGAAACGAATGACTCTAAGAAAGATGATGGCGCAATAGCTCTTGATGATTTTCGCGCACATTTTATCACCGCCGGGCTTAAGGATGAATCTGTTTTACCTGAAGAGTTCAAATTATTCCAAAACTACCCTAATCCTTTTAATGGTTCTTCAGTTATAAAATATTCAATCCCGGAGTTATCACATGTTAAAATAAAAATATTTAATCCACTCGGTGAAGAAATTGAAACTCTTGTTAACGAAGAAAAATCAATTGGCACTTATGAATTGACATGGAGTTCAGCTAATCTTCCAAGCGGTGTATACTTTTACCAATTGCAGACCGGTTCGTTTGTCCATGTAAGGAAAATGATTCTGCTCAAGTAGGAAAGATTAATTAAACAGGGCTGATTTTACGGATTAACTTTTAACTTCACTACTGAGTACTAATTAATCTGATGGCAAGGAAAATCAATAATCCAACTGCGGTCCGTTGGCTAACGGTCGGGACAAGTTGTTAAAACACAATACCGCAGTTAATTTTATTTTTGGAATCCATACCCGTGGGAAAAGATTTCCTTTAACTTTTTACATCCGCAAAAAGC
>JAGUXE010000036.1 GCA_020061995.1 Ignavibacteriales bacterium | reverse complement strand
CTTTCGCTGCAAACCCCGTTTTACGGGGCAATCCGTTCAGCATCAACATATTAGAGGAAGAAACAATTTTCTATTGCATTTTTCGGGTTTCAAGTATTTCAAGCGCTTTTGTTTGGATTAACAGGTATTATCGTTTTTCTGATTGTGGGAAAGATTATTGGAAAACAAGCCGGCATCATCGCCCAATTAATTTATTCATTTCACCCGATGATGATTTGGTACACATCGCGTGTGTGGATTGAGACAACTCATACTTCTTTCCTCACCCTGACGGCGTATCTTTTAATTCGAGTATTTCAGAGGATTAATCTTGCAGGCATTGTGTTGTTAGGTATCTTGTTTCCATTATTATTATTCTGCCTGTTCTACTATCGGTGGAGGAGGGAGGGTTTAAAATATGCTTTCGTAACCTTGTCGATAGCTTGTCTAATAGTTTTACCTTGAACGCTTAGGAATTATTTGTTTACTGACAAGTTTATACCCGTGCATACATCTTTAGGATTAAATTTAATTCAAGGAGATGCATTGGCTGCAACACCCGTTGTCAAATATGCCCTCGTGGTTTATCGGAGATAGCCGGATGAATGAAATATTGAAGAACACAGGCTCGACCCCACAAGATGCCGATGGCGGACCGCATACTTACACATCATTCGTTTTCAGAGAATATCAACGCTTTAACATTTTGGTACTTGAGTGAGTCGCCTGTAAAATCAATCTTCATAGCGGTTATACAGTTTCCATTTTTAATTATCTTTGCTGCGGGCGTAAAAAAATTGTGGAGGGAAGTTCAACTAACGATACTGTTAATGTTAATAGTTTGTATATCCTTTATAATGAGAGATCGCAAATTGTAATGAACTTCCATAACGAGTTTGACACTAGTGCTGATTCCAATAAATAATCTTGTGGTTTCAACGCTGAGCACGCAAAGGATCGCGGAGCAAGAAGATCAATATCTCTGCGTTCCTTCGCGACCTCCGTGACTCTGTCCGTCCCGCCATGGGCGGGACGAGACCTCGCCTGAAGGCGGGCGTTTAAAAACAATGACAATCGAAAATGCAATACTACTTTTTTGAAACGGCACTAGCTAAATACTACATACGAAAAATCCCATTAACTTCTCAGTCAATAGGACTTTCCCTACAGTGCGTAGCGGGAGTCCGTCTCATAACGCAGGGAAAGTATCCAGTCAAAACACTCTCCTTAGAAGATCTTTTAAAACCTACAATTTCTCCTGTTTTGTTAAATAAAGTTTCTAAAGAAATTCGTTTTTTCGAACTCACTACTCAAGATTCTAAAATAATTTTAGAAAGTAATTAAACTTTTTGTGATTCGGAGATTTCGCTAAAATAGGTAGCAATGATTACCGAAATCAACCTTGATTAGCGGATAAGGTGATCCGGTTTTTGAGATTTAACAAAAACCACTCGCTATCTGCTTCTATATCCCATATTTTCATTCGAGACATTTGAGTTATTTACAAGCATTATGTTGCATTATCTTTTATTAATAAATGGTTGTAATATTTATACGGAACATTGATGATTCTCAAAAACGTTATAAAAAACTTTCACTAAAACTCTTACCCCTATTACTCCAATCCTTATACAAAAACCCAAAGAATCAGCTTAATTCAGGTAAAAAGTTGCTGAATCCACTCATTACTACTCTTTTCGGAAGGAAGGTATTGACTTTTTGAAAAAAAGATCTTAAATTATAATGTAATGTTAACGTTAACACTAAACTTGTCAAAGATTATCAAACGGGCATTGAAAAGTAAAATTTAATACTGCCTTAATGGGTCAACTAGAAATTAGCATTACATTTAATTTATATCTATAACAAATTAAACTTAACAAAAGGAGGTATTTATGAATTATTTACAACTATTTTTGCGATACCCTCTAATGGGTATAATAATAATTTTTCTGTGTAAAGGAATGAGCTTTGCTCAGGAACCGATTGGTGGTCCATATACAGTTGATACGAACACGGTATTGTTATTGCATTTTGATGATAACTTGAACAATGAATCACCTCTATCGGATGATGGAGTTGGGCATGGTACTTATTATTATTTACCGAGTCCACTTGGAACTGGAATGGGTAAATGTGTAAGATTCAAGAATGATGCTCTTTCAGATTCCACATACGTTACTATAGCTGATAATTCAAATCTCGATTTAACTGGCGACTGGACAATAGAAGGGTGGATGAACATATTTACATTTGGCACAACATCAGCCGATCATCGTTGGGTACCACGTCTTTGTATTAAACCAGGGGACGAAATTTTCTGGCGTCCGAATTGGTGGGTTGAACTTTGGGGTGATCGTAGATACTTTCAAACGGGATTTCATACCGCAGATCAGCAATATTGGCCTGCTGTCAATTCTGCAGATAATGTTATGGTGCCGGGTCAATGGGTTCATTTAGCATTTATTAGAGATGATAGTCGGAAAATATTGATTCAGTTGGTCCATAATCAGGCGCGGAAGTTAATTTGGTATGGAACAATGTCTTATGCAGATCTTCCAGTTACAACTCCCCTAACAAATAATCAAGCAGTTCATATTGGATTTGCAGGTGGAGGTAGTAGGGATTCTTGGTTAGATGGCTTCGTTGATGAAGTTCGTGTAAGTAATATTGTAAGGAATTTTCCAGTTCCACCAATTATCACAGAGGTTACTGAATTACCAAATCAACCAGACTATGTTCCTTCGTATCAAGTTAAAGCAAAAATGATGGCATTTGCACAAACTGGCTTCATTACTACTGCCTTAATTCATTATAGTACAGATAATGGGACAACATGGCAAACGACTCCAATGAGTTTGTCAGAGGATTATCACATTGGTAATATTCCACAATTTCCATTTGGTACAGTGATTAAATATTATGTTTCTGCAACAGATAATTATGGAAGTACTTCTATCTATCCCCCCATAGGAGTCCCATATTTAACATTTGGAATATCCAAAAAAAATATGTTAGTTCTCCACTTAGATTTTGAGGAAGGTTCAGGTACCCCTATAGACAAATCACTATTTCACTGTCCAGTTACTTCACCGCGACCTTTTGTTTACTCATCTGATGCCAGGCTTGGAATTTACTCAATTCATATGCAACCCGATCTTGGTCCAAGTCCAACAAAAGATTCAAGTTTTCTTGATGTTGATTCCCCCTTCTTATCAGCACTTGAATTCAATGTCAGTTTATGGTTAAAGGTCGATACAATTAAACCATATGTAAGAATAATAAATCGTCCATTAGCTTATGGCAACTGGTGGCAAAACAATTATGAGGTTCGTTTCCAAGATCTCCCTTATCTTAGGGCGCGTTATTTTGTGAACCGGGCTGTTCCCGGTACTACTCTAGACTATATAGAATTAAATATCACTGATTCAATTAAAATTAACAAATGGTACAAAATTTTATTTAAAAGAGATTCAACCAAAGCTGTATTCCAACTTTACGATGAAAATGCAAGTCTAATTCGAGAAGTTATGAATGATATAAGCGTCTACAATAACCCGCCGATTCAACCGAGTGCACCGTTGAGGATTGGTAATGGCGGAAATGTTGACGGCACACGTGGGGTTGTTGGAAGAATTGATGAAGTTAAAATCTATAATAACTTTGAAGGTATAACTACTGGAGTTGGGGAAGATAACTCATTGCCAACAGCATACGAACTCTATCAAAGTTATCCTAATCCATTCAACCCCAAAACCGTGATTAACTTTAGCATCCCTAAAGCTGAGAGAGTAGTAATTGCAGTATATGACATGCTCGGTAGAAAAATTAAAACTTTACTGGATGATCAATTATATGTAGGTAGACATACAGTTTCCTGGGACGGCAGAAATGATAACGGAAAGATTGTTTCCAGCGGTGTATATCTCTATCGTTTGGATGCAGGCAATACATCACTAACAAAAAAAATGCTTTTGATGAAGTAAAAAATTTGAGATTAGTGTTTAGAAAATTTCAAGTGAGCTGAGTGAGCTAATTAAATTAGGGAAAGCAATCCTTCTATAAAAACTCATTTTAAGAAGGATTGCTTCAGTCCCTGTACGTTGTTCAAAGTATTATCTTGTATCAAATACAATTAAATGATGAGTAGAAAAATATTAATTATACTAATAATTACTATTTGCACGGTTACAGCTATTATTTGTATCAATTGTGAAACCGGAGTCGAGGATTCTCCGCAGCCAGGAATTATTCGAGTAAAACTACAAGCTGATTTATCCGATACCATCCTAGTTGAACGAAGCGATACGTTTACAGTTAATATTAAATATCCCGCGGTATTTATGATTAAAATCTTCCAAGGGCGGATTTTCCAAAAACAGAGTTTTGCAGTTCTTTACAGGGCAAAAACGAGCTACCGCCAGGAAGATGTGCTCTATAACATATTAGAACTCGATAGCACTGATAAATATAAAGAGTATGTAATTTTTGAATCCTATATCCCACCTGGTAATTACGATAAAATAGAATTTGGCGTTAACGCTTCGAGAGACGATAAGTTAAAAATTGTTGCTCTTTCGGGAAGAAAGTTTGAGAACTCAGTCAATTTGCCGCCTGGTGAAAAACTTTTAGTAGAATTTCCTCAAGATTTTAAAATATCAGAAAATCGCGTTACCCAAATTAATATTCAAATAAGTCCTTTGAAGTCTATTAAACGATACAAAGATGTTTATCATTTCTATCGGCAGATGAAAATAACAGATGTTTATTATTTTTAATTAGGGAAGTAATATGAGAGTTTTTAACAATCACAAGTTTTTACTTAAGCTGCTGCCGTTTTATTCAATAGCATTCTTGATAATATTTATCATATTATTTATCAACTCATGTAAGAGACCTACCGATCTTGCATCCCCTAATCTTCCGCCAAACACTACAATTGCTAATGTTCCAAGAGATTTAGATACATTGTTTGCTCTCCTAACACTTCATTGGGATGGCGAAGATGATGACGGATATGTTGTAGGATACGAGTATAGATACATTACTTACAGATTGAGACTAAACGACTCGGTTGTGCAACCCTGGAAATTTACAAAAGAGACGAGCCTAACAATCGCATTTTTAGCAGATGACGATTTAAACAAACAAGTTTTTCAAGTAAGAGCTGTTGATAATGACGGTGACGTTGATCCAACTCCGGCAGAAAAAATTATTTATATACCTAAAACAATTCCACCAAAAACTGAAATAGTTAAACCTAAGACAGGTCAGGAATATTTCGCAATTGATCATATATCGGACTGGTGGCAGGGGATTGAATTAATCTTCAGTGCTAAGGATTTTGATGAAGGAGGCGAAGTGATTGAGTATGCATGGTCGGTTGATAAAACCGATTGGGTTTGGACAAAAGATACTGTCGTATTTATTCTACCAGAGAAATTCTCTTCACCGCTAAGTGGTACTCACGTCATTAGAGTGATTTCAAAAGATAATACTTTCTTAATTGATCCAATTGGAGACTCGGTTGTTGTACGATTTGTAGTTCCGACTTTTGATAAAAAGATTTTAATAATTGATGAAACGAATGAGAACAACTTTCCATATGGTGTCATGCGTCCAACCGATGCTCAAGTCGATAGTTTATATGCAGATATTTTCAAAATTAAGGAGTCGTGGGATTTTAACAGAAAAGGAATGCCGCCACGTGATACATTAGGAAGGTATCAATTAATTGTATGGCATGCAGACGACCTTCCATTTACTCAACCACACAAACTACCAGAAAACATCGAAGTAATTAAGGATTATTTGAACGTTGGTGGAAAATTTTTCATGAGTGGATGGAGAATATTGAAATCATTTGCATGGGATGATCCATTCCCATTAAGTTTTAAAGATGGGACTTTTGTTCATGATTATCTGCACATAATAACTGTAAACGAAACTGTAATCGAAGGAGACTGCATCGGTTTCTATGGCGTTGATGGTAAATTCAGCGATATCAGAATAGACTCATTAAAACTAATTGATTTCCCTTATGTAATTCCGGGATATTGTCGGGGACTCGGACAAATTAATTTAATCACTCAGCCCGGAGGGTTTACAGATAAAATTTACTCATACAGAAATTCTGATGGAAGTCCACATGGTATCTATCGAGGCAGAGCAACTGGATTACGGTATTACGGAAGTACATTCGATGCAGTGGTTTTAGGTTTTCCTTTGTTCTTTATTCAAAAAGAAGATGCTATTACAATGGTTGATGAGATAGTAAAAACCCTTAACCTGCGTTAAGAGGATCTATAAGTATGAGAATAGAAAAAATTCATTCGATTAAAATTATTTTGGTGTTTTTCCTCTTTTTATTTGCAAAAAATATTCTGCTTGCCGGCGAAGCAGGTAAAATAGCTGGAAAAGTATTCGATAAAGAATCTCGCGAATCTCTTCCTGGAATTAATGTTATGTTAAAAGGAACAACGCTTGGCGCGGCTACTGATCTTAGTGGACGTTATTTTATCATCGGAGTTCCTCCAGGGACGTATGAACTGCAGGCTTCTGCTGTGGGATATCATACCATAACAATTTCAAATGTTAGAGTAAGAGTTGATTTAACTTCAGAGATTAATATAGCGATGGAATCAACAGTTATTGAAATTCCAACAGTGGTTGTAACTGCTGAACAGAAAATGGTTCAAAAAGATATAACATCTACAAGGAAAACGATCTCTAGAGAAGATTTTACTGAACTCCCCGGTTTCGAATCGACACGAGATATTTTCAAACTTCACGGTGGAACCTTCATATCATCTCTACCGCAAACTTTACCGCTGGCAGATGGTACTCAACTTCAACTAAGAGATGAGAGTGTAAAAGATATTCATATCCGAGGAGGGCGTGGCGGAGAAATCTTATTTTTGATTGATGGTGTCCCCGTTACGCACCCAATTTACGGAGGTCATAGTGTCCTTGAACTTGATGCAAATGCAGTTGAACAAGTTGAACTTTTAACTGGGGCATTCGGTGCAGAGTATGGACAAGCGCAATCTGGTGTAGTTAACATTACTACCCGATCTGGCGGAGAACAATTTAAAGGTGGAGTAGAATACAAAACTGATAATTTGAAATTCCTAGGGACATCATATAACACAGATTATTCAACACTTTATTTAAGTGGTCCCGAACCTATTTCAAAATATATATTTCCTTTACTCGGAATTAATTCACTTGGAAAACTTTATTATTTTCTTTCATTAAATGGAAATTTAACAAATACTCCTTACGACAATCGCAGAATAAGAAACAAGATTAGTTTATTTGGTCTTCACATTACTGAACGGCAGAATAACCTCCGAGCTATTACAGGAAAATTAAGCTGGGATGTTACGTCTCAATTTAGAATGGTTTTCGGTTATAATGGCTCAAAATCAGATTGGACAGATTTTGACTGGTTATGGTATTTTAATCCGAATAATCAGCCGGCTTATAAAAGAAGTAATGACAACTTCAACTTCACATTAAAACACATTCTGTCGAAATCGTCTTACTATTCATTAAGTTTTGGATATCTAGGGGTAGATTTCTATGGTTCGCTCGATGGTAAAAGTCCATCGGACTTTTGGAAGTTTTATAAAAGTGGAATCGAATATAATTATAACGCGTGGAAAACTTTTTCGAATAATTATAATATTTTACCTGACTCATTTAGAACTACAGTTAAACCACCGCAACTTGATCCTTTGACTCAATTTTTTGATGGTCGGGGATATAACACAATCTGGCGTAATGACAAAACAAGTACGCTGACTATCAAAGGAGATATTACCTCTCAAATCGGAAATGATCATTTGGTCAAAACAGGATTTGAGGCACAGTATAACGACATTAGTTATATTGATGTTCAACACGGCGGTGTTCAACTTTCGAATTATGGGGATTGGGCATTCAATAGAGACACAACAACTCCTTCACCCACTATGCCTCCAGGACCTTTTCCAGAATTTAGCCAGAATCGATGGGTCTTTCACGTCTTCCCACTCTCAGGAAGTGCATTTATACAAGATAAATTTGAAAAAGAGTTTTTAATTCTAAATTTGGGTTTGCGATTCGATTGGGCCTGGTTGGGAAAAACACTTGATTCAAAAGCTTGGAAGACGCAATGGGAAGAAGCAACTGGTTTAGAATCAAATTGGAATAAGTTTAAGTATAAAATTAGTCCAAGACTTGGAGTTTCTTTCCCGATTACTGAACGAACCGTGTTATTTTTCTCCTATGGACATTTTTATCAATTACCGGAACTTCAATATTTTTATCGCGATCCTTACAGCGGAGGTATCACTGGAAATCCTCACCTGGATTATGAAAGAACTATTCTATATGAATTCGGTTTGACACATCAACTTCTGGACGATTGGGCAATTGATATTAAGAGTTATGCGAAAGATATTTCTCATCAAGTAGGAACAACCCAATTGAAAGCGGCGCT
>JAGUXE010000336.1 GCA_020061995.1 Ignavibacteriales bacterium | reverse complement strand
GCAAAAACAATTTCCCAACGAGACTGTTTCGAGACGCATACCCATTGGTGAAATAATTTAGTAATCTATTCTCTCGCAAATTGTTTACTCATCCAGAAATGAAAGAATCGTGTATTTGCGTATCAATTAAATTCGATTTAAATGAATATTAATTTTGATGTGAGTCCTATTAGTAGACTGCAAAATAATTGATAATTAAAAATTCAACACTTTGATTATTGTAAAAATATCCAGAATCAGCTGCAGTTAATACTTTAATAAAAGTGATTGGTATGCTTCTATTAATTTTTTTTTGGTTGATAATAAGTCTTGAGAGAGGACCTTAACCTCACCTAATACGGGCATGAAGTTAGTATCACCATTCCATCTTGGGACGATATGAAAGTGAATATGATCCGCTATTCCTGCACCACTTACTTTTCCAATATTTGCCCCTATATTAAAACCATCAGGATGACTTATTAATTGCAATGCTCTTTGAGATAATTGCAACTTTAACATAATTTCAATACTCTCATCATTGTTTAATGAAGAAAAATCTGAGAGATGTCTATTAGGGACAACCATCAAATGGCCATTATTATATGGATAAAGATTAAGAACTGTAAATGTGTATTCACCTTTATCAACAACTAACGAATTATCATCAACATGGTTTTTTAACGCTTCACAAAAAATACAATTATTTGAATTTTTAGGTTTCTGAAAAGATTCTATGTATTGGGACCTCCAGGGTGACCATAACTTTTCCATAAAATACTCTTTAATCAATTGGATAGAAAAAAAAGGGAGTCTATAAAAAAAATAGACTCCATTCGAAATGTACTATGCACCTTCAGCGCGTGCTTTTTTATACTCTTCTACAATTTTGTTCTCGATTTCTTTCGGAACTTCTTCATAGTAGGCAAATTTTCTTTTATGAGCTCCACGTCCGGCAGTTAAACTTCTTAATGTAGAAGAATATTTATATAACTCTGACAATGGAACATTTGCCTTAATAATTTGGAAATGTCCATCACTGTCCATACCTAAGATTTTACCTCTTCGGCTGGAAATATCACCCATTACATCTCCCATACATTCATCGGGAACTTTTACTTCTACTTCATATATCGGTTCAAGTAAACAGGGCTTTGATTCTAGAAATCCTTTTTTGAAACATTGTGAAGCTGCCAATTTAAATGACATTTCATCTGAATCAACATCGTGGTAAGATCCGAAGTGAAGTGTAACCTTAACATCCACAACCTGGTTACCCGAAAGCACACCTTTGGTCATTGTCTCTATTATTCCTTTTTCAACTGCAGGAATAAATCTACCTGGAACCACACCACCTACAATTGCATCAACAAATTCGAATCCAACACCGCGTGCTTGTGGTTCCATTTTGAAATGGACATGTCCAAATTGTCCTCTTCCGCCTGATTGTTTTTTATGTTTATATTCAACATCATCAACACGGCCTTTAATTGTTTCACGATAAGGTATTCTCGGTTCAACCAAGTCAACGTCAACTTTGTATCTTTCTTTTAATCTTTTTACAGCTAAAGCAAGATGTAGTTCTCCTTGACCTGAAATAATTGTTTGAGAAAGTTCCGGATCAAATTTAACATTAAAAGAAGGGTCTTCTTCATGTAATGTATGTAAACATGCAGAAATTTTATCTTCATCCCCTTTGGCTTTGGGAACAATTGCTCCACGAATGATTGGTTCCGGAAATTCGATTGCCTTGATTAAAAGAGGATTAGCTTTAGGAGCTAATGTATTATTAGTATGTGTATCTTTAAGCTTTACAACAGCACCAATATCACCAGAATATAAAATTGTAATTTCTTTTCTGTTTCGACCATTCAATACTGATATTTGACTCAACCGCTCTGATTTTCCATTGTTTACATTAAGTAAGTCTAAACCAGCATTAACTTTTCCTGAGTAGACCCGGAATAATGAAAGTTCTCCAACATGTTGTTCCGAAATAGTCTTGAAAATGAACATTACAGGATCACCGGATGGAGTTGGATGAAGCTTTACCTCAGTATTTGAATCTTTGTTAATAGCTACAACTGAGCCTGAATCGATAGGTGAGGGGAAATATTTTACTACAAAATCTAGAAAATTATTTACACCAATTGCTTTATCCGCAGAGATTGCAAATACTGGAGTCAATGATCTTTTAATCATAGATGCAGTAATACCCTTTGCTAACTCATCATCGGTTAAAGTACCATTTTCGAAATAAGTATTCATTAAATTTTCATCAAGTTCAGCTACTTTTTCGATTAATTCAGTTTTTAAGCTTTCAGCTTTAGAAACTAAATCAGCCGGGATCTCAATCTCAACAACAGAACGTGTTCCTGCTTCACCGTATTGATATGCTTTCATCTTCAAAACATCAACTACGGTATTAAAACCAAGACCTTGATTTGCAGGAAAGGTTACTATAATAGCACCGTTAGTCAATCGTTCTTTGGCTAATTCAACAACTTCATCAAATCTTGCATGTTCGTTGTCGCATTTATTTATTACAATTGCAGAAGCTAAATTAAATTCATCAACATAATGTCCAGCATTTTCTGAGCCAACTTCTATACCTTCAACAGCTTTAAGAAGCATAACCGCAGTATCACAAACTTTCATTCCGGCTTTTACATCGCCGACAAAATCTGAGTATCCGGGTGTATCAATTATGTTAATTTTTGTATTGTTATGTTCAATATGTAATAAAGAAAGTGAAATTGAGAATTGACGTTCAATTTCATTTGCAGTATAATCAGAAACAGTATTTCCTTCGAGTACTGAACCGATTCGATTAGTTTCCCCCGCTGTATATAACATTAATTCAGATAGCGTAGTTTTACCCG
>JAGUXE010000317.1 GCA_020061995.1 Ignavibacteriales bacterium | reverse complement strand
TCAAGAAGAGATTGAAAAATATTTAAAGAAGATGAATGAGCTACTAAGAATTGATGATAGCAAAGTGAAAGAGGGAGCTCTGTATTGGGAAGGGATTAGCGAATTAGAAGATAAAGAATTTTATTTGATTGCTGGCATTTTCTTCAAAAAATAGTCTCTGATTTATTAATAAAAACCGGTTCAAAATATTGAATCGGTTTTTTTATTTTAAAATTTTGTAATTGGCTTTAATCCATCTACATCTAATTAAATATCAACTCCCCGATGAAGGTTTTGTAAGTCTTAAACTTTACAATTCATTTGGACAAGAAGTTCAAGTTCTTGTTAACGAAATTCAAAAAGCCGAGACTCAATCTATTAAAGTAATATTTCACTTTTCTTATCAAGATGACATCCATTAGGATGTCATCTTAATTTTAACAATTTATTTTTGCAATCTGTAACCCCTTCCTTAACTTTAACCACAATATTTATAATTTATTTTATGTGATTCAATGCAAAACTGGTTAAAATATACAATTGGAATAACATTTTCATTTATAACACTTCTGGTTATCGGTGGTGCGATTACGTATTATATGATTACCTCCTCAGTTCCAAAATATAACGATGATTTACTTGTAGAAGGATTACGGAGTGATGTGACAATTTATCGAGATTCCTTAGCAATACCATATATAAATGCTCAAACTGAAGAAGATGCATTGTTCTCACTCGGATTTCTTCATGCACAAGAAAGATTATTTCAGATGGATATTGCAAGAAGAGCGGCTGAAGGAAAATTAAGCGAAGTATTTGGTGAAGAAACTTTGCTCTTTGACAAGATGTTTTTGACTGTTGGAATTAAACGAATTGCTGAAAGGAATTTTAATCTTGTAAGTCCGGTGACAAAGAGAAACTTGACTGCATACTCAAAAGGTGTGAATGCTTTCATAAATTCAAGATCTCCCCTTCCTATAGAATTTGATTTATTGGATTATACTCCTTCGCTATGGAAGCCGGAGCACTCACTAATGATAATTCGAATGATGGCGTGGGAATTAAATATTGCCTGGTGGACCGACATAACTTTTACAAGATTAGTACAAAAATTCGGTTCATCGAAGGCTGAAGAAATTTTGCCGGACTATCCAGAAAATGCACCGACAGTTATACCTTCTATTATATCAAAGAATAAATTAATTTCTTCTTCATTTCTAGATTTGAATAAAAAATATAGAGACTACTTCGGTATAACAGGAACTCACATAGGTTCAAATAATTGGGTAGTAAACAGTAAACTTTCTAATTCAAATAATCCAATCATTGCAAACGATCCGCACCTTGCTTATCAAGTCCCCGGGAAATGGTATGCAGTAGTTATTAATGCGAATGGATTAAAAGTTGCAGGTGTTTCACTTCCCGGAATTCCCGGAGTCGTTATTGGCAAAAATGAAAACATCTCATGGGTATTAACAAATGTAATGGCAGATGAAGCTGATTTTTATTATGAAAAAATCGACATTAAAAAGAAGAAGTACTTTTTTAATAATGAATGGAAAAATCTGATTGTAATAAAGGAAAATATTGAAGTTAAAAACTCAAACACAATTCAATTTGAAGTACTAAAAACACATAGAGGTCCAATTATTTCCGATATACATCTTTTCCCTAATATGTATAACGATACTAAGCATTTTTCTAAACCGATTAGCATGAGATGGATTGGCTCTGATTTTAGCGACGAATATTTATCCTTTATATCAATCAACAAAGCAAAAAACTGGAGTGACTTTAAATCGGCATTGAGTTCTTTCTCAGTTCCCGGGCAGAATTTTGTTTATGCGGATAAATCCGGGAACATCGGTTATTTATGCGGAGCAAAGATTCCAATTCGTCCATCAAATTCAACTACATTTGTGTTCGATGGCAGTAACGAAAATAACGACTGGAAAGGTTTTGTCTCAAATAGTCAAATGCCAATGTTATTTAATCCTCCTGAAAATTTTATAGCTTCAGCAAATAACAAACCTGTGAAAAATTTTCCCTATCATATTTCGAATCTTTGGGAGCCTTCTTCTCGAATTGAAAGAATAACAGAATTGTTGTCAGGTAAGAAAAACCATTCTGTTAAAGATTTTATGAAATATCAGAGTGATCTTGTATCCCCTTATGCGAAAGAAATTAGTAAATATTTGATAAATGCTTTCGACGGTTTAAAGATAACTGATCAGAATCTTAAAGTTTCCCTTGAACTGATAAGGGAATGGGATTACTCTTTTGATGCCTATTTGCAAGCTCCCGCAATTTATGCACTATTCTTTAAATACCTTCTTAAGAATTTGTTAGAAGATGAGTTGGGGTGGGAATTCTATAGTGAATATGCATTTGTAGCAAATGTTCCCTACAGAAGTGTAAAAAAAATCCTTGAACAAAATAGATCAACTTTTATCGATAATAAAAGAACACAAAAAATTGAGAATCGTGATGTGATAATACGTGAAAGTTTTGTCGATGCTCTTTCGTTTCTTGAGGAGAATTATGGAAGTAATCCTCAACATTGGCAATGGGGGAGAATTCATACCGTCACTTTCAAACATTTTTTGGGAGGTCAGAGCGGCATCCTTGATAAAATTATCAATATTGGTCCATATGGAATTGGTGGTGATGGCACTACAATATTTAATACTGAATATTCATTAGTACCATATAACGGAAAAATGAAAAAATTAGGACGCAAAGACTTTTCTAATAATCTTGGACCTTCAATGAGATACATTTACGATTTTGCTAATCCGGATGAATTCTATTTAGTCTTACCAACCGGACAATCAGGTAACATTTTCTCACCGCACTTTAAGGATCAAACGGAGTTGTGGTTATCTGGAAAGTATATTAAAGTTAAAACCGATGAGGAAAGCTTTACGAGGAATAGTAACATCACTAGATTACTTGTAAAATAGTTTTTAGTCTATTCAAAATGTCATCCGAGATCCGATTAAAATGTTTCTTCAGTTTTAATAAGATACTATTTGTGGAATTAAATAAACTTCGAAGGGATTTCTTTGAATAATTATTGTTATAGTATAACTGCTGCACCAATGCAATAATCATCTTCATAAAAAACAGCAAATTGTCCCGGTGCAATACCTCTGTCAGGGGTTTCTAAAAAAACGGTTCCGAAATTGTCATCTTCAAAAAACAGTTTTCCTTTTATCATACGTTCACCGTGGCGAATTTTTACAAGGATATTTTCAGAAGTCGGTTTATCATTAAACCAATTAAATTTTGTGACTTTGAAGTGGTCTTTATCTTTATCAACCAGTTCAAAATTTTTTGAGATAAAAACAATATTTTTTTGAACATCCTTTTCAACCACGTACCATGGTCCGCCGCCAAGTTTTAATCCTGAACGTTGCCCAATTGTATAATAGTAGTAACCATTATGAGTTCCCAATGTTCTTCCGGTTTCAAGGTCGATAATCTCACCTGGCTTATCCCCGAGGTGGTGTTTTATGAAATCTGAAAATTTTATTTTTCCCAGAAAACAAATTCCTTGACTATCTTTTCTTTCCTTATTTGGCAAATCATATTTATCAGCGATGGAACGGATTTCTTTTTTATTAAACTTCCCAATTGGGAATAATACTTTTGACAATTGTTGTTGTGTGAGATAAGCTAAAAAATAAGTTTGATCTTTGATCGGATCAGGTGAACGTTTAAGAAAAAATTTGTCACCCTTATTTTCAACTATAGCATAATGCCCCGAAGCAACTTTGTCAAATTTATCACCGACTTTATCAAAAAATTGTCCAAATTTTATTAAGCTGTTACAAAATATATCTGGATTAGGAGTTCGACCTTCCGAAATTTCAGAAATTGTATAACTAACAACATATTCCCAATATTCATTCTGAAGAGGAATAACTTCTAAAGGAACAGCAGCTTGTTCGCAAACTGCTTTGGCAAAATTTAAGTCTTCTTCCCAAGGACAATCACCCAAATAGGAAAATTCATCTTGAAGCCAGATTTTAAGATAAAACGCTGTTATCTCATGTCCTTCTTCTTTTAACAGACGTAAAGCAACTGAGCTGTCAACACCGCCTGAAAGTAGTAGTGCTATTTTCATTATTCAATTCTTTTAAAATAATTTTGTGCAATTTAGTCGATTTTTCGATGCAAAAGAATATTGAATTTTGTCACCAATCTTTTTTATCATTAGTTTGTATGTGTATAGAAAATGTTAAATTTACAGATAAAAATTATAGGAATGTATGAAAGTTATCGATCATTTAGCGCAGGCGAAAGAACCTTTTATCAGTTTTGAAATTATACCTCCAAAACGAGGAGGAGATATTAAAAGTCTTCTTGCTGTTATCGAAGATCTTGTGAAGTTTAATCCCCCTTATATTGATATCACAAGTCATGGTGCCGAAGTAGTTTATGAAGAAACTGCTGCCGGCATTCAAAAAAAAGTAATTAGAAAACGTCCGGGTACATTAGGTATTTGTGCACTAATTCAGAATAAATATAATATTGATGCTGTCCCGCATATTCTCTGTAAAAATTTTACACGTGAAGAAACAGAGGATTTTCTAATTGAGCTTGGTTATCTGGGAATAGATAATGTATTAGCTATTCGTGGTGATGATAATGGTTTCGTTAAACCTGTTCCTAAAGGAAGAAGTGCCAATGAATATGCAATCGATCTTGTTGCTCAAGTAAAGGCGATGAATAACGGTCAATATCTTGAAAAAGGTTTACTCGATGCAAGAGCATCAAATTTTTGTATTGGAGTGAGCGGTTATCCCGAAAAACATTTCGAATCTCCTAATCTTAGCACGGATGTTAAATATACTAAGGATAAAATTGACGCAGGTGCTGATTATGTGGTTACTCAAATGTTTTTTGATAACAAAGCATATTTTGATTATGTAGGAAAATGTAAAGAAGCGGGAATTAATGCTCCGATAATTCCGGGACTAAAAATTCTAACGTTGAAGTCACATTTAAATACAATTCCTAGAAACTTCTACATTAATTTACCGGATGAATTAACAGGTGAAATAATGGAAGCAAAATCAGAGCATGTACTTGAAATAGGTGTTAATTGGGCTGCAAGGCAAGTTGAAGAATTATTAAATGCCAATGTCCCAAGTATACATTTTTATATAATGCAAAATTCAAAACCCATCAACTTGTTGATGAAAAAACTAAACTTAAATAAAGAGAATCACTTTGTCTCTTAATGATATGTTAAAACTAAGGCGTGAAAAATATCCCAAATTGAAGTGGGGAGCAGCCGGACTTGGAAAATTTAGTGAAACAGCTTTCATTCCATCACTATATCTGGTCAGGAAAGCAAAACTTCATTCAATATTCAGTAACGATGCTAATCGTTCAAGGTCTATTGCTGAAAAATTTTCTGTGCCAAATCATTTCAGTAACTATAATGAATTTTTAAATTCCGGAATAGATGTTGTCTACATCGGGAGCGCAAATATTCATCACTATGAACAAGTTATTAAAGCAGCTAAGGCAGGCAAGCATATTTTATGCGAAAAACCTTTGTCAATAACATCAAAACAAGCTGAGGAAATGGTCGATACTTGTAAACAGAATAATGTTCAACTTGCAGTTAGTTATGTATATAGATTTCATCCGCTGATACAAAAGACTCGCGAATTGATAGACTCTCAGTTGCTTGGTAAAATTATTGCAATAAATACATCATTTAATATTAACCTGACTCCGAATGATAATTTTAGATTTAATAAAACTTTAAGCGGAGGGGGAGCAACCAGAGATCTTGGAACCCATATGATTGATCTTCTTCGTTTCTTAGGTGGTGAGATAAATTCAATCGATGGAGTTATGGATAATGTTGTTTACAAAAATGAAGTAGAAGATTTTGCCTCCGGTATTGTTCGATTTGACAAAGGAGGTTACGGTACTTTTCAGGTTTCTTATAGTAGTATGAAGTCAATTAACCGTATTGAAGTCATTGGTCATAAAGGGGCGGTGAATGTTGATAATCTTGTAGGGCAACGATATCAATCGGCGAAGCTTTCTATTTTACTCGAAGGAGAAGCAAGGAAAGCTTTCAGAAAACGTGCTAATAAATTGTATCGTTTGTTAAGCTCTGTGAATAAATCTTTTCGAAGAAATGAAACACCACTTGTTACGGGTTTTGATGGACTCGTTAACATGAAATTGATTGAGGAGTTTGAGTCAAAATGTCGCTTAAAAAAGAATTAGTTGAAATTTGTCACAAGGTTTATTCTAAAGGTTTTGTTGCTGCATACGATGGAAATCTTTCTTTAAGAACACCGGAGAATACTTTTTTAATTACTCGTTCTGCTATTTGCAAAGGAGACGTTACTGAAGATGATATTATTGAAATTGATTCTTCTGGAAATGTAATTAACGGAACTGCTAAAATTTCTACAGAAAATAAAATCCATCTCTTCATATATAACAATCGGAATGATATTAACGCAGTTATCCATGGTCATCCGGTATATGCTACTGCAATTGCTTCTTCAAAAAACATATTAGATCGCCCGGTTTTTCCTGAAGTAATTTTAACTATAGGAAGAATTCCTCTTTGTAAATATGCAACTCCTTCAACCGAAGGACTTACTGAGAGTATGAAACCTTTTATAAATTTTGCATCCGTTTTTTTGTTACAAAATCATGGCGCTGTTGTTGCCGGTAAAAATATAGATCACGCCTACTACCTAATGGAAAAATTAGAGCACACGGCAAAAACGTTGATTAATACAGAAATTCTTGGAGGTGCAAATTTAATTGCATCGGAGAAATTGGAAGAACTATACTCAATAGCTGAATCAACTTACGGTCTCGAAATCAAAAATGAAAATAAATTCGTAGATTGAGAATATTTCAATGAATAAAGAAAAATTAAAAATAGCAATTTTTGTCGGCGGTGCATCATCAGAAAGAGAAATCTCTAAGCTTTCCTCAAAATCTATTTATTCCGCTTTATTAAATTTGGGACATGAAGTAATATTGATTGATCCGGCACTCGGGGATAACCAATATACCGAGAATGAAAAATACTTTTTACCAGATTGCGAAGTTAATGTAAGCACTAAAAATTATTCTTCTGCAGTTAATTCACTAATGAAAGAAAAAATAGATCTTGCATTTCTTGGTTTGCATGGAAAGTGGGGGGAGGACGGAACAATTCAATCTTTATTGGAGTTATGCGGAATAAGATATACAGGTTCCGGTGTGCTCGCGAGTGCACTTTCGATGGATAAAGGGAAAGCAAAAATTATCTACCAAGACAACGGAGTGTTAGTTCCCAAAGGTTTTGTAATATCTAAATCATCATATTCTCTCAAGGATATTCTTGAGTCAATAAAAATGAGTCTAAGTTTTCCAATTGTTGTTAAACCTAATGATGAAGGCTCAACAATGGGTTTAACAATTTGCAATGATGAAACTGAGATCGATAAAGCAATTGAATTTTCTTTTCAGTTTTCTAATAAAACAATAATCGAAGAATTTATTCCGGGACGTGAACTAACCGTCGGTATACTTGATGATAAAGTTTTACCGTTGCTGGAAATCAGACCTAAACATAACTTATATGATTTCGAATGTAAGTATACTTCCGGAATGAGTGAATATATAGTTCCGGCTCAAGTCGATGATGAAACTTTTAAACATATTCAAGATCAAGCGTTAAAAGCTTATAGATCTTTGGGATGCAAGGGATATGCGAGAGCTGATTTCAGATTGTCACCGGAAGGGAAGAGCTACTGCCTTGAAGTTAATACACTTCCTGGGATGACATCAACGAGCCTTATCCCTAAAATGGCTAAAGCAATCGGTATATCATTCGAAGAACTTATTTCACAAATAGTAAACCTTTCTTTCGACAATGGCTATTAATAAAAAAAGCATATTTTTTTTCATCTATATATCGGGGATACTTCTTTTTGTAGTCTATTTAACTTTTAATGAGTATGGTTTTATCAAGTATTTTGGTTTGAAGTCCGAAATTCAAGTTGTTCAGGATGAAATAAGATTCTCTGAAGAACAAAATGAAAGATTAAAAATGGAAATTGATTCTCTTCAGAAAAAAGTGAGATATAAGATTGAAAGAATTGCACGTCAAAAATATGGAATGAGCCTTCCAAACGAATCAATAATCAAAGTTCAAATTAAGTAGATTGAACATGGAATTCCCATCTGTTCCCTTAGCAGAACGAGTGAGACCAAAAGTCATAGAGGATTTTTTTGGTCAAAAGCATTTACTTGGCGAGGGTAAACCTTTATTCACGATGCTGCAAAATGATTTGTTGACTTCATTTATTCTTTGGGGACCACCGGGGACAGGGAAGACAACAATCGCATTCTTAATTGCACAGAGAACTAACTCCGATTTTTATAGAGTTAATGCAATATCTTCAGGGGTTAAGGATATTCGTGAAGTAATCAGTAAAGCCGAAGCTAATCTTAAAGATGGATTAAGAACAATCTTATTTATTGATGAAATCCACCGTTTTAACAAATCACAACAAGATGCCCTTCTTCATGCGGTAGAAACCGGAAAAATAATTTTAATCGGTGCAACTACAGAAAATCCATCTTTCGAGGTTATCCCTGCACTCCGATCTCGAATGAGAATTTATACTCTTAATCAATTGAGTAGTGATGAATTAATTAAAATTCTTCATTCAGCAATCATGAAAGATGAATTTTTATCGAAGATGAAAATCTCTTCTATTGATGAGAATTATTTAATTTACATCTCGGGCGGTGATGCTCGAACGATGCTTAATGTATTTGAAATTTCAGTTCAAAACAGAGTAAATGATAATGAAATTAAAATTACACAAGATGTTATAGAGAATGTAATACAAAGTAAAAATATCTTTTATGATAAAGAGGAAGAACATTATAATATTATTTCAGCATTCATTAAAAGCATAAGAGGGAGCGATCCCGATGCAGCTTTATATTGGATGGTGCGAATGTTAGAAGGGGGAGAAGACCCTTTATTTATTGCACGTCGGTTAATAATACTTGCGTCAGAAGATATTGGGAACGCCTCTCCAAATGCACTCGTTTTAGCCGAAGCCTGTTTTTCGGTAATTGAGAAAATCGGGATGCCTGAAGCAAGAATTGTTTTAGCTCAATGTGTAACATATTTAGCAGCTTCACCAAAAAGTAATTCTTCATATATGGCTTTGGAAAAGGCTTATGAGACAGTTAGAAATAAACCATTATATAAAGTACCGCTTCATCTTCGAAATGCTCCAACTGCATTAATGAAAAACTTGAACTATGGAAAGAACTATAAATATCCTCATGATTTCACTAATAATTTTATTGAAGAAAAATATTTACCTGATGAATTAGTAGGGGAACAATTTTATCTTCCCACTGAAAATGGACAGGAGAAGACACTTAAGGAAAGACTAAAATTTCTTTGGAAGAAGTATAAAAAATATGGTTAGAAACGAATAAACATCTTGCCCGGTAATTGTTTTATTAGTCCACGAAACTCCAATGACAAAAGATGCACCAAACTATCTGAAGATGATAAGTTACTCATTTGAGAAATTGTATCGATGTGTTTGGGCTCATTATTTATTACTTCAAAAATTTTAGCTTCAAACATATTTAAATCAGCAGGAGGTTTTACCGATTGCACACCGATTACAGGCTTGAGTTTCAACTCAAGCTCACTAAAAATATCTTCAACGTTCAGAACTAATTTAGCTTCTCCCTTTTGAATTAAAAGATTCGTCCCTTCAGATTGCGATATTCCAATATTTCCCGGAATTGCAAAAACTTCTCTATTTTGATCTAATGCAAATTCGGCGGTTTGCATAGCACCACCGGTAACTCCGGACTCAATAACAAGCGTTCCCAATGTTAAACCTGAAATTATTCTATTTCTTCTTGGGAAATTTTGTGCGTCGGGTTTGGTTCCGATTTCATTTTCTGAAATTAATATTCCTTTTTCAGCAATCTCATCTCTAAGTTTTCTGTTTTCAGGTGGGTAAACAATGTCTAATCCATTACCAAGAATTGCAATTGTTCGACCATTATTTTTTAGAGCACCAGTATGAGCAGCAGAATCTATTCCTCGAGCTAATCCGCTTACTACTGTAACTTTTTGTTCAACCAATGAAGAAGCAAAATTCTCGGCTTGAATTTTTCCGTAATTAGTTGGATTTCTTGTCCCGACTATTGCGATGGAATATTTATCAGATTCTTCAAAATTCCCTTTGATGTAAAGCAATAATGGTGGATCGTAAATTTTTTTAAGAATTTGTGGGTAGTCTGAATCCCAAATTGTTACAATTTTTGCATTCAGTTTATAAAGCTTATTCAATTTTTCATTGAATGATTTTTCAATCTCGACTTTTTCTAGTCTTGCTTTAACAATTCTCTTCGCTAAATTCGGACCAATTCCCTCTACACTCGATAAAGTTCTATGATCGGCATTAACGATATTTTCAAATTTTTTTAATTTGAGAAGTAAGTTTTTTATTTTGATTGGGCCAATACCTTCTACTGATAATAGAAGCTGCAAGTTTACAAGTTGATCAAAAGTTAATTTTGACACGATAAGAAGTTATCTATTTGTGGGTATGTCTAATTTATCTACATTAGCAACAATAATCGAATGTACCGGCGCCTTATTGTGCCCTAAAATTTGTTGAACTGCATCACCTTCTTGAGTGACAAGAACCGTATCCCCAATTCCGGAATCAATTAGATCAATCGCAATAATATCCTGTTTTTTTTTGAAATTACCTGATAGAT
The DNA here is from genome assembly GCA_020061995.1 of Ignavibacteriales bacterium. Next base: position 10,907 of record JAGUXE010000317.1, on the reverse strand, counting down.
CAATTTCATTAATAAGAAGAAGTTTATGCCCTTTTAATTCATTGTTTTTTTGAGTTGATACAATATTCCCCTTTACCTTGGCTAAAAGCATTGGTTATCCTTCTTGAGAAGTATTTGAAGATTCTTTTGGCCTAAAAAATATTGAAAGAGGAAAGATTATTAAATATGCAATAAATAAAAGGATAGGAGAAATAATCAAAGATTCGGTACTATCCCATGACCCTACAGAAAGGAGATAATAACCAATAATACTTACTAATATACCAACCAATAATAAGATATAATTTTTTTTCTCCCAATAAATCTTAAATGGTGATATAGTTTGTTTTTTAACAATTCTAGCAGTTTTTTTTACTTTAGATGCCATATAAACTCCGTTATTAAAATAAAAACCCAGTGCTGGGGGAAACACTGGGCTGTCTGTTATATCTCGTAAGCCAGGGGAGAAACCTACGAGAAAGACATTGGAAATATAAACGAACAGATACTATTTGTCAAGTATCAATAATAAAATATAAAAAAATTATTTACTTATTTGATAAACTATTTTTCGAATTGTATCAAATTGAAGATATGGATACTCTTCTCTTATAGCATCAATGGCATCACCGGCACTGATTTTGCTTGAACGCAATGCTTTAAACTTTTTTCTAATCTGGTAATCTCGGACTGATTTTTCATCAATTAGTCCATGTGCATTTAATAAGTCATAGATATCATCACTTATTAATTCATTTAAAGGATTGCTGATTTTTGCTATTACGGTTTTCATAGCATTACCCTTTCTTTCTTTTTTGTTTATTAGACGCTTAACATGATCATAGGTATCAAAAAAACTCTTATTCACCTCGATTTATTTTTATAACTAATTTAACAACAAAAAACCGACCAGAGAAATTCCCTAAATCGGTAATAATTTGCTACTCTGGTTATCCAGCTATAATTTCCTGAAATTATGTTAAAAATTGAAACTTAGCAGATTGTAGCAAATCGAACGATAAAATATTCCTTATTTTTTGTTACAAAAATATGAAATCTAAGATTAATGTCAAGCGATATGACTAAAAAATTTGAAAATTTGACGAATATAAGTGTCTCCTCACAGGGGGAAATTTTTATTGTCAAATTACGGTTCAAAGTGTTAAATTTAAATTTCATAATCAAAATAATAAATTATTTGACCAACAAAATGCGAATAATATGAACAACGAAAACCAAGAAGCAAAAAAACACCTATCTGATTACTTATATCTGCTATTCAAGTGGAAAAGGTTTTTATTAGTGAACCTTTTAGTTGTTACAGCATTAAGTGTTACTTTCGCCTTTTTATTACCATTAAAGTACAAATCAACTGCAACCATAATGATACCTCAAGATTCAGGTCTTAATCTCGGTGGTTTGACAAGCTTAATTGGCGGTGGAAAAAATTCAGCTGCTTCACTTGGATCAAAATTTTTTGGTGTTTTGGGTAGTTCCGAAGATGTTTTTCTAGGGATATTAAATAGTCGTACCTCAATTGTTCATATGATTGGGAAATTTAATCTATTTGATTATTATGAAATAAGTGATTCCAATATCGATAAGGCAATAAAAGCATTTACAGCCGATATTGATTTCAATGTCAATGAGTATGGTATGATTGATATTAGTGTTATCAATGAAGATCCGAAGCTGAGTGCGGAGATATCAAATTACTTTGTCGTGTTGTTAGATAGTCTTAATATAAAATTAAATGCCGAACAAGCTCGTAATAATCGCTTGTTTATTGAAAATAGATATAACCAGAATTTGCGTGACTTAAAGGCTGCAGAAGATTCATTTTATAATTTCCAGAGGAAATATGGAATTGTTGCCGTTCCTGAACAATTGCAGTTAGCATTCAAAGCAACTGCTGAAATTGAAGCACAACTAGCCGCAAAAGAAATGTCGGCATTTTTTACAAAGCAACAGTATGGAGAGAATTCTCCACAATATGCCGGTGCAAAAGCCGAAGTTGATTATTTAAAGAAACGGGTGAGCGAACTCAAAAGTGGAGATAAAATTTCCTCACTTACTAACATTTTATACCCATTCAAGCAGATGCCTAGCATGGCGATGCAGTATATGCGAATTTACCGTGAATTGGAAATCCAATCGAAAATCCTAGAGTTTTTACTTCCTATGTACGAACAAGCCAAAGTTGAAGAACAAAAAAGTTTACCCACAATTGTATCTATCGATAAAGCTTATCCGCCTCAGTTAAAGGATTCACCAAAACGTGCATTCATAATTATTGCATTTTTATCAATTTTCTTCTTCATTTTTGTATTGTTTATTTACAGATCGGAGATGCTCGCAAATCGAACTGATTTAAGGAATCCGTTACAGTCCAAAGAATTTTCTATTGCTCAAAAAGTAGCTAAGTTGTATAAAGTTAATTTCTAAATGAGTCTACTTCTTATTTTTATTTTTACAATTGTTTTCTGCATCGTTGGAAGAATTGTCTTTAAAAATTGGTTTAATCACATTGTGATATATACGACAATTTGGGGGGGGATGCTTTTTTTGTATGAATTAAAACTTTTAAAATATCATCCTTTAACGCCCGAAACTTGGATAGCAATTATTGGTGCTTATTTTTCGTTTTTAATTGGCATATTAACTTATAAATATGCCAATAGCATTTATAAAATTGATTCTGATATCATAAGATCCAATTTCTTTAATGAGTTAGAAACAAATCTCAAGTTCATAAAAATTACTATAATAGTAACCGCCTCACTTTCTCTCCTTGGGGCACTACAGCACTGGTTAATACTTTTCGGGAAATATGGAAGCCTACCTTCAATTTTGATTAATGCAAATGAAATTTATCGATTGCGTGTGCAGGATGAGATCCCAGGAGTATTGCCATATATATCTGCTTTTGGATTTGTCGCAGTGTTTTTTTCGGCGGTTGAATCTGCTGTAAAAGGGAAATTTACTTTTTTGAGTTTTTATTCTATACTTGGTGTTGTAATGAAAGAATTTGCGATGTTGGGTAGGGCAGGGATTTTCAATGCTTTTATTGAGTATTTTGTCGTTCTGTATTTCATAAGGTATTATTTAAAGTTAACTCAACCCAAATCAGGTATATCTGTAAAGAAGAATAATTTAACAGCCAGTATTATCGTCATGGTAGTGCTATTCACTCTGAGTGCAGCATTAGTTAAAAATGTTCGTGGCGCATTCGAATCATACAGGAGTTCTACTAAAGAACTTAATCAGCTAAAAGGTGGTTTTTTAATAACACCATCTATTTATTTATACTTTAGTTCTCATATTGGTGTATTTAGCCGATACCTTTGGGAAGATTCAGAAGAAAATAATATCGGAGAAAACACATTTTTACCATTCTACAGAATAATTTCTAAATTCGGTATTGTCGAACCACCATCCTATTATCAGAAAGGATATAATATACCAATGTGGACTAATACCGGTACTTATTTAAGAGAATTATATTCCGATTTTGGCCCCCTTGGTATTTTTATGATCCCGTATTTATTAGGTTTAATTACAACCTTTTACTGGTTTCGATTCTTTAAATTTGGCAATCCGTTTGATTTACTTTTCTTAAGTCATCTATTTATTCTCATTGTACTTTCATTTCTAATGATGACAACAAGATCCTCAAATTTCCTCATCAGTTTTGGAATGATTTATGTTATTCTTTCTCTCAATAAGAAATACTATATTCCAAAATTACTCTCAACAGATTCAGGTAGTGTTTCTTAATGTTACATCAGAAATCTAAATCTATAGTTCAAAATATATTTTCGTTGGCTGTTGGTCAAACTTTTTCAACAATAATTAGTTTTCTTTCAATCACTTTGGCCGCAAGATTCCTTGGGGTTGAAAATTTTGGGAAGTTTAATTTCTTATTGGCAATAGCGGTAGTAGTCTCCAGAACAATTGATTTAGGTCTTGTTCCGATTGTTTTTAGAGAATTATCCAAGAATAAGAATGATTATTCTCTTGTAAATTCTGCTTTCTTTTTGAGATTAACGGCATTCACATTAACCTGGATTATCTTTAATCTAGTTCTATTTATTGTACAATTTGAGTTTACAGAAATTTTGCTCTCGAATTTATTGTTGATAAATACATTCTTTTCTGCAAAATTTGTAAGTTTTAGAGAATTACTTGATCTTCCATTCAAAGTAAATCTGAAGATGCATTTCCCCATGATGGTTACAGTTTTGGATAATCTTTTACTGCTTATTTTTGTACTGTTGATGCCAATTTTTGATGGGGGGCTAAATTACTTTGTTACTGTGTATCTAATTTCAAATATACCGGGATTTACAATAATCCTTTTACTCTTGAAGAAAAAATTTGATTTCCGGATTAGATTTAATTTTATTCATCTTAAGTGGTTAATCATCTCATCCCTTCCTATTTACGGTTACGTTTTACTCGATGTTATTTATCAGCAATTAGATGTCTTGTTATTAAAGCACTTTTTTGATTATTATAAGATTGGAATATATTCTGCTTCATTAAGATTAGTTGTTCCATTACTATTTTTCCCGACAGCGATAATTCATACTTTTTTTCCGCTTATTAATGAAAATATCACGAGTAATTTTGGACAAAATCGAAAAATTATTTCCTTCGTATTTAAGATATTATTTATTTTCCCAATAATTTTATCCCTTCTTTTTTTGTTCCGAGCAACTGATTTGGTTACTCTTTTTTTTGGGCACAAATTTGTTCAAGCCGCTGTACCAACAACTATATTGCTTTTTGCACAAGTATTTGTCTTTTTTAATTTTTTTGTTACAAATTTAACAGTAGCTTATAACAAGCAAAAGTGGAATTTCTATTTTGCCGCCTATCTATTAATCTCAAATTTGTTTTTCAATTTATTATTAATCCCACTATTTAATTATGAGGGAGCAGCATTTGCAAAACTTCTAACTGCGGTTTCAGCATCTATTATCGCAGCAATTCTTTTATACAAAATTGGTCATAAAATTCTTTTTATTAATCTAAATATGATATTATGGTTAATCTTAATTGGTTTAATGTTGTATTCACTCTCTTTTTTGAATATTTATTTGTATGGATCAATTGGGCTTCTCTTAATCGTTGTTTCTTTCTCCTACTCCGGAATACTAGACAGAAACGAAATTGATTATTTGGCGCGTACCTTTAATGTTGAAAAACTACTAATTAGATTAAAGATAATAAGATGATAGATGTCTCCATCATAATAGTAAATTATAATCAGTTTGAAATACTTGATAATTGTCTTAAATCAATTTATAAGTATACGAAGTCAGTCAATTTTGAAATTATCGTAGTTGATAATAATTCATCTGAGGGTGATGTTGAGGTTGTTACAAAGAATTACAATTCAGTTATTGTAATAAAGAATAAAACGAATAACAGATATTCGCTAGCCAATAATCAAGGGATAGAAGTTGCCAAAGGAGAATTTATACTCTTATTAAATAATGATACACTTTTTATTGAAGATACTTTATCAGAACTCGTCAAAACAATTAAATTGTATAATGAACCTGTTTTACTTGGGTGTAAATTATTAAATTCAGATTTAACTCATCAACAATCTGTAGTTGATTTTGACACGATTAGCAATTTAATTGGAGAGTACTTTTTTATTTACAAATTATTTCCAAAGTCAAGATTATTTAATAAGTTTCACTTAAGTATTACTGCTGAAAACACTTTTAAAGAAGTTGATGTTATTAAGGGAGCACTAATTTTCGGAAGAACAATTGACTTCAGAAAATTAAATGGATTTGATACAAGATTCTTTTTCTTTAATGAAGAAAATGAATTTTGTTATCGCTTCAAACAATTGGGTGGAAAAATTTATTATAATCCAGATACTTCTATTATTCATCTGGGTGGTTCAACAACAGAGAAAATGGTTTGGTTTAAAATTAGGAATCATTCTGTTTCAAAAATTCAATACTTTCAAAAATATTTTCGTGGCATTAGATTTTTCATTGCTATTACCATACATTATTCAGGTTTTGCATTGAGAGTTCCTTTATATTTAATCGGATCTGTTTTTACTTTGAATAAAAATCTATTGTTCAAATCGTTTTATTATTTTAAATCGTTGTTCATATATCCCAAAAACAATTTTATCGTGAGCTGATAATTGAAAAAAAAACTAATGGTCTTGTTCGGTACTCGTCCCGAAGCTATTAAATTAGCACCTGTCATTTCGGAACTTAAAAAATCCAAAGAATTTAAAACGATAGTCTGCTCTACAGGACAGCATAGAGAAATGTTAAAACAAGTTCTTGATTTATTTAAAATTAAAATCGACATCGATTTAGATTTAATGTTGCCAAATCAAGATTTGTTCGATATTTCGGTAAATTCTTTGACGAAATTGAAGAATTGCTACAAAGACATAGAACCGGATTGCATAATTGTTCAGGGAGACACTTCTACTGCATTTATTGCTTCGTTGGGGGCGTTTTATTTAAAGATAAAAGTGGCACATGTGGAAGCTGGTTTACGAAGTTATAACATTTTTAGTCCTTATCCTGAAGAAGCTAATCGAAGATTCATTTCAGTTGTTACAAATTATCATTTTGTCCCAACTAAAGATGCTTGTCAAAATTTATTATCGGAAGGATATTCGAAAAAAAATGTTTGGGTTACCGGTAATACTGTTATTGATGCGTTGTTGACGGTAGATAAATTATTTAAGAAACCACGTTTAAATCGTATCATTCTAAAATCTTTAGAGTCACTTTTAGATCTTAAAACATTAGAGGGAAAATTTGTACTAATCACGATGCATAGACGTGAAAAATTTGGAAAAGAATTCGAAAAGATTTTAAAAACAGTAAAATATTTGGCATCTTTATACCCTGACTACAAATTCATTTATCCGGTTCACCTAAATCCAAATGTTCAAAATCCTGTTAATCGAGTTTTAGGAAGTCTTAAAAATGTCATACTTCTACCTCCTTTGGATTATCTGAAGTTTACATATCTGATGAGTAAATGTGAGTTGATTATTAGTGATTCAGGAGGGGTACAAGAAGAATGTTATGTATTTAAAAAACCCATAATTGTTACTAGAGATGTTACAGAAAGAAATGAAGCAATAAGGGCTGGATATGCGTTTTTGGTAGGTAGTGATCAACAAAAAATTCTTTCGATATTTAATAAGATTGTTAAAAATAAAAGTATCAATTTTAATTATTTCACTAAACCGAATCCATTTGGAAATGGGACAGCTTCGCAAACAATTGTAAAAATATTAGAGCAGCAATTGACTGAAAAATGAATAATTTATGATTAAGAATCGAAATATTATAGTTTTTGGAGAGGATTGGGGAAGGTTTCCATCAACAACCCAACATATTGTAAAGGTATTCCTAAAGTATAACCGTATAATGTGGATTGGATCTCTTGGGCATAGGAAACCCGAATTTACTTTAGCAGACATAAAAAGAGTTATCGAAAAAGTATTAAATATTCTTAGACCAAAACCTTTATCAGAAAAAAGTGATGTGATCACAATTCATCCGATTATCATCCCTCTGCACGATATTAAATTTATACGTTCAATCAATGAATTTCTGTTGAAACGTAAATTAAGAAAAGCCATAAGAGAGCATAATTTTAATAACCCGATAATAATTACATCAACACCAATTATTGGAAAGATACTTGGCAGTTTTGGTGAAACTTCCAGTAGTTATTTTTGCTTGGACGATTATTCAATGTTTGAAGGTGCCTTTAAATCAATGCTTAAACTAGAGAATCAGTTGCTGAAAAAAGTTACATGTTCATTTGCTGTGTCTGATTTATTAAAGGATACAAGAATTCCGGCTACAAAAAAATCATTCTTCTTACCGCAAGGCGTGGATGTTGACCATTTTATAAAAAAAATTGATACTATTCCGGAGGAACTCAGAAAACTAAAAAAACCGGTTATTGGATTTTTTGGCTTGGTTTCATCATGGATAGATATTGATTTGATCGTTTATTGCGCAAAACAACTTCCGAACTATACTTTTCTTATCATAGGAAAACCATCAGTTGATGTCAGTAAATTCGATACATCGCCTAATATCAATTTCATCGGAGAAGTCCCTTTTGCTAAGTTACCATTATATGCAAGTGTTTTTGATGTTGGGATGATTTCTTTCGTAGTGAATGAATTAACAATTGCCTGTAATCCTTTAAAATTACTCGAATACCTTTCATTATCAATTCCGGTAGTTTCGACTAATTTGCCTGAAGTGCAAAAATTTAAAGATGATGTATTAGTAGCCAATAACTATGATGAATTTGTTAATGGAATAAAAAAATCAGTTATGGAGGCTGAACAAAGTGATGCAATTAAGCGAAGAATGATTGCTGAAAAGTTCTCATGGAGTTCAATTGCTGAAAACATTTCAACTGAAATATTAAAAGCAGAAGCAGAGACGAGAAATGGATAAAAATATATGATGGAATATGTTTTAACACTACTTATTCTTTTTTCGGTGGTCTTACTTCTACATTCTTATTTCTTTTATCCTGTTGTATTATATTTCTTGACTACTCTATATAAAAAGAATTATTCAACTACTTCAGTTGGGTTGCCTAATCTCTCAATAATTATCTCCGCTTATAATGAAGAAAATGTTATAGAGAAAACTATCCGAAATTTCATGCAATCCGAGTATGATTTGAGTAAAATTGAAATCATAATAGGTTCGGATTTGTCAACGGATAATACAAATCAAATAGTTGAGAAATTGAAAATCGAATTTCCTAACATTATGTTTTTACCTTTTGCGACTCGAAGAGGAAAAGCGAATGTACTTAATGATTTGGTAAAAGAAGCTAAGGGGGAAATACTGGTATTTAGTGATGCAAATACGATGTATGAAAAAAATGCAATAAAGGAATTGGTTAAATATTATGCGGATAAGCGTATCGGTGGCGTCTGCGGAAAACTAATTTTGTTAGATGTTGAAAAGGCGAAGAAAGAAGGAAGTCAGGAAAAAGAATATTGGGAATATGAATCATGGATTAAAAACATGGAGGGAAAACTTGGTATTTTGATAGGTGCGAATGGTGGAATTTATTCAATACGTCGTGAGCTCTACATAAATATACCATCAGAGTTTCCTGTCATGGATGATTTTTACGTCGGGTTAAAAATTCTTGAACAACATAAAGATATGATTTATGCAAAGGAAGCTATAGCAACAGAGTATGTTGCCCCTTCAGTTGAGTGGGAGTTTAAGAGAAAAGTTCGAACAATAAGCATTAATCTTGATTCTGTCAGATATGTAAAATCTCTTTTGTTGCCAAAGTATGGTTTGATTTCTTTCGCTTTCTGGTCGCACAAAATTTTTCGTTGGTTAACACCTTTGTTAATGATTGTGGCATTTATTTCCAATTCATTTTTACTTGACTTAGCAGTTTTTAGATATTTATTTGCTGCTCAGATTACTTTTTACGTTTTTTCATTAATCGGTTATTTTTTATCGCTAAGAAAAATCAGTATCAAACTGTTTTCGTTTTGTTATTATTTTACTGTAACAAATATTGCATTATTGGCAGGTATTTATAAATTCTTTACAAAAAAGCAGACTGCTGCTTGGCAATCAACAGAACGAGTATAATGAATAAAAAATTTACAACTACACTTATTTTACTCAGTGATTTCATAACACTAAATCTCGCATGGATTTGTTTCTTTTTCTTGAGAATTGAAACCGGATGGTTTTTACTTCTATCTGAACCGTTATTTTTTGTACCAATGTTAGCTGTCTATTTTTATTGGTTTATAGTTTTTTCTTTCGTAGGAATGTATCGAACATGGTTTGCTCTTTCGAGATTTGATGAAATATCTACTTTATTCAAAGCTTCTTTTATGGGAGTAATTATCTTATTCTTTTTAATTTTTGTTGATGATGTTTCACATGGGGTAAACTCGGAAAATCGTTTCCTGATTTTTATATATTGGGGAATTCTGTTTGTTTCTGTCTCTTCCGGTCGTTTAATAATTAGAAGTTTACAACGTAAATTATTAATTAAAGGTATCGGGCGCAAAAATGCACTTATAGCAGGGTTCAATAAAAAAGCACACGAAATAGAATCTGAAATATCTAATCATCCTGCGCTTGGACTTGATATTGTTGGCTATCTTGCTGTTTATCCTGAAAACATTGGTAAAACGCATAATAATATTGATGTGATTGGTTCCGTAGAAGAAATCGAGAAAATAATTCCGGAAAGAAATATTCAGGAAATTATTATAGCACTTGAACATCATAATGAAGATATTCTTATCGATATTATTGGCAAATGTGAAAATAAAAATATAGGTTTAAAAATAGTCCCGCATCTTTACGAAATTTTGAGCGGACAAGCGCGTACAGCCCAACTTTATGGACTTCCTCTGATTGATATTAATCCACAATTAATGCCTGAGTGGGAGAAAAAAGCTAAGCGAATTCTTGATGTTTTTATTTCTTTTATTATATTAATTGTTGCATCGCCGATATTTTTGTTAATAGGATTATCTATTAAACTTGATAGTAAAGGACCTGTATTCTATCGTCAAGAAAGATGTGGAATGAACGGTAAATTATTTAAGGTTATTAAATTTCGCTCTATGAGACAGGATGCAGAAAAACTTACAGGTCCCGTTTGGTCTCAGAAAGATGATCCGAGAGTTACTAAAGCAGGTAAGTTTTTAAGAAAAGTAAGGCTTGATGAAGTCCCCCAATTTATTAATGTGCTAAAAGGGGAGATGAGTCTTGTTGGTCCACGCCCTGAGCGACCGTTCTTTGTAGAAAAACTATCGAAAGAAATTCCTTATTATTCGAGAAGATTAAAAGTGCGTCCCGGAATAACCGGATGGGCACAAGTGAAGCATAAATATG
>JAGUXE010000108.1 GCA_020061995.1 Ignavibacteriales bacterium | reverse complement strand
TCACTAATTTGAATCGAATGTCTTTTATGAGACTTTTTTCTTTACCTGTTATATCTAAATCTTGCCTAAAAACATAAACATAAGGTTTAAATGATTCTATTTCCTGTTCAAATTTTCCATTTAAATTATGAAGAGTAGGAGTGCTTGCTAATATTAGTCTCAGACCCTTTAGAGGTTTTACACCAAAAACCTTTTCGATTTTTTCTTGACTTCTTCGTCTCTCAATTTCAATTGTATAGAATTGGTTTATAATGCTTTCGCCATATCTTTTGTTATCTACATAAAATACAGAATCATTATTCTCATAACTATACTGTCCTTGTTTTTTACAAAATACTTTACCTCCAGAGATAAAATCTTTGTATTCGGTTTCGTTAACATTCAAATTTTTTTCTTCGTAATTCACAGCTAATTCTCTATATAAGGTTTTAGCCTTTTTCCCATCTGAATCAATTTCTGGAAGCTTGTTTAATATTGAATAAAGTATCTTTGTTTCAAATGAAGAAATTGTTTTATTTACACCCACAATATTTAATAGATAGTCTACTTTATCTGAATTGATTTTATTGTTTTTTATAACTGCTGCGTCGTAATCTATTTTTGGTTTTTCAATTAATGGACTAAAATCAGATGTTATTGTAGCAGAAGTAGTACATAAATTTGGTGCCTGTTTTGTTCCACTTTTTGTATTAAGCCATTTATAATTCAAAAGTTTCCATCTAATATAATTTCGAATATGTTCCCCTGATATTTCTCTATATTTAGAACGAACATTAAAATTTACTCTTATCTTACTCTCAACTGGTTCACAGTCAGATTCAATTAGTCTATAAATTTCATTATCACTACAAAGCCACGCAATTATTGTTTCCGTCTTGTTTTGAGTCATTATATTCTCAAAATCATCAATAGATTGGACGCTTACTTGACCATAACAATTTAAAGAATTACGAAATTCATTAAAATTATCAAATTTTATATCCCCTCCAATTTTATTTTTATAATCAAATCTTTTAAATGCATATTTTGCAAATTCGTTTGTTACAATTAGCTGAACCTTTCTAGGTAATTCAGCTACGCCAATCCATTTAACGTATGATTTCCAGTTCTCAATATCAACTCCTTCAATTCCAAATTCCTCTGGTGGATTTACCAATTTATTCTTGTCGTAACTAAAAATTGTTTCTAATAAATTACACCCGTATTCAATCCCATTATATAACTTGTTAGCTTCTACAATTTTATTGTGTTTGGAAATTAATGGAACCGGGTCACCTTCCCAATTTGGCAATTGTGGCTTTTCGCTTTTATATAACTTGTAGATATGTTGGTTTAACTTTTTAATGTCATCAATTTTTGACTTATCTGAATAATAATGTCTTATCAAGAGACCAATAATTTCATTCAAATCAAAAGTTTTTATATGATATTTATTAAGTTTTTCTGAAAGCAATTCGTAATTACTCACGTCAAATATCATTTTCAATTCTTCTGCAAGTTTTGGATGAATAACTTGAACTCCGACTTCTGTCGGTAATTTTTCACAAGCTTCATTTGAAGGAAAAAAAATCGAGTTATTAAAAGTTAGTGGATTAAAATCTAAATCAAAAAACAGGCACAGATTGCTTTTATCTTTTTCTAATTCTAAGTCAACAAAATCAATCAATGCACTAATTAAAGTGGCATACTCATTTATCGAATATTGTTTTGGTTTTGAAGATACAGCCTTAAAAATTGTTTTAAAATTGTATGTCTTCGTTTCAAGAGTGTCAAGATAAGCTTTGGTATTTTCATCCTCGCAAACTATTAATATGTCTGGAAATTCATCTTGAGAAAGAAGTTTTGCAAAAATATTTCGCTTATAATATACTGGTTCATCAATAATTGATATATATTTATTGCTAATTGTTGGCATGATTTTTTTAGTTTTTAAAGCATCTTTAAATTTATTAACAAAATCTGCCTCTTGCATTATCGTGGGTAAAATAGTATTGTCAAATTGTGTAAAACAAAGTGCTTTGTAATTTTTCTTTGTTTCGTTATTTGCAACTATTTCTGATGTATCTGCAATAAGTCCGGGTATCAATCCAACAAGTTCTTTATTATAAATATCTTCACTTATAATGTCATTTCGGTCAGCATTTAGTTCAAACGTTCCGTGTAAAATGCCTTTAAAATAAAATGGTACTTTTGTCCTAAAGAAAGAGTAGATCACATTTTTCCCCTCATCCAATTCATCTTTCCACGCTAAACTTAATTGGTAACTTCTATCTAATTCTTCAAAATGACCTTGGATGGTATTTATATTCCACAATTTTTCAATAGGATTCGAGACAAAAGAACAATTAATTGTTTTTAGTTTAACTTTTGATTCGGAGACTACCTCTTTTATGAATTTTGTGACTACGCCATTTAGATTGAGTTCAATACACTCAAGATAATTTAGAAATAAAAGTACTTCTCCATCCAGATCTTTATCAATTTGTTGATTTACATCTTTCAGAGATTCGTCATTTAAATCAATTAGAATAGTAGTATCATAATCATTATATTTTGAAAAAAAATGTGAATCAATAGAAGTGACGTCAGGACAAACCAAAGTCGAAATAGGAAAATCTTGCCTTTTCTTTTTTAGTTTATTAAATGAAATTGCAAACTCAGAATTTTCCAATAATTCTTCCAAAACAGTCTTGCTATACTCTTTTGAAAATGCAACACATAACTCATGACTTTTTATTGTAACTTTAGTCGCCCAACTTAAAATTGACCTAAATCCCAATCCCTTTTTCCCAATTTGATTTTCTTGTGCTTCTTTGGGACTTATATGACTATGAAAAATAGATGTCAAGCCTTCTTCCGAAAATGGATATCCTGTGTTTGCAATAATCAATTGATTATTTTCAAGTTTTAGTAATACCTTTTTTTTTCCTTTTGCTTCAGATGCAGCATCATCAGCATTTTGTAACATTTCAAGCAGTTGTCTTCCGTTATAATTTTTTACATTTTCTTTTTCACCATTGAATTCAGAAAACATTCGTTCTGGGCTTAGCAAATAAACCTGTTTGGTCGTTTCTATTTGCTTCTTAGCAACTTCTTGGATTGATGTTTTGGTAATTATTTCCATTAGTTTTTAGATATTATATAAAAGATGAATTTGTTGGTGTACTTGGAAAAAAAGGTTTTATAATTTGTCTTGTCAATATTTCGTTTTTCATTTTATTCAAAGTACCTTACTTTCAATTTTGGTATACTCGTCTTTTTTTTATATTTAGAAGGGATAATACTCTCAAGCAAACTTACGGATAACCTATTTTAAAAGCCATTTTCATTCATTCAACTAAAATCACAATTTTTTCAAGGAGGGAAAAATAGTACAAAATAAATTTTAGCTTGAACAGAGTTTCATTATACTTTTTGAAAAAAAATATTCAAACATTAAGGAAAAAACATATATTCAGAATCGTAACCTTTTTATTGGTTATGATTATTTATTATAGATAGATATTAAAACAATAGAATTGATTTTTGGGAACTTCAGGTAGGTTGAAAAAATGAAAATCGGGGGAATAAATATTCGGTGAAAAAAGACCCAAAAGTGGGTCTTTTATGAAGACAGTATTAAATTAGTTTTCGTAACTCTTATTTCCGAGCAAATTTTATCAGCTCTTCATTAAACTTTTGAGTTTCCTCAAGAAACATGCTATGACCGCTATCTTCAAAAGCAATGATGCGTGATTTTGAGATTCCGGCTTTCATCTGTTCAGCCAACTCAAAGGAACATATTTTGTCTTTCGTGCCGTGCATAATTACTGTCGGAATTTTTATTTTTATGAGATCACTTCTCAGGTCAGTATCGCGTAGAGCGATTAAACATTGAGCCGTTGCATAAGAAGAAGCGCTTAAACAAATTCCATTTAACCAACTACCTATTCCTTCATTCAGTGCGGTTTCCGAGGCGGAGAATATCTTTGCGAAATCAGATAAAAGTTTAGGTCTGTCCTTATAATTTAATTTAATTAAGTCATCAACAGCACTCTGCGGAAGATTGTATTTAAAATCTTTGCGTTGTGTCCAAATCGGTGCTGCTGCTCCGCACAAAACCAGTTTAGAAACATGAGCACCATCGTAAGTTGATACAAAACTAATCGCAATAGCTCCCCCCATGGAAAAGCCAACGAGAACCGCGTCTTTTATTATAAGCTGCTCTAAAACATTTTTTATATCCGATGCATGTATACCATAATCATATTTGCCGTAAGGTTTATCAGATTTACCAAAACCTCTTAGTGTTATACCAATTACACGAAAGTTGTTATTTATAAGTTCTTGGTATTGGTATTCATACATTTCATCACTTAACGGCCAACCGTGTATTAGCACAATAGTTCTTCCTTCACCCGCATCTGTTATATGAAGACGCACATTGGGTTCAACTTCTATATATTCCGCTCTGGCAAGTGCAGGTATTATTTCATTAAGGGGTTTTTTCATTTTACATTCCTTTAGTTTTAGATAGTAAATTATTCTTGTTTCAGCACAGTATTAGGTCCCAATTGATGTTCGGCTGCGATCAGGTGAAATTGCATTTAAGTAGATGCTGCAACAAACTCCACAAGTTGTTTATTGAATTCGCCAGGATTTTCAATATTACTTAAATGAGCTGCATGTTCTATAATCTTTAGTATCGAACCTTTAATTTTTTCATGTATAAACTCTGCTGCGTCAGGAGGTGTGATCTTATCATCTTTTCCCACCATAATAAGCACCGGTACATTTATATTTTGCAGTTTGCTGCAAGTTTCTTTACGTTCGTAAAAAGCTCGTAAGGTTTTATAAAGCGATTGTTTTGAGGTAGACACGATCATCGCTCTAACAGAAGCAATTTCAGTTTCTTTAGTTGCGAATGATTCGGGAGCAAAAAGATTTTTTATACTTTCATCGGCAAACTTTTCCACACCTAAGTTCCTAATGCTTTCAATTGTTTTCAATCGTTTTTGTTTTGCTTCGGGCGTATCGGCTGTGCAATTGGTATCACTCAATACAAGCGCATCAAAACGTTCCGGGTAGTTCTCAATAGCATTTAATGCAATGTATCCTCCCATGGATAAACCACACAATATTGTTTTATCAATATTCAGTGCATCCATGAAATTGAGCAAGTCCTTAACAAAAAGATTAATTGAGAAATCCTCTTCTCCGGCATCGGAGTTTCCATGCCCGCGAACGTCATACGCAATCACACGGTAATTTATCTTTAGTGCATCAATCTGTTTTCCCCATGTGGATTTATTAAAAGGAAAACCATGAATAAGTATAATAGCAGGAGCTTTCTCTGGTCCTTCATCGTAGTAACTTACAGTGAGATTGTTCACAGTCTTCTTTATTTCGTTTCCTAAATTGCGCATAGTATTGTTCTCTCCATTTTCGTATAATTAAATTTTGAACGACTATCTGTCTCGTCTATTATGCTTCATCTTTTGTTGTGCGTATTAACCCAATGCCGGCAACGAAGAATATAATTCCGATTATTCCGTAAATTATCAACGCTCTTATGCTGCTTGCTCCACCTGAGTTATTTACAAATAGTACGGCAGCATATATAAGTCCGGCTATTCCGAGGACGGTGAGTAAGCCGCCAAATATTCTTTTCATATTCATAATATTCTCTCTTTCTATCTTCGTTAGATTTTTAAATGATTTTTGATAACTGTATCCTCATAATCTAAAATTCTTCTTTGACTATATATTTCTCGTCTATTTTTAACTTTTTCAATTGCTGCTCAATTGCTTCCATCATTGGCGGTGGTCCGCAGACATAAACATTCTTTATGTTGCTGTTAATGTGAGGCTTTAGAAAATCTTCTGTGATTTGCCCATGAGCATATCCATCTACTTTTTCATCAGATAATATGTTGATGAAATTCTGTCCTAATATTCTTTTTAACTCCCGCTCAAGAATGATGTCTGCTTTTGTTTTGTTGGCAAAGATGAGTTTGTTATTACCCATTTCTTCTTTTGATTGAAGATATCTGAAGATGGAAATAAAAGGAGTAACTCCTGCACCTCCGGCAATAAAAACACCCTCGTTTTTGTAGCTGATTGCACCAAAGACCTCGTGAAGAATCAACTCATCATTTGTTTTAAGTAACAGAAGTTCGTTGGTGACGCTTTTGTGCGAAGGATATGTTTTGATTGTAAATTCAAGGTAATCTTCGATTGGAAGAGAGGTAAAAGTAAATGCTCTTTTTTTATCCTTCCAACCATTTTTATTTATTGCAACCTCCGTGGCTTGCCCGGGAGTGAAATTGTATTCTTGAGGTTTTTCTGTGACAATTTGTAACACATCATGTGTGATGTGTTTAATTGATTTTATTTTTATGGTATGTTGTTTCTGCATAAAAAGATTTTTTTACTCCTTAATAAAATCAACTTGTAACATTTCCGGATTGGGTAGTTAAATAATTCTCTAATCCCATTTGCTTAATCTGTTCATTTTGAATTTCTGCCCAATCAACGTGGGCTTCTTCCATTTTAAGTATCTTTGTCAGCAGATCAACAGTGCCTTGATCACCAACTTCACGGGCAAGTTTGATTGCGTCATTATAAGTGCGTACAGCATCATGTTCATCTTTATTGTCATTACTGATCATTTCCGGAACAGTTTTACCAATTTTTATAGAATTAAGTTTGGATACCGATGGTGCACCATCTAAAAAAATGATTCGCTCGATAAGCCACTCGGCATGGTGCATTTCATCCATTGCCTGTTTTCTGATGGCAATGTGAAGTTTATTGTAACCCCAGTTTTCACACATTTCAGAATGTACCATATATTGGTTAATTGCAGTAAGTTCATCCGCTAAGCGCTGATTAAGAGTTGTGAGTAATTCTGTATTACCTTTCATCTTCTATCTCCTTTAAAATTTCGAAATTATTTTCATCAATTGTTCTTTGGTTTTTCCAAGTTTAGTCTGCAATCTTCCCCATAATTCTTCTTCTTTACCTTTTGCCAAAAGTAAATCATCATCAGTTAGAATTGCGTATTGTTGTTTGAGTTTCCCTGCTGTTTCATTCCAGTTCCCTTTGATTTTCAGCTTATTCATTTGATAACTTCTCCATAATTGTTTGTTAAAAATATTTTCGTAATAGTTTTCTAATTACAATATTATGTTATGAAGCAATTGAGTAGTGTTCAATCGGCTAAAGGGATGAAAAAGGAACTACTTCATTTGGGTGAGCTTGCTTAATTAAAAGATATGATACTTGAGAGGGAACTCGAATTTATTGCGAATAAAAAATCATTCTTCTTCGGTCTGAGGTGGAATTATGGATGATTTTTGAGGGATTATGGAATCGCCTATTCTAAGCTCCACAAAAAAATAAATTTTGGTACTTAGATAGGACTTGAAAAAATCATTTAGATATAAATATCCTTGCCGCCACCGAATTCGTCTGACGATTGTCAACAAGAAGAATAATTTTATCAACATTCTTACACTTTATTGATGGTTATACTCTCACTCCCCATAGAAAATAATGAGACTTTATTTTTTTACAAATATCGGATATTACACTTGGTGAGAATTTTATTTTAGCTATTTTTAATAGGGTAATTTTATTTTACTCGCCATTATGTAAAATACTTTCTTAAAATTTCAGGGGATGAAATGAATCGAGTACTTCTAACTAAATGTTATTTAATAGTTATTTTATTAATAAATTCAATTTTTATATCGGCACAGGTCAATCCGACTACCGCAATAAATGAAATTGATATAGATGAAAATTCAACTTTTTTTGAAATTCAGGAAAAGATGAATGAATACTGGAAATCTCAAAATATAGAAAACGGCTACGTTTTCAAAAACGGGGAAAAAAGTAAAGTCCCCGGCTGGAAATCATATAAACGCTGGGAGTATTTCTGGCAAAGTCGTGTGAATAATGAAACAGGTGAATTCCCACAAACAAGCTCCACAGACGAATACCAAAAATATCTTGATAAAAATAATTCGCTGCATAAAGAAAACTCTTTCAGTGCAAACTGGCTAAACTTAGGGAGTAACACAACACCCGGAGGTTATGCAGGACTTGGAAGAATAAATTGCATTGCTTTTCATCCTGCAGATGAAAATACTTTCTGGGTTGGAAGTCCTTCGGGGGGAATTTGGAAAACCACCGATGGGGGCAATACATGGACAATCCTAAATAATAATCAGCTGGTACTTGGTGTAAGCGATATTGCTGTTACAAGCAATTATGCGACTTCAAAAACTTTATATATTGCGACCGGTGATCGTAATGGTGGAAGTATGTGGTCGCTTGCCGGGGGACAAAGAGCAGACAATAACAGTATAGGTATTTTAAAATCTACAGATGGGGGTGCTACATGGAATACGACCGGATTAACTTTTCTAGCAAAGGATGGGAAGTCAACTTATAGACTCTTAATTCACCCGACTAATAACTCCATACTTTTAGCAGCTACTTCAAATGGAATTTATAAAACGACAGATGCAGGTGTTACATGGGGTCTTAAAACTGCAAATCGTTGGATAGATATGGAGTTTAAACCGGGCAATCCTAATATTATAATTGCGTCAAGTCTAAACATGAATGCTTCATCGGTAATTAACAGGTCAACAGATAATGGTGAAACTTGGTCAAACTATATTGTTGAAGCCGGAGGTTACCGAAATGAATTAGCGGTATCTGCAAATAATCCAAATATTGTTTATATGATAAGTTCTTCTAACATGAGTGGATTAAAAGGGGTTTATAGAAGCACAAACAGTGGTGAATCATTTGCACGTGTTGATGATGGAACAAAATCAATGCTCGGATATTACAGCGATGGTTCTGGAGAAAATACCGGACAGGGTTGGTACGATTTAACCATTGCAGCTTCTCCCATTGACGCAAATATAGTTTTTATCGGTGGTGTAAATACATGGAAATCGACTAATGGAGGCACCAGTTGGGTAATTAATAACATGTGGACAAGCAGTACATTCTATAATAAAAGCAGTGCTCCTGTAGTTCATGCTGATAAACACGCCCTCGTTTTTCATAATAACGGAACTCTTTTCGAAGGGAATGACGGGGGTATTTATAAATCAGTAAATGGGGGATTGTCCTGGACAGATTTATCGAACGGATTAGAGATTAACCAGATTTATAGAATCGGTGTGGCTCAAACAAACGCTTCGACTATATTGACCGGTTTGCAGGATAATGGTACAAAATTATACAAAGCCGGTTTTTGGTCTGATGTAAAAGGGGGTGACGGTATGGAGTGTATTGTTGACCATACTAATCCAAATTATATGTATGCAACATATGTTAATGGACAGATTTCACGAAGTACTAATGGAGGCACAAGTTTCGCCACGAACATTTCAGCAAATATCCCGGGGGGGCAGCCAACAGGTTATTGGGTAACTCCTTATGTAATGGATTATGCAAACAGTGCAATTCTTTATGGGGGATATGATAAAATTTGGAAGACTACCGATAGAGGAAACAATTGGACATCTATTTCACAAGTATTAGATTCTGTATACCTATTACAATCTCTTGCAATTGCTCCATCTAATAGTAATGTTCTCTATGCTGCAAACAGAACAAAGTTATGGAAAACAACGAATGGTGGTGCTACCGCCTGGTCGCCGGTTACACTTATTTCAACTTCAAATTCACTAACATACGTTTCGGTTAAAGACACTGATCCAAATACTCTATGGATTACTTATGGAGGATATACAGAAAATTTCAAGGTGTTTCAGTCAACGAACGGGGGAGAAACCTGGACGAATATTTCTCTAGGATTGCCAAACCTTCCGATTATGAGTATTGTTCATCAACGAAGCATTACAGATCGCAATGTATTATTTGTTGGTACTGATGTAGGTGTCTATATGAAGGATGGTATAAATCCTTGGGTTTCCTTTAATAACGGTTTACCAAATGTAGTTGTTACTGAAGTGGAAATATTCTATGGCAATCAGCCCAATAAGCTAAGAGTCGGTACTTATGGTCGCGGTTTATGGGAAACCGAAATAGCTACTCCGGTATCTGTAGGAGATTCTCCATTTTCAGTCTCATCCTACAATCTTGAGCAAAACTACCCGAATCCATTTAATCCAATCACTAATATTTCATATCAACTGAAAGAAGAAGGATTGGTTCAATTAAAAGTTTATAATATGCTGGGGCAGGAAGTTGCTCAATTAGTAAATGAGATAAAAAGTAGAGGAAATCACCGTTTATCTTTCGATGCAAAAGATTTACCGAGTGGAATGTATATATATTCTTTGAGAGTAAATGAGTTTATACAGAACCATAAAATGACGCTGTTGAAATAGTAACTCTAATTTAATGGGGAAGTAGAAATGCTTCCCCTTAAATATAGGAAAATCAAGAAAAAATCTCTCATGCAAATTTGATCGCTTTGGACTATTTGAAGGAATTTTTTTAACACATTTCGAATAACTCTCTAAATACCATAAATGAAACCAAATAGTTAAAGATACATGGTCGTGAATAAAAATCATTCAGTTCTATATCAACCAGAAAAATCGGCTCAAAATTTTTTTTAAATCATATTTGCATATTTTAGGAAAATAGTATATTTTTGGTGCTCGTTTCTAAAAACGGGCGGACGCCGGAGTTGGAGAGCCGGGGCGGACTGTAAATCCGTTGGCAAACGCCTTTGGGGGTTCGAATCCCTCGCCGCCCACAATGTTCATTTTATTTAGTTTTTGCGGGAGTAACTCAGTTGGCTAGAGTCACAGCCTTCCAAGCTGTTGGTCGCGGGTTCGAGTCCCGTCTCCCGCTCAAGGAGTTCTTTACTGATGATATACTACTGATTGAGCCTAAATTTTTTGATTCAAGCTCAATTAGTTGAAAATGGATTTTTAATTAATTCGATTTCAACTGAAATATGATAGGACATAATCAGCGCTTCATATTAAAGAAGCATAGTTGCTATCATTTTTTTTTGTTTAAAAATGCTGACGTAGCTCAGTTGGTAGAGCACATCCTTGGTAAGGATGAGGTCACCGGTTCAATCCCGGTCGTCAGCTCAACAATTAATCTTAAGAAGATGTGATATGAGAGAAATAATAACCTTAGAATGTACCGAGTGTAAAAGAAGAAATTACTCAACCACGAAGAATAAAAGACTTCATCCCGGCAGAGTAGAATTCAAAAAATATTGTCGTTTCGATAAGAAACATACTGTACACAAGGAAACAAAGTAATATTTTAACGGATTACCGTAATTGTGCACCAATAAATAAATAATTTTTTAATAGCTACGTCAGTGGCTCAA
The DNA here is from genome assembly GCA_020061995.1 of Ignavibacteriales bacterium. Next base: position 23,948 of record JAGUXE010000108.1, on the reverse strand, counting down.
TTGGTAGAGCAGCGGTCTCCAAAACCGCAGGTTGGGGGTTCGAGTCCCTCCTGACGTGCAAATAATTGATAGAAAATATGAAACAGAAGATAATAGATTTTTTTAATGACGTGGTTAAGGAAATGAAAAAAGTTACCTGGCCAACTAAAGCTGAATTGAAAGAATCAACTCAGATTGTAATCGTTGTTTGTCTTATTATCTCAGCGTTTACTTACGCTATTGATATGGCAATTACTCAAATTTTCAAAGGAATCTTTTAGGTTAATATGACCGATTTGAAGTGGTATGTTGTTAGGACCTTTTCCGGTCATGAAAACAAAGTTAAAAACTTAGTTGATGCCGAATTAAAGGATAACGAGAAATTGCGTGCCAAAATTGCGCAAATTCTTGTTCCTATGGAAAAAGTTTTTGAAGTTCGCGACGGAAAAAAAAGAAGCAAAACCAAAAACTTCTTCCCCGGTTATGTTTTATTGCAAGCTGATCTTGATGCATTAGTTAAGGACTTTATTCTTAATACTCCTTCAGTGATGGGATTTCTTGGGACGAAAAATAACCCTAACCACCTTCAGCCAGAAGAAGTTAAGAGAATTGTTGGAAGAATTTTGCAAGAAGATTCTGAAGAAAGAAGTGAAACGATTTTTAGAGCCGGTGATATTGTTAAAATTATTGATGGTCCATTTAATAATTTCTCCGGAACTGTTGAAGAAGTAAATGAAGAGAAGATGAAAATTAAAGTTTTAGTCTCAATATTTGGGCGTAAAACTCCTGTTGAAATAGATTTTGTTCAAGCTGAATTAGAAAAATAGTATCATAAAAGGTATAAAAAATGGCTAAGAAAATTACCGGATTTATCAAACTGCAAATTCCCGGTGGAAAAGCAAATCCGTCTCCTCCAGTTGGTCCTGCATTAGGACAAAAAGGTGTCAATATTATGGAGTTCTGTAAGCAATTCAATGCAAGAACTTCAGATAAAGAAGGATTGATTATCCCTGTTGTTATTACAGTTTTTTCGGATAAATCATTCACATTTATTACAAAAACTCCTCCTGCAGCGGTTCTTTTAAAGAAAGCCGCGAAAGTTGAGAGAGGTTCTCCTGAACCGAGCAGAAATAAAGTTGCAAAAGTAACTAAGGCACAGGTAGAAGAAATCGCAAAAATGAAAATGCCTGATCTTAATGCGTTCGATATAGAGCATGCAATGAGTATGGTAGCCGGAACTGCTCGTAGTATGGGTTTTACCGTAGAAGATTAATATTTTTTGATTAATAAATAAGATAGTGGTTTTAAGATGAAAACATCAAAAAGAGTTAAAGCTGTAGAAAGCTCTTATGATAAAAGTAAAGAATACGGACTTGAAGAAGGAATTGATCTTCTTAAAAATTTATCGAAAGTTAAATTTGTCGAGTCGTTAGACTGTTCCATCAGATTAGGAGTTGATCCACGACATGCAGATCAGATGATTCGTGGCACGGTAGTTTTACCAAACGGTACCGGTAAAGAAGTAAAGGTGCTTGTTATTACCAAAGGACCAAAAATTCAAGAAGCATTAGATGCCGGAGCCGATTTTGCAGGTTTTGAAGACTATCTTGAAAAAATTAAAGCCGGATGGGCAGATGTAGATGTAATTGTTGCATCTCCTGACGCTATGGCTGAATTAGGTAAATTAGGAAAAATTCTTGGTCCAAAAGGATTGATGCCTAATCCGAAAAGTGGCACCGTAACAATGGATGTCGCAAAAGCAGTAAAAGAAGTTAAAGCGGGTAAAGTTGAATTCCGTGTTGAAAAAGCAGGAATTATCAGTTTATCACTCGGAAAACTTTCTTTTGAAACAGAAAAATTAGCAGAAAATACAAGAGCATTTTTGAATACGATTATCAAATTGAAACCTTCAAGTGCAAAAGGACAATATGTTAGAAGTCTTTTTCTCTCATCAACGATGGGACCAGGTTTGAAGATATCAAGAGATGAAGTGGCTCATTAAAAGTTTATTACGCACAATAATAATGCTTCAAGCCCACGTAATCAAATCCATTATATAAATTGGGAGAACAATGAAGAAAAGTGAAAAAACAGAAAAAATAGCTGAAGTAGTTAAGCTATTGCAAGGTTCTTCTGCCGTATATGTGGCTGATTACAGCGGAATTAATGTCGAAAATATTAGTAACATTCGAAATGAATTCCGAAAGAGTGGAGTTAAATACAAGGTTATAAAAAATACCTTATTTGAAAGAGCAATCGAAGAAGTCGGCGGATACGACCATCTGAAAAACCATTTAGTTGGTATGAATGGATTCGCATTCGCTTCAGAAGACCCGATAGCTCCGGCTAAAATCATTAAGAAATATAATGATACAAGCCAAAAACTCCCTCTAAGAGCTTGCTATATCGAAAGTCAATATTACGACGGTAGCAAGTTATCTGAAATCGCCAATCTTCCGACAAAACCGGAAATTATTGCAGGAATTTTAGGAAGTATCAATGCTCCGGCTTCAGGAGTTGTTGGTGCAATTAATGCTGTTATTAGAGACCTCGTTAGTGTTATTGACGAAATCTCTAAAAAAGAAGCAGCATAAAATAGTTTATTTATAATATTATTTAGGAGAAAATAGAATGTCAGAAAAAGTTGCAGAACTCGTCGAGAAAATAAAAGTTTTAACACTTGTAGAAGCTGCCGAATTAAAGAAAGCACTTGAAGATGAATTTGGTGTAACAGCCTCAGCTCCAATGGTAATGGGCGCAGCTCCAGCTGCTGCCGATGCCGCTCCTGTTGAAGAACAAACCGAATTTGATGTAATTCTTATTGCCGCTGGCGAAAAGAAAATTAACGTTATTAAAGTTGTTAGAGCTCATACCGGTTTAGGATTAAAAGAAGCTAAAGATCTTGTTGACGGAGCCCCTAAAACAGTTAAAGAAGCCGTCTCTAAAGATGAAGCTGAAAAACTTAGAAAAGAATTTGAAGAAGCCGGCGCTACTGTTCAAGTAAAATAAGTTTTTGCTACATACCTTTGTTATCTGTGTCCTTTTTATAAAGTGATAAGCGGAGTATTCCGTCTTATCACTTTTCTATTGTTAATATGCATTAAGTTAAGTGTTAAGTTAAGTTCGTATGAAAAGTTTTAGATTATTAAATTGGAGGTTGCCCCTTGGAGAATAAGAGAATTTCCTTCGGCAAAATTAAACCGGTCTTAGATATTCCACACTTGTTAGATATTCAAAAAGAATCTTTTGAAGAATTTCTTCAATTACATGTGCATCCACTTCAACGTGAAAATAAGGGATTACAAGCTGTTTTCTCTTCTAACTTCCCGATTTTTGATAATAAAGAAAATTATAGACTAGATTTTCTTGAATATCATATCGAAAAAGCTCGTTATTCAATTGTTGAATGTTTGGAAAGAGGACTCACATATGCTGCTCCTTTAAAAGCAAAATTATTGCTTTCTACAAAAGATCCGGATACAGAAGAGTTTGTAAACTCAGTTGAACAAGAAGTTTATCTTGGAAACTTGCCTTTCATGAGTGAAAGAGCAACATTTATTATCAACGGAGCTGAACGTGTTGTTGTAACTCAACTTCATCGTTCCCCCGGTGTAGCATTTTCGCAAACAACTCACCGCAACGGAACAGCATTATATTCTGCGAGGATTATTCCGTTAAAAGGTTCATGGGTCGAGTTTGCTACGGATATTAACCACGTGTTGTACGTCTATATTGATAGACGAAAAAAATTCCCATCAACTACTCTATTACGAGCACTTGGTTACCAGTCGGATGAAGAGATATTAGAATTATTTGATCTATTTGACACTATTACAGTTGACAAGGTTAAGATTGAAAATTATATCGGTAGAACGATTGCCAGTGATGTTTTTGATATGGCTACCGGTGAAATCTTTTTGACACGCGAAAGTGTTTTATCAGAAGAAGACGTGGAAAGATTAAAAGAAGCAGAAGTTGATGTAATTAAATTTATCAGAGCCGATACTTCAATCGAACAAAACTTAATCTTAAACACACTTAAAAAAGATTCTTCTCATACAAAAGAAGAAGCTTTATTTGCTATCTATAGACAATTAAGAACCGGTGAAGCTCCCGATTTGGAAACCGCACACGGATTAATTGAAAAATTATTCTTTAATGATAAAAGATACGATTTAGGTGAAGTCGGTCGTCATCGAATGAATGATAAACTAAAATTAGATATCAAAGAAACTACAACAGTACTAACAACTGTTGATATGATCGAGATTATAAAATATATGATTCGTCTTAAAGACGGAAATGAAAGCTTTGATGATATTGATCACTTAGGAAACAGACGCGTTAGAACAGTGGGTGAACAATTGCAACAACAATTTAATGTTGGTATTGCAAGAATGTCACGCACAATTAAAGAAAGAATGAATATCCGTGATGCGGAAAGTTTTACTCCTCAAGAATTGGTAAACGCACGTACAATCAGTAGTGTTATCAATGCCTTCTTCGGAACCAATCAATTGTCTCAGTTTATGGATCAAACCAATCCTCTTGCTGAGTTAACTCACAAGAGAAGAATGTCTGCCCTTGGACCAGGCGGTTTAACAAGAGAACGAGCTGGATTTGAAGTCCGTGATGTTCACTACACACATTATGGACGTTTATGTCCGATAGAAACTCCCGAAGGTCCGAATATCGGTCTTATTTCATCTCTTACCATTTATTCAAAAGTAAATAAATATGGGTTCCTAGAGGCACCATATCGTAAAGTTATTGGTGGAAAAGTTACCGATGAGGTTGTTTATTTAACTGCTGAACAAGAAGACCATTTTACAATTGCTCAGGCAAATGCCCCAATTAAAGAAAATGGTGAGTTTGTTAATGCTAGAGTTAAAGCAAGATTCAAAGGGGAATTCCCAATTGTTCATCCACATGAACTTCAGTTTATGGATGTAGCTCCTGCACAAATTGTAAGTGCTGCTGCTGCTTTAATTCCATTCTTAGAACATGATGATGCTAACCGTGCACTCATGGGATCTAACATGCAACGCCAAGCTGTACCACTATTACACCCTGAAGCTCCACTTGTTGGAACAGGTTTAGAAGGTAAAGTTGCACGAGATACAGGCGCAGTTGTTGTCGCAGAAGATAATGGTGTAATAGATTATGTTGATGCAGATAAAATAGTTGTAAAATATGATATTAGCCCTAATTCAGTGGAAGCAATTACAAGTTTCAGTGATATTAGATTAGTTACCTATAAATTAATCAAATTTTCAGGAACTAACCAAGAAACTTCAATTAATCAAAAACCGATAGTAAAAGCGGGACAAAAGATTAAAAAAGGTGAGGTTCTTGCTGATGGTTGCGCAACTGATGGTGGTGAATTAGCACTTGGAAGAAACGTCCTTGTTGCATTCATGCCTTGGAGAGGTTACAACTTTGAAGATGCTATCGTAATTAGTGAAAAAGTTGTGAGCGAAGATGTTTTTACTTCAATACACATAGAAGAATTTGAACTTCAAGTTCGTGAAACTAAACGTGGTGAAGAAGAACTTACCCGTGAAATTCCTAACGTTAGTGAAGAAGCTGTCCGGAATCTTGACGATGACGGAATCATACGTGAAGGTGCTGAAGTTAGAGAAAATGATATCCTTATCGGAAAAATTACTCCGAAAGGGGAAACAGATCCAACACCTGAAGAAAAACTGCTTAGAGCAATCTTTGGAGATAAAGCCGGTGACGTTAAAGATGCTTCATTAAAAGCACCTCCTGGACTAAAGGGAACCGTGATTAAATCAAGACTTTTCAGTAGAAAGAAAAAAGATAATGATGCTAAAAAGTTAGAGAAAAAACAATTAGACACAATCGAGTCAACTCATAAACAAAGAGTTTCTTCTCATTATCAAAAACTGATTGAAAAATTAAATCTGGTTTCAGCCGGATTAACAACTACCGGTATAAGAGATCTAGATGGTTCAGTAGTGCTGAGAAACGGAGTAGCCATCAAAGAAACAACATTCTCCGGTCTAGATGACGTAACAAAATTAGATTATACCTCAGATTGGTTTGAAGCTAAAAAAACAAATCATCTAATTAAAACTATTTTCAGAAATTATTTTGATGCTTTAGCTGATATCGAAGAAGATTATAAGCGTGAAAAAATAAAAATTCAGTCCGGTGATGAATTACCTCCAGGTATCGTTCAATTAGCTAAAGTTTATGTTGCCAAAAAACGTAAACTTTCAGTTGGTGATAAAATGGCTGGTCGTCATGGAAACAAAGGTGTGGTTGCTAAAATTGTACCTATTGAAGATATGCCATTCCTTGATGATGGTACTCCTGTTGATATAGTTCTTAATCCTTTGGGAGTTCCTTCCCGTATGAACCTTGGGCAGCTTTACGAAACTGCACTTGGATGGGTTGGTAAAAAACTTGGGGTAAAATTTGCAACCCCTATTTTTGATGGTGCTAAAGTTACCGACGTTGATGAATGGTTAACAAAAGCCGGTTTAGCTCCTGGAAGTAAAACAGATTTATTTGACGGACGAACTGGTGAAAAATTCCATCAACAAGTTACCTGCGGATATATTTACATGCTTAAGTTGGGTCACTTGGTTGATGATAAAATTCACTCAAGGTCAATTGGACCATACTCCCTCATTACTCAACAACCATTAGGCGGTAAAGCTCAATTTGGTGGTCAGAGGTTTGGAGAAATGGAAGTTTGGGCACTCGAAGGTTACGGAGCAGCCCATATTCTTCAAGAAATATTAACAATTAAAAGTGATGATGTCGCCGGTAGATCTAAAGCTTATGAGGCGATCGTTAAGGGTGAGAATTTACAGGAACCGAATATTCCTGAATCTTTCAATGTTTTAATCAAAGAGTTGCAGGGCTTAGGTCTTGATATGAAGATTAGTTAATGTTGAAAAAATATTTATTTCACCAAAGAAATTAGGAGTTTTATAAATGTCATATAGAAATCAAGAAAACGTGTTAAAAGATATTAACAACATCACAATAACATTAGCTAGTCCTGATGATATACTTGCCCGTTCACACGGCGAAGTCACAAAACCTGAAACGATTAATTATCGTTCTTTCAGACCTGAAAAAGATGGTTTGTTTTGTGAGAAAATTTTCGGACCAACACGCGATTGGGAATGTTATTGCGGTAAATATAAAAGAATAAGATATAAAGGGATTATTTGCGATCGTTGCGGTGTAGAAGTAACACAAAAAAGTGTTAGACGTGAAAGAATGGGACATATTGCTTTAGCAGTTCCTGTCGTTCACATATGGTTTTTCAGATCTCTACCTTCCAAGATTGGTAATATATTAGGGTTTACTACAAAAGAATTAGAAAGAATCATTTATTATGAATCTTATGTTGTATTAAACCCGGGCCCAACAGGATTAAATCGTAAAGACTTAATTTCTGAAGATCAATACTTTGAAGTATTAAACTCACTTCCTCCTGGGAATGAAAAACTTCCGGATTCTGATCCAAATAAGTTCTATGCTAAAATCGGTGGCGATGCGATTAAAGAATTGCTACGCCAAACCGAAGTTGAAAATTTATTCCAGGCGCTAAGAGAACAAGTTAAAGTTGAAACTTCTCAACAAAAGAAAGATGAAATCTTAAAAAGATTAAAAGTCTTAGAAGCTTTCAGAGAAAAAGAACTTAAACCGATGAATAAGCCGGAATGGATGGTTTTAAGTTATATTCCTGTAATTCCACCTGAATTAAGACCATTAGTTCCGTTAGAAGGCGGCCGCTTCGCAACAAGTGATCTTAACGATCTCTACAGAAGAGTAATAATCAGAAATAACAGATTAAAAAGATTAATTGACATTAAAGCTCCTGAGGTAATTCTTCGTAACGAAAAAAGAATGTTACAAGAATCAGTTGATGCTTTATTTGATAATTCACGTCGTGGAAGTGCTGTAAGAAGTGATAACAACCGTCCATTAAAATCATTAAGCGATATGCTTAAAGGTAAACAAGGACGTTTTCGTCAAAACTTACTCGGTAAACGTGTTGACTATTCCGGTCGTTCAGTAATTGTTGTAGGTCCTGAATTAAAATTACATCAATGCGGTCTTCCTAAAGATATGGCTGTTGAGTTATTCAAACCTTTTATCATAAGAAAATTAATTGATAGAGGGCATAACAAAACCGTAAAAAGTGCCAAGAAGGTTGTTGAAAGAAAAGACCCGATTATTTGGGAAATTTTAGAAAAAATAATTGTTGGTCATCCGGTTCTCTTAAACCGAGCACCAACTCTTCATAGACTTGGTATTCAAGCATTCCAGCCTCTATTGATAGATGAAAAAGCTATACGTTTACACCCGATGGTTTGTACTGCATTCAATGCGGATTTTGATGGTGATCAAATGGCAGTCCACTTACCACTCTCGTTTGAAGCACAACTCGAAGCATCTTTGTTAATGCTTAGTAGTCATAATATTTTGTCACCACAAAACGGCAGCCCGATTGTAGTTCCTACTCAGGATATCGTTCTTGGTTGTTACTATCTCACAAAGAAAAGAGATGGTGACTTAGGTGAAGGCATGAGTTTCAGCTCACCTGAAGAAGTAATAATTGCTTATAATTCAAGAGTTATCAAATTACATGCTTTTATTAAAGTAAGAATAGATGGAAAAACTATCGAAACTACTACGGGTCGAGTAATTTTTAATCAGATTGTCCCCAAAGAAATGGGATTTTTCAATCAGTTATTGATTAAGAAAACTTTCGGCGGGTTTATCGGTCAAATGTTTATGAAACTTGGCAATAAAGTCACTGCAAAATTCTTAGATGACTTGAAAGATTTAGGCTTTAGATATTCAACTGCTGCCGGAATCTCAATTTCATATAGTGATATGATTATACCCGAACAAAAAGTTAATCTTATAACTAATGCAAATAAAAAAGTTGAACAAGTATTAAATGAGCATGAGCAAGGCGTTATTACTGATGCAGAACGATACAATAAGATTATCGATATCTGGACACACACCACAAACGACGTTGCAAAAGTGTTGATGGAAAAACTAAAAGTGCATCAACAAGGTTTCAATTCATTACACATGATGGTTGATTCAGGTGCAAGAGGTTCAAATGAGCAGGTGCGTCAGCTCGGTGGTATGAGAGGTCTAATGATGAAACCTCAAAAATCATTAACCGGACAAGCTGGAGAAATTATTGAGAACCCTATTGTTGCTAACTTCAAAGAAGGACTTTCTGTACTCGAATATTTTATCTCAACTCACGGTGCTCGAAAAGGTTTAGCTGATACAGCTCTTAAAACAGCAGATGCAGGTTATTTAACAAGAAGATTAGTTGACGTTTCTCAAGATGTTATCATTAGTGAAGATGATTGCGGTACAATTCTCGGTATTCGCGTTACGGCGTTAAAGGATGTTGAAGAAGAAAGAGAACCTCTAGCAGAGAGAATCACCGGACGTATTTGCCAGGAGGATATTTATGACCCAAGAACTGATGAATTAATAATTTCATCAGGAGATATAATTACTGAAACTCTTGCTAGAACTATCGAAGATTCAAATATTGATTCTGTTTATATCAGAACAGTTCTAACCTGTGAATCCAAGCAAGGAGTTTGTGCAAAATGTTATGGTCGTAACCTAACAAATGGTAAAATAGTTGAAATAGGTGAAGCGGTAGGTGTAGTCGCAGCTCAGTCAATTGGTGAACCGGGAACTCAGCTTACTCTTCGTACATTCCACTTGGGAGGTACTTCATCGCGAATTGCTGCACAATCGCAAATTGAATCAACAGTTGAGGGTATAGTCAGATTTAATAGAGTTATTTCTGTTAAGAAACCATCAGGAACTGAAGCAGTAACTGGCAGACGTGGAGCTCTAGAAATTCTTGATAACAATGATATAGTAATTAAAAGATATGATGTTCCTTACGGATCAGAAATAATAGTTAAAGATGGTCAGAAAATCGCAAAAAAAATGCCGTTGTTTAATCATGATCCTTATAACTCGGTAATCTTAACAGATATTCAAGGTGTAGTTAAGTTTGTTGACTTAGTTGATTCTGTTACCCTGCAACAAATAACAGATGATCAAACTGGGCACGTACAAAAGAAAGTTATTGAATCAAAAGATAAAAACCTTACAGCAAGTATGATTATTGAATCAGCTGATGGTAATTCGAAATCCTTCAACTTACCAACCGGTGCATTTCTAGCTGTTGAGGAAGGGGATACAGTTTTACCTGGAACTATATTAGCAAAAATTTCAAAACAAGCTTCTAAGACAAGGGATATTACAGGCGGTTTACCAAGAGTAACGGAGTTATTCGAAGCAAGAAGTCCTCAAGAACCGTCAGTAGTCTCTGAGATTGAAGGTATTGTAAAATTTGGTGCTCGAAAAAAAGGCTCTAGAGAAATTATCATTACTGCTATCGATGATTCTGATCAGAAGAAATACAACGTATCAGTTAGTAAACATATTCTTGTTCAGGAAGGTGATGAAATTCCAGCCGGTGAAAAAATTACGGATGGACCTATAAATCCACATGATATTCTCAAAATTAAAGGAACTAATGCAGTTCAAGAATATCTTGTAAATGAAATTCAAGATGTTTATCGTTTGCAGGGTGTTAAAATCAATGATAAACATATTGAAGTAATCGTAAGACAGATGCTTCAGAAAATTAAAATTGTAGCTGCCGGTGATTCCAGATTCCTTGAAGAAGATATCGTCGATAGGTATGAATTTTTTGAAGAAAATCTTAGAACAAATAATTCGGTTGTAGTTGAAGATCGTGGTGATTCAAAGTTGAAAGAAGGCCAACTGATTTCAAAAACTAAAATAAGAGAAATCAATGCTGATCTTAAACGTAAAAGTAAAGATCTTGTTGAATACCGTGAAGCTGAACCGGCAACATTTGAACACATACTATTAGGTATTACTCACGCAGCTTTATCTACTGAGAGCTTCATCTCAGCAGCTTCATTCCAGGAAACAACTAAGGTATTAACCAATGCAGCAATTGCTGCCAAGAAGGATGTTTTAAGAGGATTGAAAGAAAATGTTGTCATGGGACATTTAATCCCTGCTGGTTCAGGATTGAAAAAATATCGTGCAATTCAGGTAAAATCAGAACAGCTTGAAGCTGAAAATGAGAAAACTTTAGAAAATAAAGTCGTTGGTTAAGAAAAAATGGTCTCTTGGAATAAAAAACTTTAATTTCAAGATACTTTTTCTTGACAAAAATTAGCAATAGTCATATATTATAAGTCTGAAATTTTTTTTCTTTGTGAAAGATTGGGAGTAAATAGTGCCGACGATAAATCAGTTAGTAAGAAAAAGTCGCCAAGTAATTTTAGCAAAAAATAAAGCACCGGCTTTAGACGCATGTCCGCAGAAGCGTGGAGTATGTACGAGAGTTTATACAACAACTCCCAAAAAGCCGAATTCAGCTTTGAGAAAAGTTGCAAGAGTACGTTTAACAAATAACATTGAAGTTACCGCTTACATTCCGGGTGAAGGACATAATTTGCAAGAACACTCAATTGTACTCATTAGAGGTGGAAGAGTGAAAGATCTACCCGGTGTTCGTTACCACATCATCAGAGGAACTCTTGATGCAAGTGGTGTTGAAGATAGAAGACAGAGTCGTTCTAAATACGGCGCTAAAAAACCAAAATCGAAATAGTAGAGTATGAGAAAGAAAAGAGCAGAAAAAAGATACGTAAAACCAGATCCTAAGTTCAATGATATAGTTGTTTCAAAATTTATCAACAATATCATGCTCGAAGGTAAAAAAGCAACAGCACGTTCAGTAATTTATGATGCTTTCAATATAATTGAAGAACGAACAAAAAAACCGGGACTTGAGGTATTTAAGAAAGCCATATCAAATGCTCAACCTTTAATCGAGGTTAGAAGCCGTAGGGTTGGTGGTGCTACTTACCAAGTTCCAATGGAAGTTAGACCTGAGAGACGTTTAGCCCTTGCTATGAGATGGATTAAAACTTATACTCGAAAAAGGGGCGAAAAAACTATGGCTATGAAGTTAGCCTCGGAATTAATGGCTGCTGCTAATGGCGAAGGTTCAGCTGTTAAGAAAAAAGAAGAAACTCACAAAATGGCAGAAGCTAATAAAGCCTTTGCTCATTTTAAGTGGTAATAAAGTGTTTATATTTGATGAAATTGGATTAAATGATTAACAAGTTTTCAATAAATACGGTTCGTAACATTGGCATTATGGCGCATATTGACGCCGGTAAAACTACGACGACCGAAAGAATTTTGTATTATACCGGAAAGCTCCATAGGCTTGGTGAAGTACATGATGGTGCAGCTACGATGGATTGGATGGAGCAAGAAAAAGAACGTGGTATCACAATTACTAGTGCTGCCACTACGTGTTTTTGGAAAGATCACCAAATTAATATTATTGATACTCCTGGACATGTCGATTTTACAGTTGAAGTTGAAAGATCGCTAAGAATACTTGACGGAGCTGTTGCTCTTTTTTGTGCCGTAGGCGGTGTTGAACCACAATCAGAAACCGTGTGGAGACAAGCTGATAAATATCAAGTGCCAAGATTGGCATTTATTAATAAAATGGATAGAGTTGGAGCGGATTTCTATAATGCCGTTACAATGATAAGAGAAAGATTAGGTGCTAATGCAATTCCTGTAACCCTTCCCATTGGTGAAGGAGACCTGTTTACAGGGATAGTTGATCTTATTTCATTTAAAGCTCGTATGTATCATGAAGATACAATGGGAAGTACATATGATGAGATTCCAATTCCTAAAGACTTGGTGGAGTTATCAAACAAATATAGAACTGAAATGCTTGAAGCTGTATCTGATGTAGATGATACCTTGCTTGAAAAATATCTCGACGGGCAAGATATTACCCCGGAAGAGATTATTAAAGTTTTAAGACAAGCAACCATATCAGCTAAGATTATACCGGTTCTTTGTGGATCTTCGTTTAAGAATAAAGGTGTTCAAAGACTTTTAGATGCTATAATTGATTTTCTTCCTTCACCATTCGACACAGGTGATATTGAAGCTCATCATATAGGTATCAATGATTTAGTTACTAGAAAAGTTTCTGAAGATGAAAAATTTACAGCGTTGGCATTCAAAATAATGAATGATCCTTATGTTGGTAAACTTACTTTCTTTAGGGTCTATTCAGGTAAACTTGAATCTGGGTCTTATATTTACAATTCAGTAAGCGGCAAAAAAGAAAGAATTAGCAGATTACTCCAAATGCACGCAAATCACCGTGAAGAGATTTCATCTGTTCGTGCCGGTGACATTGCTGCAGCTGTTGGATTAAAAAACACTAGAACAGGTGACACCCTTTGTTCGGAGAATGATCCTATTGTAATGGAAAAAATTATTTTCCCGGAACCTGTTATTCAAATTGCTATCGAACCAAAAACTAAAGCTGATCAAGATAAGTTATCTGAAGCACTTTCAAAACTTTCTGATGAAGACCCGACATTTAGAGTTAAATCTGATGAAGAAACAGGACAAACATTAATTAGTGGTATGGGTGAACTTCATCTTGAGATTATTGTTGATAGAATGAGACGCGAATTTAAGGTCGAAGCAAATATTGGTAAACCACAAGTCGCTTATAGAGAAACTATTTCTCAATCAGTTGAAGTCGAAGGAAAATTTGTAAAGCAATCTGGTGGTCGTGGAAAATTTGGTCATGTATGGTTAGAATTAATGCCAAATGAACCGGGTAAAGGATATGAATTTATTAATGGAATTGTTGGTGGAGTTGTTCCCAAAGAATATATTCCAGCTGTTTCTGCCGGAGTGCAAGAAGCAATGAAAAATGGTGTCATCGCAGGTTTTCCTGTAGTTGACGTTAAAGTTAGATTGTTTGATGGTTCTTATCACGATGTTGATTCGGATGAATTGTCCTTTAAAGTTGCCGGTTCAATCGGTTTCAAAGAAGGCGCAAGAAAAGCCAGACCTATTTTATTAGAACCAATAATGGCGGTTGAGGTTGTTACTCCTGAAGATTATTTGGGAGATGTTATGGGGGATCTGAATTCAAGAAGAGGACGAATCGAAGGATTTACAGCTCGAAAAGATGCCCAGGTTATTCAATCAAAGGTGCCGCTTTCGGAAATGTTCGGATATGCTACTATTTTGAGGTCTATGACACAGGGTAGAGCAATTTATTCGATGCAGTTTGATCATTATTCAGAAGTACCTAAATCAATCGCAGATGAGATTTCCGAAAAATCTGCCGGTAAAAAATCAGCATAATAAAGTATTAAAAGAAAAAATATCTTAAAGGAGAAATAGATGGCTAAAGAAAAATTTGACAGAAGTAAACCTCACGTTAACATTGGTACAATCGGACACGTGGATCACGGAAAAACTACTCTAACCGCTGCTATTACAATGGCATTAGCACGTAAAGGTCTTTCACAGATTAGAACATTTGACAGTATTGATAATGCTCCTGAAGAAAGAGAAAGAGGTATTACCATTGCTACAGCTCACGTTGAGTACTCAACCGCAAATCGTCACTATGCTCACGTTGATTGCCCTGGTCACGCAGATTATATAAAAAATATGATAACCGGTGCTGCTCAAATGGATGGCGCAATTCTTGTCGTAGCTGCAACTGACGGTCCTATGCCTCAAACTCGTGAACATATTCTTCTTGCTCGTCAAGTTGGTGTACCGAGAATGGTTGTTTTTATGAATAAAGTTGACATGGTTGATGATGCTGAATTATTAGAATTAGTTGAAGTGGAACTAAGAGAACTTCTTAGCAAATATGAATTTCCTGGAGATGATATTCCAATAATACAAGGTTCAGCTTTAAGGGCTTTAGAAGCTGGTACAGATAACGCTGAAATTACGGATGAAAGATATAATTGTATTTGGGAGTTAATGGAGGCGGTTGACACTTATATTCCTGTTCCTGAAAGAAGTGTTGATAAACCTTTCTTAATGCCTGTGGAAGATGTCTTCTCAATTACAGGTCGTGGCACAGTTGCTACCGGAAGAGTTGAAAGAGGTCAAGTTAAAATTCAGGAAGAAGTTGAACTTATCGGACTTGGTTTACACAAAAAAACTGTTGTAACAGGTATCGAAATGTTCAGAAAAGAATTAGATTTTGCTCAAGCTGGTGACAATGCCGGTATTCTTTTACGTGGTGTTGATAAAAATGAAATTGAAAGAGGAATGGTTCTTGCAAAAACAGGATCAATCACTCCTCACAAAAAATACGAAGGTGAAGTTTACGTATTATCAAAAGAAGAAGGTGGAAGACATACTCCATTCTTCAATGGTTATCGTCCGCAGTTCTATTTCAGAACAACTGACGTAACAGGTATTGCAACTTTACCTGAAGGTGTTGAAATGGTTATGCCCGGTGATAACGTAAGATTATCTATCGATTTAATTACACCAATTGCTATGGAAGAAGGACTTCGTTTCGCTATTCGTGAAGGCGGTCGTACAGTTGGTGCCGGTGTTGTAACTAAAATTATTGAATAAACTAAATAGTATACTCGATTAAAAAGGGAGTTATGTCTCCCTTTTTCTATCTCTAAAAATCAAGGAGTTCTTAAGTGGCTGGACAGAAGATACGAATTAAATTGAAATCATACGATCATATATTAATTGATAAGTCCACAGAAAAAATTATTAAAACTGTTAGGAGCACAGGGGCTGTGGTTTCAGGACCAATCCCTTTACCTACTAAAAAAACTATTTATACTGTTTTAAGATCTCCGCACGTTGATAAGAAATCGAGAGAGCAATTTGAAACCCGCTCTCATAAAAGAATCATTGATATTCATAATTCTTCATCGAAAACAATTGATTCTCTGAGTAAATTAGATATTCCGGCGGGTGTTGATATTGAGATTAAGCTTTAATGTTTGGAGAAAAAATGGCTGGATTATTAGGTAAAAAATTAGGAATGTCAAATATTTTCACTGCTGATGGAAATAGAGTTCCTGTGACAATGATTGAAGTCGGTCCTTGCAAAGTTACAAATGTTAGAACTGTTGAAAGAGACGGTTATACAGCTATTCAGCTGGGATACGGCGAAAAGAAAGAATCCAAAACTATTAAACCTGTATTAGGATACTTTAAAAAACATAATTTGACAATTTCACGAACACTTAAAGAATTTAGATTGGATGATGTTTCATCCTATAAAATTGGAGATGAACTAACTACTTCTTTCTTTACAGAAGGTGAATTTATAAAAGTAAGAGGGTTAAGTAAGGGTAAAGGTTTCCAAGGAGTTATGAAGAGACATGGCTTTGGTGGCGTTGGAGGTACAACTCACGGACAAAGTGATAGGCTTAGAGCTCCTGGTTCAATTGGTTCAAGTTCATATCCCTCAAGAGTTTTCAAAGGTCAAAGAATGGCCGGTAGACAAGGTTATGAGAATGTTACAGTTCAAAACCTAAAAATTGTTAAGATTGTACCTGAAAAAAATATAATATTAGTCAAAGGTGCAGTCCCGGGTTCAATTAATTCAATTTTAGAATTACATAAAAAGTAGTTTGGTATAAAGATGTTATTAGATATTTATAAAAAAGATGGTTCACTAAGCTCCGAAAAAGCTGATCTTGCTGATTTTGTTTTTTCAATTGAACCAAACGATCACTCAATATATTTAGCAGTTAAGTCTTTTCTGGCCAATCAAAGACAGGGTACAAACAAGACTAAAGAACGTGGCGAAGTTAGAGGCGGCGGAAAGAAACCCTGGAAACAAAAAGGAAGAGGCGGAGCTAGAGCCGGTACTTCAAGATCTCCTCTTTGGGTTGGCGGTGGAACTATTTTTGGTCCAAAACCTAGAAATTATCGAGAAGACTTAAACAAAAAAGTAAAAAGTCTAGCACGAAAATCGGCTCTTTCATATAAAGTTAAAGATAACCAATTAGTGGTTGTTGAAGATTTTAATTTCGAACAGCCATCAACAAAAGATTTTGTTTCTGTACTTAAAGCTCTCAAAATTGATGGAAAAAAAGTTTTATTGCTTACACCCAGTAACTTGGAAAATATTTGGAAATCAGGAAGAAATATCCCTAAAGTTAAAATTTTAGAATGTAGTTCTGCTTCCACTTATGATTTAGTAAATAATCAAGTTTTGGTAATGCAAAAAAGCAGTGTTGATTACTTTAACAATCTTTATTCAGATAAAAAAATAGGGATGAATTAAAATGCGTAGTGTATTGATTAAACCTCTATTAACAGAAAAGATGACCCATTTAAGTACTGTAACAGGTAAGTATGGATTTCTAGTAGCCTTATCTGCAAATAAGATTGAAATTGCAAAAGCAATTGAAAAAAAATTCAATGTCGAAGTTGTAAATGTAAATACTATTAAAATTAAGGGTAAAACCAAAACACAGTTTACTAAAAAAGGTCGATTTGTTGGGAAAACTAATGATGTTAAAAAAGCACTCGTTACGTTGAAAAAAGATCAAAAAATTGATTTATTTGAACAAGTTTAGTAAATGATGAAGGATTTGGAGTTAAATTAAATGGCAATAAAGAAATACCGACCGACTACACCTGGAACCAGATTTAGATCTGTTTCAACTTTTGGGGAAATTACAAAGACCACTCCCGAAAAGTCATTATTAGCCCCGGTTAAAAGTTCCGGCGGTCGTAATAATCATGGTAGAATTACTCAACGCTTTGCTGGTGGCGGACATAAGAGAAGATATCGTATTATAGATTTCAAACGGGATAAACATGGTATCCCTGCAAAAGTTTTTTCAATCGAATATGATCCGAATAGAACTTGTCGAATTGCTCTTCTTCACTATGCAGATGGCGAGAAGAGATACATCCTTGCCCCGGACGGCTTAAAAGTAAATGATATAGTAACATCGGGACCTGGTTCAGATATAAAAGTTGGTAATGCCTTAATAATTAAAGAATTACCTCTTGGAAGTTTTCTTCATAATGTTGAATTGAAGCCCGGCAAAGGGGGACAATTAGGCAGAAGTGCAGGATGTTCACTCCAATTGATGGCTAAAGAAGGCGAATATGCTCAATTGAAAATGCCTTCCGGTGAAGTTAGAATGATTCGATTAGAATGTATGGCTACTTACGGAGTAGTTGGAAATTCTGATCATGAAAATATTAGTTTAGGTAAAGCAGGAAAATCACGCTGGTTAGGCAGACGACCTCATGTTCGAGGAGTTGCGATGAACCCTGTTGATCACCCAATGGGTGGCGGTGAAGGTAAAACTTCTGGTGGTGGACACCCTGTTTCACCTTGGGGACAAAAAGCTAAAGGCTTAAAAACCCGTAAACGTAAAAAAGTTTCAAATAAGTACATTATTAAACGACGAAAGTAGTAGAGAGCTAATATGCCGCGTTCAGTTAAAAAAGGTCCTTTTATTGATTATAAACTTTTAGCTAAAGTTCAAAAATTAAATGAATCAAGCTCAAAGAAAATAATTAAAACATGGTCTCGTGCTTCTACAATTTCACCTGAATTTGTCGGACATACGATTGCTGTTCATAATGGTAATAAAATGATTCCGATTTATATAACCGAAAATATGGTCGGTCATAAATTAGGTGAGTTTTCTCCTACAAGAATTTTCAGAGGACATCCCGGGACAAAAGCTGAAAAAGCGTCCAAGGCCAAATAGTAAAGGGAATTGAATAGAATGGAAGCAAAAGCTGTTTATAGATTTATTGGTTCATCACCAAGAAAAATGAGATTAGTTATTGATCTTATTAGAGGCATGTCAGTTGATAAGGCTTTGGAAGTTTTACATTTCCAACCTAAACATGCATCTAATGATGCCTTAAAAGTTCTTCGTTCAGCAGTATCAAATTTAATGAATAAAGATGATGCCACTAAAGTTGAACCTGGTGATCTTTTTGTGAAAGAAGTATTTGTTAATCAGGGTCCTACAGTGAAGCGAATTTCACCCGCTCCAATGGGTAGGGCATACAGAGTTAGAAAACGTTCATGTCATTTAACAGTTGTTGTGGCAACAAAAAATTAATTCAGGAGGAATTGTTTGGGACAAAAAGTAAACCCAATCGGTTTTAGAGTAGGTATTATCAGAGGCTGGGAGTCTAATTGGTTTGAAAGCAGGAGTTTTGCTGCTAAACTTAAGGAAGATGACAAGTTAAGAGGTTACATTCGAAATCGTTTAAAAAAAGCTGGTATTTCGAAAATAATTATTGATAGGACTTCTAAAAATATTATTCTAACTATACATACATCACGCCCAGGCGTTGTTATCGGTAAAAGCGGAAAAGAAATTACTCAACTTGAGCAAGAACTTAAACAAGTAACCGATAAAGAAGTAAAAATTCAAATCAATGAAATAAAAAGACCTGAATTAGATGCTTATCTGGTTGCAGAAAATATTGCAAATCAAATTGAAGGAAGAATTTCTTTCAGAAGAGCAATGAAATCTGCTATTAGTTCAACTATGAGAATGGGTGCAGAAGGTATCAGAATTATGTGTGCCGGACGTTTAGGCGGTGCTGAAATGGCACGTACTGAACAGTATAAAGAAGGAAGAATTCCTCTTCATACAATTCGTGCAGATATAGATTATGCAAATGGTAGAGCAGAGACGATTTATGGTTCCATCGGAATTAAAGTTTGGATCTGTCGTGGTGAAATTTTAGGTAAACGTTTATCAGATTAATTCCTCGGAGTTTGTTTTATGTTAATGCCAAAAAGGGTAAAATTTAGAAAGTCACAGCGCGGAAGAATGAAAGGTAAAGCCAAAAGAGGCTCTACCGTAGCGTTTGGAGATTTTGGATTGAAGGCTTTAGAACCACAGTGGATTACAAGCCGACAGATTGAAGCGTGCCGTGTTGCCCTTTCAAGAAAAATGAAAAGAGATGGTAAGGTTTGGATTAGAATATTTCCAGACAAGCCGGTTTCTAAAAAACCTCTTGAAACAAGAATGGGTAAAGGTAAAGGAGCACCTGAATTTTGGGTTGCTGTAGTTAAACCCGGTAGAATTATGTTTGAAGTAGCCGGTGTTTCAAAAGAGATTGCAAATGAAGCATTAAAAACATGCTCATATAAATTACCAATTAAAACCAAGGTCGTTTCTCGACCTGATTTTGAATAATTATTGGGTTGATAAGAATGAAAATTCAAGAAATAAGAGAACTTACTGTCGAAGAACTTTCGAAAAGAATAGTTGAAGAAGAAAATAATTTAGTCGATTTACGATTTGCTCATGAGTTAAAGCAATTAACAAATACCGCAAAATTAAATACGACTAAAAGAGATATCGCAAAGATGAAAACAGTTCTTCGTCAAAGAGAATTAGAGGCTCAAAAGGCTGATAAAAAAGGAGCTAAAGTATAGTTATGGAACAAAGAGCCCTCAGAAAAACAAGAGTAGGTGTTGTGGTTAGTAATAAAATGGATAAAACCGTTACAGTATCCATTGAAAGAAAAGTACCTCATCCAATCTATAGAAAATATTTTAAGAAAACTAAAAAAATGCAAGCCCACGATGAGCTGAATGCATGCGGAATCGGCGATGTTGTTAAAATTATGGAAACTAGACCGCTTAGTAAGACAAAAAGATGGCGTTTAGTTGAAATTGTTGAAAAAGCCAAATAGCGAACAAGGAGTTTACTAATGATTCAAGAAGAAAGTAATTTAATTGTAGCAGATAACTCCGGAGCAAAAAAGGTTCGTTGTATACGAGTCCTTGGCGGCAGCGGAAGAAAATATGCAAGTGTGGGTGATCTAATTGTTGTAGCGGTAAAATCAGCTACACCAAACGGCACCGTAAAAAAAGGTGAAGTATCTAAAGCTGTAATAGTACGGACAAAAAAAGAAGTTAAACGTAAAGACGGTTCCTATATCAGATTTGATGAAAATGCAGCAGTTTTAATAAATGCTCAGAATGAACCCAAAGGTACA
Source organism: Ignavibacteriales bacterium (assembly GCA_020061995.1). The sequence continues at coordinate 3,035 of JAGUXE010000108.1, read as the reverse complement.
CGTATTTTTGGACCCGTAGCTCGTGAATTGCGTGAAAAACAATTTATGAAAATTGTTTCATTAGCTCCTGAAGTTTTATAAGGATGAAAAATTAGAATGAAGATACGTAAAAATGATAATGTAATGGTAATCTCTGGAAATGATAATGGGAAAACCGGTAAAGTATTAAAAGTTTTTCCAAAAGATTTAAGAGTGATTATCGAAGGTGTGAATATCAGAAAAAGACATACTAAACCATCACAAAAGAATCAACAAGGTGGCATTATTGAAAAAGAAGCCCCAATACATGTTTCTAATGTCATGATTTTAGATCCCAAAACAAATAAACCTACTCGCGTTGGATCTCAGATAATTTTAGATGAGAAGACAGGCAAAAAGAAAACTGCCCGTATCAGTAGAGTTTCCGGTGAGATGTTTCAATAATAAATTCTTTTGAGGTTTTAAGTTAAAATGGCTGAAAAAAAAGTTAAACAACCGGCTCCTGCCGTTAAAAAAGATAAAAAAGGAAAAGAAGCGACTGCTTCCACTCCTGATTCAAAAACTCAATTTCAAGAAGTTAGAGTTAAGTGCCGTCTTTTCGATGTTTATAAAAATGATATCGTTTCAACGTTAATGAAAAAATTTAATTATAAGAGTGTTATGGAAGTTCCTAAACTTCATAAGATTGTTATTAATATGGGTGTTGGTGATGCGGTTACTGATCCCAAAATTATTGAAGAGGCAGTTAGAGATTTAGAAACTATTGCCGGTCAGAAACCAAGTATTCGTAAAGCAAAAAAAGCGATCTCTAATTTCAAACTTAGAGAAGGTATGAATATTGGAACTATGGTTACATTAAGAAAAGAGAGAATGTTCGAGTTTCTAGATAGATTTATTAACGTAGCTTTACCTCGTGTACGTGATTTTAGAGGTTTGTCAGATAAATCTTTTGACGGTAGAGGTAATTATACAATCGGAATAAAAGAACAAATTATCTTCCCGGAAATTAATGTTGATAAAGTTACAAAAATTCTTGGAATGGATATTACATTCGTTACGACATCAAAAACTGATGCTGAAGCATATGAATTATTAGCTGCTTTCGGTATTCCATTTAGAAAAAAAGAAGTTAAATAAGCGGATCGAGGGATTTTAATGGCAAGAAAAAGTTTAATTGCTCGCGAAGAAAAAAGACGCAAACTGGTTGAAAAATATCAGAAAATCAGAGAAGAGTTAAAAGCTAAAGGTGATTTTGAAGGTTTACAAAAATTGCCTAAGAATTCATCTCCGATCAGACTGCATAATCGCTGTATGATTACAGGTAGAGCAAGAAGTTATTATAGAAAATTCGGGATTTCCAGATTAGTTTTTAGAGAAAAAGCTCTTCGTGGTGAAATTCCCGGTGTAAAAAAGTCGAGTTGGTAAAAGGAGATTAGCATGGCAGTTACGGATCCTATTGCGGATTTATTAACAAGAGTTAGAAATGCTGTAAAAGCAAATAAAAGAAAAGTAGATATTCCTAATTCAAATATGAAAAAAGGAATTGCTCAAATTCTTAAAGATCAAAGATTCATTAATGATTTTGAAGTCCTTGAAGATAATAAACAAGGTGTTTTAAGAATAGCATTAAAATATACAAATGGTGTTTCTGCAATTTCCGGATTAGAGCGCGTTAGTAAACCCGGATTAAGAATTTATTCTGATGCTGAAACTCTACCGCGTGTATTAAATGGGTTTGGCATCTGTGTAGTCTCAACTTCTAAAGGGTTAATAACCGATAAGCAGGCGAGAAGAGATTCCATAGGCGGCGAAGTTATTTGTAAAATTTGGTAATTTAGTACGGAGTTTAAATTGTCACGTATTGGTAAAAAACCGGTTTCTATTCCAGCAAATGTAACTGTTACATTAACTGGAGATATGATTAATGTAAAAGGTCCTAAGGGTGAATTAACCACATCCTTGCACCACGCTATCGGAGTTGTAAAGGAAGGTAACGAAGTTATTTGTACCCGCTCTGATGATGCTCCTAAAAATAGAGCATTACATGGCTTAACAAGAGCATTAATTCAGAACATGATCACCGGCGTTTCTGAAGGCTATAAAAAAGTTTTAGATATTGTTGGTGTTGGTTATAGAGCTGAAGCAAAAGGTGAAAATCTATTAATCAATATTGGTTATTCGCACCCTATTTATTTTATGCCCCCGGCAGAAATAAATATTCAGACCCCTACTCAAACACAAATAGTTGTAACTGGGATTGATAAACAATTAGTTGGTTTGATAGCAGCTAAAATACGTTCGTTCAGGAAACCTGAGCCCTACAAAGGAAAAGGAATTAAATATTCTGACGAACAAATTAGAAGAAAAGCCGGTAAGACTGCTGGTAAATAAAAATTGGAGTTTATGTAAATGATTAATCGTAAATCAAATAGCAGATTAAGATCTAAAACAAAAATCAGAAAAAAAACTTTTGGTACAAGTGAAAAACCAAGATTGACTGTTTACAGAAGTCTTAACAACATGTATGCTCAGTTAATTGATGATATTAACGGTGTTACTTTGGCTGCAGCTTCATCACTTAATAAAGAAATAGAAGTTGAGTTGAAAGAAGCAAAGGGTAAAACTTCCAGAAGTAAATTAGTCGGTGCTTTACTTGCTAAAAAAGCTACCGAAAAAAATATAACAACAGCTATCTTTGATAGAAATGGTTATAGATATCATGGAAGAGTAAAATCTTTAGCAGATGGTGCTCGCGAAGGCGGGTTAAAGTTTTAATGAATTGCCGAGTCGTCTAAGGGTAGGACAGCGGCCTTTGGAGCCGTATGTAGAGGTTCGAATCCTCTCTCGGCAGCAAAGATTTAATAAATTGTTTTAATGGAGAATCAATTGAGAACATCAAAATCAGCTGAAGCTGATGGATTAAAAGAAAAAGTAGTTCACATTAATCGTGTAGCTAAGGTTGTTAAAGGTGGGCGCAGATTTAGTTTTAATGCCATCGTGGTTGTAGGAAATGGTGCCGGCACTGTTGGGATTGGATTAGGTAAGGCAAATGAAGT
>JAGUXE010000093.1 GCA_020061995.1 Ignavibacteriales bacterium | reverse complement strand
TTCAATATTCTAAAATTCAATTTACTGATTGATTTAAGAGGCTGTCATTTTTGACAGCCTTTTTTTTATAATTCTTTAAAAGCAAATCCAATTACCATTTTTGTCAAAAATCGAATGCTCCGGGATTAATTATAAATCGATGAAAAAACTATTATCATTGAATTATTTGAGGAATTCTGTTAAGTTTATTAATCAATTTAATTATAATTAGGGGTCTCAAAATGCACGAAAAAAGTATTGAATTACTAAATAAAGCTGTAGCAGACGAACTCTATGCAGTTCATCAATATATGTATTTTCATTTTCACTGTGATGATCAAGGATATGATCTTCTAGCATCGCTATTTAAAAGAACAGCAATTCAGGAGATGATTCATATTGAACGACTTTCAGAGAGAATATTATTTTTAAAGGGAGATGTTGAAATGAATGCTGCTTCCGAAGTACATAAAGTTCGCGAAGTAGCTGAAATGTTGAAGATGGCTGCCAAAATGGAAGAAGAGAGTGCTAAAGAATACAATGTTTGGGCAAATGAATGTTCTGCAAATGCCGATGCAATTTCAAAACAATTATTCGAAAGTCTAGTTGCAGAAGAAGAAAATCATTATGATCAATATGATACAGAATTAGAAAACCTGAGAAAATTCGGTGATGGTTATTTAGCTCTGCAATCAATTGAGAGAAGCAAACTTCGCCACGCAGGTCAAGGTCCTGTCGATTAATCTTTCTTCAAATAAGGCTTCTTATTTTTTGCAACCTCTTTAAAAATTCTTTTAGTAGTATCTTCTTTTCTTCGAGAGAAGAAGATACTTTTTAATAGTTTATTTTGTCATTATTAGTATGTCTTGAGAGATGAAAAATCTTATTCTTAAAGTCTTTTTAATAACAGGTTAAAAACAGTAATAATCCTTAGAGGTGATGTATGCTTGAATATGTTTTAAACATTCATAAGTATGATAAATGGGCTAACCAACGTGTTCTCGATCGAATTGTAGTCGATAAACCAAAAGAGGAGAGAATCGTTTATCTCTTTTCGCATATTCTAAAAGCAGACGATGTATGGTTAAAAAGAATTATGAATGAACAGTTTGATTCCGATAATTTCCAGGCATCAATAGAAACTGCTGAATTGCAAAACTTCCTTAATAATCTAAATCAGGATTATGATAATTACTTCAGCACCTTAACAGAAGATACTCTTTCTCAAGTTATCGAATACTCAAATCTGCAAGGGAAGAAATTCGGAAATAAATTGTCGGATATTCTGATTCACTTATTCAATCATGCGACTTACCATAGAGGTCAGATTGCACAATTGTTCAGAAAAGAAGAATTAAGAGCTCCAATTACCGATTATATAGTATTTAAAAGAGAAAAAACTGGGTAGATTTTTTTGTTAAAAAAGAAAATATTCATAATTTTCACAACACAATAAAAACACATCGGGGAGACCCTCCGGATTCGTTCAAGTAGAGAATTATTATTTAACAATTGGGTAAGAAATTGTTCATAACAGATGCGGTTGTAGAAAAAACAATTGAACTAGAACATAATATTATACTTCTTAAATTATTTTCACCTGAGATTGCACAAGTTATTAAACCGGGACAATTCTTAAATGTGAAAATTACAGATTCCGTTTTTCCTTTATTACGAAGACCTTTCAGTGTTTGCGATGTTGAGGGTGATTATATTTATATCATGTTCAACATTTATGGTGAAGGAACCCGATTATTAGCGCATAAAAATGCTGGTGATACTGTAAACATTCTCGGTCCACTCGGAAATGGTTTCAATATTGATGACGATTACGAAACTGCCATCATTGTAGCAGGAGGATTGGGTGCGGCTCCATTTCCATTCCTTGAAAAAATGATAAAAAATAAGAAAAAAGTTTTCTCTTTTGTCGGAGGAAGAAGTTTTCGTGATGTGATTACCTATGGTTTATCATCTGTCCTAGTTGCTACCGATGATGGTTCTTTGGGATTCGATGGAAATATAGTTCAATTATTCAAAAATCACTTTAAAGATTTTCAAAAGGAGAATATTAAAGTATTTGCATGTGGACCCAATCCGATGTTAAAGGCTTTACAACAATTCACTTTGGCAAATAATATTAATTGTGAAGTTTCAACTGAATGTGCAATGGCTTGCGGGTTTGGGATATGTCAAGGTTGTCCTATAGAATCAACATCAGAAGATCATAAATATCTATTAGTTTGTAAAGATGGTCCGGTTTTCAATGCTAAAGATGTGGTGATATAGTGGATAATATAGATCTTTCAATTGAAATAGGTGGATTGAAATTTAAGAACCCTGTCTTGCTTGCATCAGGGACAGTTGGCTATGGTAATGAAATATCTGAATTTATCGATTTAAATAAAATTGGTGGAATAGTAACTAAATCATTAAGTTTAAATCCAAGAAAAGGAAATCCTCCGCAACGAATAGTTGAAACTTCTTCGGGGATGTTAAATGCGATAGGATTGGCGAATGTAGGAGTTGAATCATTTCTTAAAGATAAAATCCCATTTCTGAAAGACTACAAAACCAATTTAATTTGTAATATCGCTGCAAGTTCAGTTGAAGAATATGTTGAATGTACTAGAATACTAACTACCGAAGATGCAATTTCAGCTTTTGAGATAAATGTCTCTTGTCCTAATGTTAAAGATGGAGGCTTGGAATTCGGAAACAATTTATCGATTGTCGGTAAAATTACAGCAGCAGTTAAAGGGGTAACGAATAAACCAATAATTATCAAACTTTCCCCTAATGTCTCCCGAATTTCAGATTTTGCAAAAGTAGTTAAAGATGAAGGGGGAGATGCGGTTTCAGCTATTAATACACTGGTTGGCACAGCATTTAATATCTGGACGAAAAAACCGAAAATATTTAATGTAACCGGGGGGCTATCAGGACCAGCTATCAAACCAGTTGCATTGGCTAAAGTTCTTGAAATAAAACGTAATGTTGATATTCCAATAATCGGTATAGGCGGAATAATGAGTTGGAATGATGCTATTGAGTTTATGATCGTTGGGGCATCGGCATTTCAGGTTGGGACAGCTAATTTCATTCAACCTAATAGTGCAGAACTTATTGTAAATGGATTATATGAATATTGTGAGAAAATGAAGATTACAAAATTGTCTGAAATAACAGGATCATTTATCATTTAAATTAGTTTATGAAAAAAGAAATCGCTCTCGAAAAACTGTTTTCACTTCAAACATTTGGTGTTAAACTTGGTTTGACTAATATCATCAAGTTCTTAAAGTTATTAGGTAATCCTCAAAATAAAATTAAATCCTTTCATGTAGCCGGATCAAACGGAAAAGGGAGTACTTCATCATTCATAGCGAGTATATTAAAAGAAGCTGGATATAAAACTGGACTTTATACCTCACCCCATTTTGTGAATTTTAATGAACGCATTAAAATCAACGGTGTTGAAATTGACGACCAGTTTGTAGTGAATTTTATTGAATTGCATGAAAAATATATTTTCGATAATGAATTAACCTTTTTTGAAGTTACTACTGCAATGGCTTTTCTATATTTTAAAGAGATGAATGTTGATTATGCAGTGATTGAAACAGGACTAGGTGGAAGATTAGATGCAACGAATGTTATTAATCCAATCGGAGTAGTAATTACTTCAATCAGTCTTGAGCATACAAATGTTCTTGGTGATACCATTGAACTAATAACAAAAGAAAAAGCAGAAATAATAAAAAAAGATTCTAAAGTTTTTATAGGTTATCTTCCTGAAGCATCATCTAAAATTATAGAAGCAAAATGTGATGATGTTAATGTTGAATTGTTTAAACTTGAAGATAATATGATAGTGAGGGAAAATTTTGTTGAGCTTTACACCGAAGAATTGAATATCGACAAATTGGATTCCCCGCTACGAGGTTATTACCAAAGATATAATGCAGTATTAGCTGCCTTAACGGTCTATAAATGTCTTGATCTGTGTAATGAAAAGATTTTTGAAAAAGGGATTATAAACGTAGTAAAAAATACCGGTTTATCCGGCAGATATGAAATAGCCGTAAAGAGACCATTGATAATACTTGATTCGGCACATAATTTGGAAGGTATTTCAAATTTTTTAAATGAGTTCCGGCTAGATGAAAAAAAATATAAAACTAAAAAACTTCTTTTTACTGCGATGCGAGATAAATCGGTTTTCCAAATGCTTGCTTTACTGAAGTCACATTTCGACAAGATTTATGTTACCGAACTTTCATTCGATAGAGGATTAAAAATTAAAGAATTACAGGAAATAGCAGAAGAATCTGACATTAAAGTTTCACCAATGGATTTCAAAGAGTGTTTAAAAGAATACATCAGAGAAAACTCAACAGATGAGTGTCTGGTTATTACCGGCAGCATGTATTTGATAGGTGAGATCAAAAAAATATTACCGGAACTTACATCTTGACATTCGAAGAGAAAAATTGCATTTTTTCAAGCGGAAGTTCGAAATCATTTTACACCTCCGAGAAACATCAATAAAAATCAATTAGACATGGTTATTTACAAAAATTTTCAATTTAAATTACATTAATAAAGGTTAGTTATGCCAATGGATATTTCTGAACTCAAGTCAAAAAAAATTGTAGAACTCAATGCAATTTCGAAGGAATTAGGAATTACCGGTTACTCAGACTTGAGAAAGCAAGAATTAATTTTCAAAATTCTTGAAGCACAAACATCAAAAGACGGATTAACATTTTCTCGCGGTGTCCTAGAAGTTTTGCCCGATGGTTACGGTTTTTTAAGATCATCGGATTATAATTATCTCCCTTCACCTGACGATATTTACGTTTCACCTTCTCAAATCAAAAAATTCAGTTTAAGAACCGGTGACTATGTAAGCGGGCAGGTTAGACCTCCAAAAGACGGTGAGAGATTTTTTGCGCTACTTAGAGTTGAAGCTGTTAACGGTATGGATCCGGCTGGCATAAGGGAGCGTACTTTATTTGATAATTTAATTCCTGTTTATCCTACAAAAAGATTAACTCTTGAATCCGCTCCGGGTGAATGGTCTATGAGAATAATGGATCTTCTTTCTCCAATTGGAAAGGGACAAAGAGGTTTGATCGTTTCTCCGCCAAAAAGTGGTAAAACAATTCTTCTTCAAAAAATAGCTAACTCAATTACACGAAATAATCCTGATGTAAAATTAATAATACTACTGATTGATGAGCGTCCTGAAGAAGTAACCGATATGGAGAGAATGGTTAAAGCAGAAGTAATTAGTTCAACATTTGATGAACCTGCCGAACGCCACGTTCAAGTTGCCGATATGGTAATTGAAAAAGCAAAACGTATGGTTGAAGCTAAAGAAGATGTTGTAATTCTCCTTGATAGTATAACACGTTTAGCAAGAGCACATAACATTGTTGTTCCTCATAGCGGTAGAATTTTATCAGGTGGTATTGATTCTAATGCTCTTCATAAACCCAAAAGATTTTTCGGTGCTGCCAGAAATACAGAAGACGGCGGAAGCTTAACAATTATTGCTACA
>JAGUXE010000159.1 GCA_020061995.1 Ignavibacteriales bacterium | reverse complement strand
GTTTTATTTTTGAAGTGCTGCCATTTGATAGTGAACCTAATCCCCAAAAGAACTTTTCATTAGATCTTTCGCTTGTTAGTGATTCTATGTATTCCTGTAAAGATGGTGCTGTTTCTTTTTCATAAGTATTAATAATCATGATGGCAGAACCGGGAGACTCAACAAATAGATACCTTGCGCTATTTTCTCCATTATCCTCAGTTACTTTCCAATTACTTGGCATTGAAAATGAAATGTCATTTTTTTGGTATTTAGTGGTTTTCTGCAAATCAGCGGATTTTTCATCCGTTGATAAGTTACAGGCATATAAGCTCAGTGAGAAAATGACTAAAAGGCAAAGTTTAATTATTTTCATGTTGATTTTTCCTGCGGTCAATAATGGATGTGGCTGATTTCTTTAGCCATTCATCAGAATTTTCTTCTGTTAATAACCACTCGGCAAGTTCAACTGCTTTTGGATTATTCTTGCTGCTGAGTTCATACAGTGCTGATGTGGCGCATGATTGCTCGTTATCATAGTCCAATATGAGTTCAATCAAAATGTCTTCTGGTAACTCTTCCCAGTTCGGCTCAATTTCTGGATAGCAAAATTGAATTGCTCGTTTTTTATCTAATGTTAAGTTCATGTTGTCATGCTTGTTATAATATTCTGAATTACGTGTCGGGCTGGCGAGAGTGTAGAAAAACTTAAGTCTCTCTCGAAAAATCTCAAAAGTGGCATGATGTACGTAAATTGTTGAATATTTTTCACTGCAAACTCCTCAAGGATTTACATAGAATTGCGCATTTGTTTATTTTTCGTTTAATTTCCGAAAATCGAAAAAGTGGTTTGGAGGTTGTTTGCGTTACAAAAATATTTTTATACAATAAGTGATATTAGTTTTTTATGTGCCTAGGCATGATATTTCGACCATATCTCATAAACTCTAAGTATATCTTCGGAATAGTAATTATCTTCTATTTCTTTAGTATTATTTTCTATAAGATACTTTATAAAAGATGCAATGAATTCTCTTTGTTCTGTATCGCAATTTTGTACCAAGTTATTATCTGTGCCATTAAGTTCTAAATGAAACAAAAACTGCCCCAAATAAAACTCTTTTGACATTGTATCAATAGTAAGCCGCACAAGGGCAGGCATATAATATTTTTTTCCTTCTTCAGATGAGAAGCACATTGGATCCCAGCCAACATTCCCTAATTCATCTAACCCTATCGAATCTATGTTATTATTTAATAAAGTCTTGTCATGTTCTGCACATTCTTCACAATGGGTAAAATTGGTAAAGTGTTCTGGTTTTGGAACATTAAATATTCTTTTTGCTTCTATTATCCAATTCACGATGTGGTATGTCCATTGATTATAACATCAACATGACGGGCGCGGCGGGGAGTAGAAAGTAAGACTCGCGGGCTATCACCGCGTCCGTCGTCGATGTCATCGTTAGAATTTTATTATGGGGTTTGTAATTTTCTTTTGAGTTTTTTAATTAAATGTTTGTCATTAGCCATAGAATAAGCTCTCTGATACTCTATTTTATCGAAAGTCTTTTCTCTGGTGAAGCCTGTGCCATATATTCCAAATCCTTGACCAAACTGCATATCTTCATATTTTTCAAGTATAAGTCTAACTTTTTCGCTTAATAAAATATAATCATGAGCAATTTTAATAATATCTCTAGTCTTCAGAAGTGATATGATGTATCTATGAATTATTCTATTTCTTTGATTGTATAAGTTGTTTAACTCTTCAAAAGTTTCTTTATCAATGATCTCTAATTTAAAAGAATCTGAATAGATTGTTCTCTCCATAATTGCTTTTTCTTTATCTCCTTGAAACAAGTATTTAACTTCAATATCATTTGTCTTATGTGTTAGTTGCTCTTTTAAAACTATAGCCAATCGAAGGAAAGCATCTATTTGATTTGCGAGAATCACAATCATCTCAATATAAGATTCAGTTTTGTAAGCATTGGTAAATAAATCATATGAAGCTAGTAAGGAAGTTAGAAAGTTATCATATTTATTTAAGTTTGACGCTAATAATCTATCATCATTTGGGATGACTCTAAATGTCTTTAACGATGAATGAACTTTATTTAATTGTTCTTTTATTGCATTATTTTTTCTTTGTTTAGCCGAATAGATATATTTAGCCATGCAAAGTTGGTCATCAACTTGAGCATGGAAAAGAAGCATATCGAAATTCTCATCATCCATTCTGGAGACAAGCCATTCAACTTCGGAGTTGTTTTTCTGAATTGGAAAGTTTGGATTATGTCCTTTTTCTGACAAAGGGTAACAACTTAGTTGAAAACATCCTATCGCATTTTCATAAGGCTCAAAGCTATATGGGGATTTCTCTAATCCATTTGAGACGACGACGTTTTTGTACTGCCATTCTATAGGGATATTAATAATGAAAATCCCATTAGGTTCTGTCCAATGTTTCATGTGGGGGATTCTAACGAGGGTGTAGAAAAACCTATGTCTCTCTCGAAAAATCTCAAAAGTGGCATGATGTACGTAAATCTTTGAACACTTTTCACTGAAAACTCCTAAAAAATTTACGTAGAATTGCGCGTTTGTTTATTTTTCGTTCAATTTCTGAAAATCGAAAAAGTGGTTTGGAGGTTTTTCTACAGCCTCAACGTCTAACATGACGGGCGGCGGCGGGGAGTAGTCAAAACGGAATCGCTGGCTGTCACCGCGTCCGTCGTGGATGTAATTTTTAGTTCTTATTGTCTTTATCAATTACCCAATCTCCTTCTGAGATATTATTCATCATTGAGAATGGGAATTTTGAATAGTAGCTTTTTCTAATAATATCAATTTGGTATGGCTCAATAGTAAATAAGCATGGAACTATGCCTTTGCAGTGATCTAGGATAACCATGTCATTTGTTATATTTACGAAATCCTCAACATTTGATAAAAGCCACGTATCATGTTTTTTGTAAATTGATTGCGAAAATGAATCAAGTTTTGACAAATCAGCATCTAAATCAATACTTTTATTTTTCGTCATCTCTAACAAAACGAACTTAAAAAAGTCAATCAGATATGTATATAATAAATGAATATGGAAAGAAAAATAGTTATCTGCATAATTAATATTATTATTGTATATATTTGAGTAAAAATAACTTGGTATTGTCAGGTCGTTTAGATTTAAGTCATAAGCTTGAAAACAAATTCTTGACTTGACATTATTATCATTAATAAAGAAAGGCTTAATATTTATGCCTCCATGCACTATACGATTTCTGATTTTTGCTATATCGTTTTTATACCAAGAAAAATCTAGGTTTGAAAGCTCATGATTGTATTCTTCAAATTTTTCAGATAAGAAATCATATTTTCCTTTCTTTCCCTTATTCCTAGGAAATACGAGGATGTCGGCAATTTCAAAAGATATATCCCAAATAGTCGCAACTTTATAATAAAAGTATTCAATATTCTGAATGCTAAAAACGTCGTTTTTATTATAGCCATCTAAAAAATCTTTATTTTTTTGGAGATTGTATACTAAAGATGTTGAGTAAAATAGCTTTCTGAAATGAGTAAGAATATTTTTTAATAAAAAAACCAAATCATTATTATTTAATTTATCTTTTTCGTGTAAATTTAAATATTTTAATAAATCACCAGTTGGGTTTTTTATGCGTTTTGCGTATGGATCAATCATAAATTACATCTAAATTTTGAAGAAATGAGTCCCCTTCGTTTTTGAAGGGGACTCTACTATTACCCGAACAGCTTCAATGCCTCTACTATTAAATAAAGAAGCACCAATGAAAATAGTGCCCAAAACCGCTTAGCAGGAATTTTAGCTAGAACTTGAATAGTCGCTGTTATATCTCTCATTGTTATCCCCGACAGTTGAAAGAATGGCTATTCATTTCAATTAAAGATACAATGGAAACAGCGGCTGAAATACTAGCATGAGATTGATTATTATGCAATAGCGTAAGATGTTTCGGTCGTATATCTATAGCTAACAGTTTATTAGGCGGCGTTCTGGAATATCAGGATAAGAAGCCTGCATTCAATCGGTGTCGTCGCTGTCTTACAAAGTATCATACGAATCGTGAACACGCTACCGCCCTACCACGTCGAAACCGGCATAGGGTCAGTCGCGTGTTGTTATAATTGGTATGGCGTGTATTGGGTTGTTGCCAGCGTTTGACGAATTGCCTAAAACTCTATCATAAGTTGATGATTGAATCCCATAAATAAAGCACACATCCACAGCAAAATACCGCCATTTTGGCGCGTGTGCTAACCTCAAACGAAGAACTCGTTTAGGAGAAAGCCAGATGCCACCAGCACACCCACGCGATTACCTCAGCGTCGAAGATTACCTTGCAGGCGAACGCGAGAGCGAACAGCGATACGAATACGTTGAGGGAAATGTGTACGCAAGGGCAGGGGCAAGCACCAACCATAACCGTATTTCAGGCAATTTATATGCGTTAATCTGGAACCACCAGCGCGGTAAATCCTGTTTCCCGATGACCAGTGACATGCTGGTAAAAACCACCGCCAAGCGTTTTCGCTACCCCGATTTGATGGTGGTGTGCAACGATGACCCCTCACAAGATACCTATGTCCGCGAAAGCCCG
>JAGUXE010000187.1 GCA_020061995.1 Ignavibacteriales bacterium | reverse complement strand
TTCTGAACTCAAACGTAAATTATTTGAGGCAAGAATAATGCACTGAATTATATATTGTTTTGCAAAATCCATTTAGTTTATCGATATATTCTTGGTACACGTTTTGAAATTGAACAAGTTATTTCATATGGGATAGTTTTTAATATTTTTCCCCATGCCCAAGCATCTATTGATGCATCTTTTTGGCTTCCAAGTAAAATAACTTTTTCTCCTATTTTATATTTTGATTTTTCAAGGTTAATACATATGCGATCCATCGTTACACGACCAACCTGCTTAAAATAACTACCGTTTATTATTACACTAAAAGAATTCGTTAATCCTCTGTTCAAACCGTCAGCATAACCTATTGGAACAGTTGCAATATATGAATCTTCTTTTGCTTTCCACAATTGTCCGTAACTTACACTATCCCCTTTTTGTTTTAGATTCAGCGAATCAATTTCCGAATGAAGAGACATAACAGGTTTAAGAGGAATGCTTTCTGATGTTTCTAATGAAGGATGATAACCATATAAAGAAATTCCCGGGCGAACCATATCAAAATTCGCTGAAGGTATATCGATAATTGCCCCACTATTTGAAGCGTGTACTAAACCAGTATCAATTCTTTCATTTTTAAGTGCAGAAATAATTTTATTAAACCTGTCCAATTGTAAGATGGTGAATTTTTTATTCTTTGCATCTGATGAAGAAAAATGAGTATAGATACCTTTAATTTTAACCGCTTCGATTCTATTAACTTTTCTGATGAATTCAGTTGCTCTATCAAAGTTAATTCCTAATCTCCCCATCCCCGTATCGATTTTAATATGAACATTGATTTTTTTTGGCAGAACAGATTTGGTAATTAATTTGAGATGAGATTCAGAAAAAACGGTAACATCCAGATTATTAATTACGGATTGATTTATATTATCCGCTGAAAGAGGTTCAAATACAAGAATTGGTTTACTCTTAGTAACTTCTCTTACCTCAACACCTTCATCAGTTAAAGCGGTTCCATAATACTCCGGCGAAGATTTTAAATCTTCCAATGCCATTACGACTTGATTTACGCCATGACCATAGGCGTCAGCTTTAACAACTGCCAGGACTTTCGAACCGTTAACTTTTTTTCGAATTTGATTGAAGTTATATTTTAAATTATTTAAGTGAATAATTGCAAATGTTGATCGCATTAACTGTTCGTTTTTATTGTGTATCAAATATAATCTTAATACGATTGATAATCAATGAAAGTGGTTAAAACGACAAACGAAAAATATTTCTAATTGGATTGTTTGAAAGCATTTTTGAGTAAGATCAATGAGATACTTACTAACCAGTATGAGTTGAAAAATAATCCAGAATAATCATCTATTATCAGTTATCACTACTATTCTTTGAAATATTTTTTAAAGTATCTCTAAGAACACCTAAAGATCTTTGACTTAACAAATCAATTTTAACTAAACCTAAGTCGTTTATTCCGTGCATATCCGGCTGAGTAACTATCAATCCTAAACCCTTATTATTTGCATATTCTAAAGCGGTATGATGAGTAATTCTCTCGGGAGCAATAACAATTCCACCCGGATGGATACTGAGATGTCTTGGAAAACCGGATAATTTTGAAGCATATTCTATAACTGTTTTCCAAGGTTCAGTATCAAAAGGAAGTGACATTGATTCGGGATAATAATTACGATATTCCTTCAAATTAGTTAGGGCGGTAGCATTTGCCCATGGAATCATCTTACTATATTTGTCAATTTCCATTTCTGAAAAACCGAGTGCTTTAGCAGTTTCCCTGAAAGCTGATCTTGCACGGAAAGTTACATGAGTAGAAATCATAGCAACCTTTGAATAACCATATTTTTCGAATACATATCGAATAATATCATCTCTCTCTTTCCACGAAAAATCAAGATCGATGTCAGGCGGGTCAGTACGACTTTTATTTAAGAAGCGTTCAAAATACATTTTATATTTTATCGGATCGACAGTTGTAAATCCCAGACAATAAGAGATTAAACTGTTCCCTGCTGAACCTCTTCCTATATAAATTATGTCTCTTCGTTTTGCCTCTTCAACAATATCCCATACGATTAAGAAGTAATCGACAAAATTAAGATAGTTAATAACATCCAGCTCATAATCAAACTGTTTGAGTAATTTGTCATCAATGTTTATATAAAGACGCTTTAAGTTTTCCATAGCAATTTTGTAAAGGTAATCAAGACTGCTTTCCCCATTTGGAGTTTGAAACAGAGGAAATTTATATTTACCAATTTCAAGATCAACATTACATAAACTTACTATTTCATCTATTGAATTAAGTGCCTCGGGAAGCGATTTCCACTTTTTTTTAAGAAATTCGGGAGAATGGAAATAATAGTCTTCATCAATTTTGTCAGTTGGATTAATTTTTTCAACATTGGATCTAGTTTTAATTGCAGTTAATATCTTAAGAAATGAATAATCATCTTTATACTCAAAATAAACCGGAGCAGATGCAACAACTTTGAAGCCTTTCTCTTTTGCAAAGTTGTATAAATAACGACTACTTTTTTTATTATTATCAGAAGCTATTAACTCGGCATAAATATTTTCTTTTGGAGAAGTTAATAAAAGTAGTTCAATTGATGGTGTGATTAGAAAAAGATTATTCGAAATTGAATTAATAATTTTTTCTAAAGAAAAATTTTCGTCCAAATGTCTTTTTGAAATCACTTTACAAAGTTCAGCATATCCATCATTATTTTTAGCAAATAGAATTAAATATTTTTCTTTGCTTTTCGGATCATTTAGATAAACACCAAAGAGCGGTTTTAGTCCATTTTCAGTTGTAGATTTTGCAAGTTTAGTAAAACCATACATTCCGTTAGTATCTGTAATTGGAACAAAGTCTGCACCCAATTCTTTAAACTTTTCTACTATACGTTCAATAGTTAAAGTACTTTGAAGAAAGGAGTAATTGGAATGAATATGTATAGGAAGCATCTAGTTAATTTGTTTAATATAAATACTTTAACCCTTTTTCACCTATGTCCATTCGATAATAGATATTTTCGAAATGAATTTTTTTAATCGCAGAGTAAGCTTTATCAATAGTCTCTTTAAGATTATTCTCTTTGTTAAAAACTGTAATGTTTAGAACACGTCCACCATTTGTAACTAATTTATCATTCTCAAGTAATGTTCCGGCATGAAAGGATAATATATTTTCATCAACCAAATCATTTAGTCCGTTTATTTCATAACCTTTACTATACGCATCCGGATATCCCCCGGAAGCAGCAACAATAGTTACAGCGGAACCACCATTATAAGAAACTGCATTCTTATTTAATTTTCCTAATGCTGAAGAAAGTAATAAATCGAGTAGATCTCCTTTTAATAACGGAAGAACCACCTGAGTTTCGGGATCACCAAATCTGCAATTAAATTCGATAACTTTTGGTCCGGAAGATGTAATAATTAAACCACAATAAAGACAACCTGAAAACGGATTCCCCTCTTTTCGCATTTCCGCCAAAACGGGAGAAAGAATTTCATTCTGAACTTGGGAAATTATCTCATTCGAGATTAATGCTGTTGGGGCATATGCTCCCATTCCACCCGTATTCTTACCTGTATCATTATTGCCAATTCTTTTATGATCTTGCGCTGCAGGTAAACAGATATATTCTTTACCATCTGTTATAGCAAAGATGGAAGCTTCATCTCCCACTAAAAACTCTTCGATAATTACTTTATCACCCGAATTACCAAAAATATTCTTTACGAAAATCTCTTCTAAAATGTCTTTGACTTCAGAATTCGAATTACAAATAGTAACCCCTTTACCAGCAGCAAGACCATTAGCTTTTATCACAACAGGGTAACCGATAGTATCTGCATATTTTATTGCATGGTGATATTGCGCTCGATTAAATTCTTCAAAATCAGCAGTGGGCACATTTGCTTTTTTCATAATCAATTTTGCGTAAGCTTTGTCAGCTTCAATCATTGCAGCATTTTTTGACGGACCAAATACCAAAATATTATTTTCTCTTAAATAATCACTCAATCCTTCAACTAGAGGGATTTCGGGACCTACAATAACTAAAGATATTTCCGTTTCTTTGCAAAAAATCAACACGGATTCTTTATTTGAGGAATTAATATTTACATTATTGCCCAATGAAGATGTCCCACCATTTCCATTCATGATAAAAATATTGGTGCAATTAGGAGATTTTTTAATTGCCCAGGCGAGTGAATGTTCTCTTCCACCGGAACCGATAATTAGAATGTTCATTGTTAAACTCTCACCAAAAATTGGAATTCCTTTGTAATTAATTCAGTAAGGAAATCGCGTCTGTGTTTTTCTACAAACTCCATGTTTGGAATTGGTAATTGATTCAATCGATAAAGAGAATAAACTTTTATAATATTTTCCTTAATTTGTTCTACATCATCCGGTTCAGATATAAATGATGCACCATATTCGCTAGTGGCGGCTTTTAAGGCTCCGTCAGGAAGACATGCAAGGATTGGTTTATGACTACCAAAATATTCAAATAACTTTCCACTTGAAATTGTGTCCGAATTCCTTCCATTACCAACCATTAACCATAAGACATCACTCATCATAATTTTATTTATTGCTTCTTGATGACTAAGATAACCATGTTCCTTTATAAAACTCTGAATACCAAGTTTCTTTGAAAACTTATAATTTTCTTTTCGTAAAAACCCTACAAAATGTAGTTCAATATTGGAAGCGATATCCGGTCGTTCGATAGTTAATTGTTTGAATGCTTTTAATAAATATTTTGGTGTGATATACTCATAAAAAATTCCGGAGTAGGTAAGAATCATTTTATTGTTTGTTTTCTTTTCCGGTCGAG
>JAGUXE010000400.1 GCA_020061995.1 Ignavibacteriales bacterium | reverse complement strand
TATAGATAAAGTGTGGGACTCCGTAGCACGCGGTTCCGTCCAACAAGACATTTATGCCCAGTGCTGCGGCACACGGCATAAAATGCTTTAACGTTAGCTAATTTATTCATCTGAGCAAATCATACATGAAAAGCAATAAATTAAAAATTACAATAAAAATTGATAATTCTGAATTAGCGACAGATACAAGAGATCGCTTTTGGAAGGCAATAACATCCGGCTCTAAAGTCGCTAGTGAAGTTTCCCCCACACACTTAGAGGACACTTTCAAGAAAAAATTCCCGAAAGAACTAAGGCGTTATTTGCGAGATGATATTAGAAATAGACTTGCCGCATTTGAAGAAAATTATAATGTTGATGCAAGAACTTATATAGACAAATATTTACAGCATACTTATTTAAATAAAAAAGATGACGAATATTCAAATGCTTTTCCTGATGGAATTGCACGACTACAGGAGTTGAAAAATGAATATTTTAAAACCAATAATCACTACTCCGAATTGATAAAGAAAAATTCATTTTCTTCACAGGTTTATTTTAAAGTTGATAACATTATATATTCATCGCTTAGCTTTGACTTAAGCATTGAACCCATTGAAAAAATAGTCGATATTTTCGACAACAACTTCGAGTATTTTTATCTTTTTCTAAATGCGTACATTCCCAATTGCTTTATTAGTACTATATCTATCAATAATCCAAATTTATTAATCAGTGCATCCATCGAAGATTCAAATGAACTAAAAGCAACATTCGAGAAGAAGGAGAATATTTATGAAGAACCGCAGCCCAACATAGAAGAGGTTAATAATGAAATGAAACCAAGTAAAGCCAAGTGGGTCTGGTCATTAGCAAATGGAACGTTGCTAATTCCTGTATTCCTAACATTGTTTATATTATATACAGCATTTAAAGAGCTGAAAGAGCTAAATAACCTTCATAAACAGCATTATGAATTAATAGAAAAAGAAAATGATAAATTAATTCAAGAATATAATAAATTGATTGATGCCCAACAAAAAGTCTATGACAACTTGGTTAAGAAAGATAAGAGTAATAAACCAGTAAAATGAATTTATTACATGGTATATATGCCATCTTCAAAAAACCAAATCTTTCATTCAAAAAATAAAAAAATCAATGGCCAACAAATAATTCGACGACGGAAGCGTTGACAGCCAGCGAGTCTTAACAGCTTACTCCCCGCCGCGCCCGTCACACGAGACGTTAGGAACCCCAAAAGGACACAAAACCTAAATGAGAAAAAAAATCTATAAATACATTGGAGCAGAAATCCTAGAACTTGCATTCAAAAAAGAAAATTTTTGTGGATTAAAGTGTTCTTATCCAAAAGATTACAATGATCCATATGAACTTTTTTTGACAATCGACTTCAATGATACCCCTGATGTTCTTGCTTTTTATAAAGAAGTGATTGAT
Organism: Ignavibacteriales bacterium; assembly: GCA_020061995.1. Next base: position 6,057 of record JAGUXE010000400.1, on the reverse strand, counting down.
GAAATAGATCAACATCCAACAACTTGCTTTTCTAAATCCCCAATTGTGACTCCTATGTGGGCACACTATGCTAATAATTCAAAAGGTTTTGTTCTAGAGATCGACGAAGACAAATTAACTAATTACATTGATCCTGTAGGCTTAAGTGACGTAACATATCAAAATGAACCAAGACCTGATTTAAAAAATACTCTTCAAATGGCTTATGTGAGACGAAAGCCTAGAGACCTTATGTTTCTCAAAATGGGAGTTGATTACGCCGCATATTTCACAAAAAACTCATGCTGGAGCTATGAATTAGAAAGAAGGTTAGTTCTAAGTGATGATCATGTTTCCGACATTGCAGGAAACATGATTTTATTCATACCCACAGATTGCATAAGTGCAATAATAGCTGGCTCTCGAACCGAGCCAGACTTTATAAAAGCGGGAGTTGAGCTATCTGATCAAATTGATGCACAATATTTTCAAGCCATTATTGGCAAAACAAATTCATTCCCTCACCTAATGGATAAGAACAATAATACATTCATATTCGATGGGTCTAACATCGTTAAATCCCCATACTCCTGCAACTCATGTAAAGAACCGATAGCAAAAGATAATCAAAAGCTGTGTTCATGGTGTTCAATTACAGAAGAAGATAAATTTAATGCATCAATAAACCCCCTTCGTATGTTTGCAGATACGGGGATATTAGACGAATATTTAGATGGCTTTTATAAAATAGGGAGATAATTCCTAACGAGCACATCGACGACGGACGCGGTGACAGCCCGCGATTCTTACTTTCTACTCCTCGCCGCGCCCGTCCACCCTAAACGTTAGAATTAAACAAAACATGTACCAACTACAACTAAAAGAAAGAATAGCAGGTTATTCTCTAAAATCAGCGAAAAAGGATGAACTTGTTAATATCCAGTGTTTGGGCGCAACCTCAATAGAAGATGGAGATTTACATCTAAAATATTTGGAAGGCTTTCCTCAAAAGATATTATCCATGCTTCCAGTAAACATATTTCCATCGGAAATAAAAACAATGGTTGTATTAATATCGCATGACTTAAAAGCTAATATATACATAAATGAGGCTGAACTAATTGCCGAAGGTATTGTTAAAGCAAAAGAAGTAAAAAAAGGCCAAGAAGTAACGAAAGATGACCTTCTAGCTTTTACTCGCGTTAAGATCGGAAACATTAATTTTCCCGAAGATCACGCATATTTTTGCATCCTACCTATTGGTTGGGATCAATTATATGTGTTTGACTTTTCACCACTTAACGACAGAGATTTTAAAATTACATATGACATAGAAAAGCTTATTGGAGAATATTTTACTTATTTATCATTCAAAAGTATTCATAAGATTGACAATTCTGTATGGCTCAAAATACTTAGCCAAAATTGGTTTTTGTTTTCGGCACTCAAGTTCTCAACCATAGAATCCATTATTAATTACGCTAAATCAGATTGGGATATTGACGAACTTATTGAAAAAATAAATAGAGATATAATTGATCATCTGCAAGAATGGATTCCGATCTGGATAAAAAATATTGAATTAAAACCATTTATTGAGTTTTTAGAAATAGCACTCGACAGACATAACAACGAAGATTACATAAGCTCATCATCAATAATTTATCCTAAGATTGAAGGGCTAATGAGGTACGACTTCATCAAAGATAATCCTGAAAAAGAAGGTCGGAGACAAAACCCATTAGTTAATCATGTTACAGAAAAGACATTTAAAAAATACTCCTCGTTAACAAGCTTTCTTCCTGAAAGGTTCAAAGAATATCTATCCAATTGTTATTTCAGAGATTTTCTACCCAGTAGATATGACAACTTATTAAGTAGGCACTCTGTTGCTCATGGAGCAAGTTCTAAAGAACAATATAGGCAAAAAGATTCTTTAGTTGGTTTATTGGTCTTTGCACAAATCGTAAAATATTTGCAATTTTCAAATGGTTAAACTTAAAAATTCTAACAAGATTCTCGACGACGGACGCGGTGACAGCCCGCGAGTTCCAACAATTTACTCCCCGCCGCGCCCGTCAGATTTGACGTTAGGCTGTAAACCACTAGGTGAATATTATGAGACATTTGCTTGAAAGCATTAAGATTACACTATATCCCATTATTCATGTTTTTAAATTACTTTTAGGCTTGACTAGTGAAGAGGCTATTTTAGAAGAGAAGATCAAATTAATTATAACAAAATCAAAAAAAACAAAAATTGAATCAATGAGAGAAACTTTAGAGTCCGAAAAAGAAAAAGACACATCTACAACAGAACATGATAAAGAATTAAGATTAATTAGAATTAACGCATCGTTGTTTGAGGTAGAATTTTCTATAAAAAACCTTGAAAAAAATAAACGGTACAGCCCCCTTGCAATCGTATTTGATATTATTCCATTTGGAAACATCCTTATAAGCACTTTGTCTAATATCAATAATGTTAAAAAAAACGAAAACAAGGCATACAATACTGTAATAGAAGCCGTAATAATTAACAGAATTGCTAAAGATTACAAATCATATTTATTTCTAATAATTTCCATCATAGCTTTGACTTTAATGTCTTTTTTAAATTACTTGGATTTGTTTTATATTGCCATACCCATAGTTTTAATATTATTGCTACATCTCAATCAACGAATTATAAAAACAAGAATCAAGAAAGGATGGTACGGAAATAACTATTACGAAGCTTTTGAGATAATCAAATACATTGATGAGCATTTCGATAAAAATGATTTCTTTAATGATGATGGAATGAAAAGCATTTTTCCAAAAGCCGAGAAGGATTCAAAGACATATGAACATGACGGTGTTCTTGGGAGAAAGGTGTGAACAATAATATTTATGATGATATTACATCAATAATTAAACGTGCAATTGATCTGCTCTTCCTTAAAAATCCATCAGGAACTGCAATGGGGGTTTTTTTGGCATAGTACTTCATTGGTTATCAATGCTTTTTCTACCGGCTATTAAAAAAATAGATTTTCTTAATCCAGATGCACTAAGATTAGAATACTTCATACCGTTTGGGATTTTTTTATTTAATGTGCATTTTGTAATAATTAAAGGTCACAAGTACGATCCCAATACTGAAAAGGCACTTGAGCAAGTTCGCAAAGCAGAAAAAGAAAAGCTAATAACAAAGAATGAGGCTAAAATACAATATACGAATATTATTCGATCTCATGTAAGATCCTATGATGTTGAAAAAAATAATTTTTCAGATAAAAAAGCCTAACAAACACATCGACGACGGACGCGGTGACAGCCCGCGTCTTCGTCCAATCGACTCCCCACCGCGCCCGTCATGCTGGACGTTAGAAGCACAAAAACATCACGACACATATGTACGAAGACTTACTATACGAAAACGAAAGCGCAACTCTTGATTTTAAGAGAGAACAATATCGTTTTAATAATGAAAATGATTTTATAAAATCTGAGTTGTTAAAAGATATTTTAGCATTTGCGAATGCTTGGCGGCGCACTGACGCACATATTCTAATTGGAGTTCAAGAAAACAAAGATACTAAAGCATTAACTTTAGGCATAAATGAAGACCTCGATGATGCTCAAATTCAACAATTTGTTAATGAGAAGACACAGATACCAATAAACTTCACATATAAAACCATTATTTTAGAACATAAAAAAGTTGGCGTTATTGAAATTACGCACACTAAAAGACCAGTCTTCTTAAAAAAAGACTATGGAAAGCTAAAAAAGAATGTTGTATATATCAGAAGAGGCAGTTCAACAACAGAAGCAAGCCCTGATGAAATATTTGATATGGGAAAAAAAGATAGTGAAAACACATCTACTCCTACATTAAATATAAACTTTTCAAATAATGAAGAAAAAACAATACAAGGCGATACTATTGAATTAGATGCTATAGATATTGGTTCATCAATCTATAAAAACATATCAGATTTCGATGGAGATCACGATAATTCATATTTTGGCGACCGATATAGAGTGATACTAAACATAGGCACTCCCAACAGGGAATACTACCGTAAGTTGTTTCTTCATTACCATGTAAAAAAGAAAATAAATAAATTAAATTTCAGCATAGCCAATACATCTCCCATTGTCGCAACAGGGATAAGCATATTGCTAATTGCAAAAAAACTGAAGAATGCAGTTTCATTAAAAACAAAGATATTCCCCAAAAAATTGAAAAATACCATAATCATCTAACAGCCATAATCAAAACACAAGCGACAATAAATACTAAAAAGCTAATGCAAAAAATAGAGCCTCTAATTATTGAAGAAACATCTCAAGAATGGCATATAACTATGAATATAGAAAAAATTCTTCCCAAAAGCATCATATATTTTGAAGAGCCTATATTCTTACTATCAAATAAAAGCCATTCTAGCACATTATCAGCAACCATTTATGGCGACAATATTCCGCTCCCAATAAAAAAAGACTTGCTAATAAACTGCAATGTTAAACATGAAAAATTCAGTTTGAATGACGTTATTTTACTTGATGAAGAACACAACAAAAGCTTCTAACAATTATGTCGACGACGGACGCGGTGACAGCCCACGACTTCGCACAATTTACTCCCCGCCCCGCCCGTCACACATGACGTTATCGTTAATGACCAAACATACACCAATTGGCAACATACCAAATCTCCAAACAAAATCTTATATTATGATTTTTATTGGGGTTTTTGCATCACTGTGGACATTTATAGAGCCATTAGGCTTTTTTGGATTGGCTACTATTGATTTCAATAAATTTGGCATTACAGGATACATCACATTATTTATTACTGCTTTATTCATATCCATAATACCAGCCAAAATCATAAAATATAAAAAGTTTAATAATCAAGAATTTATCAGTTTCATAGTTGAGTCATCATCAGATGGAAAAGATCATTATCTAAAAGCTCCTAAAAATACACAAATTTTCGATTTAATAAATTTAATTATTGAATATTTAGAGACCACTGATGCCAAAGATAAAATCAGATTTCTTCGCTTCAATTATGATTCAGAGCTTTACCTGAAACAAGAAAAAGAAAATGTCAAACTTAATAACTCAAAAACAATTTCAGAGAGTTCTATTAAGAACGATGATCGACTTTTTATCATGGCTGTTCCAAGAAAAGATTTGGGTATTAGATTTTCAATTAGATGATTATTGCGATAACAAGTTGCTCGACGACGGACGCGGTGACAGCCCGCGACTATCGCCCAATCGACTCCCCGCCGCGCCCGTCAGCTATGACGTTGATGCTGTAGAAAAATCCTAAAATTGAAACCTTAATACTTGAATAATCAAATATTTACATGCTCCAACCTCAGCAATGATGTTTTTCTGCACCCTCGTTAGCCCGACACGTAATTCAAAATATTATAACAAGCATAACAACATGAACTTAACATTAGATAAAAAACGAGCAATTCAATTTTGCCATCCAGAAATTGAGCCGAACTGGGAAGAATTACCAGAAGACATTTTGATTGAACTCGTTTTGGACTATGATAACGAGCAATCATGCGCCACATCAGCACTGTATGAACTCAGCAGCAAAAATAATCCAAAAGCAGTTGAGCTTGCCGAGTGGTTATTAACAGAAGAAAATTCTGATGAGTGGCTAAAGAAATCAGCCACAGCCATTATTGACCGCCGGAAAAATCAATATGAAAATAATTAACCTTTGTCTTTTAGTCATTTTCTCACTGAACTTATGTGCCTGTAACTTATCAACGGATGAAGAATCCGCTGATTTGCAGAAAACCACTAAATACCAAAAAAATGACATTTCATTTTCAATACCAAGTAATTGGAAAGTAACCGAGGATAATGGAGAAAATAGCGCAAGGTATCTATTTGTTGAGTCTCCCGGCTCTGCCATCATGGTTATTAATACTTATGAAAAAGAAACAGCACCATCTCTACAGGAATACATAGAATCACTAACAAGCGAAAGATCTAATGAAAAGTTCTTTTGGGGATTAGGTTCACTATCAAATGGCAGCACTTCAAAAATAAAAC
>JAGUXE010000135.1 GCA_020061995.1 Ignavibacteriales bacterium | reverse complement strand
GAAAAGATACCCTCTGAAATTGTGATTATGTTTAAAATTATCTACCGATAAAAATGTTAGCAATGTAGTTGCAATAAAAGCCGTAATTCCATCTCCAATTTGTCCGGTATAAATTTTTCCACTCCCCGGAACTAAGGCAGAATAAAGTCCCGCTAGGAAAAGACTTTTTTGGTCTAACTCTCTTCTTTCAGTTGAAAATTTAAGAATGATTTCAGAATCTTCACCACTAAAATGGGTTAATATTTGATTATCAACATTCTTATTGCTGTATATTGAATTAAGAAGACTAAACCTAACTCCGGCAATTGTTTCAGTTTGAATATTTTCATCAAAACTGCCTGATAAAAAATCAGCAAGTATAATTTGCTCTTCAGCTTCGGTTTTCAATCTGCTTGAAATTGATTTGAATAATGATTTTCCTTTATCAATATCCCCCAATCGAGTATAGGCATAAGCGGTTTTGAATTTTATGATATCATCGGAGTGAAAAGAAGAAATTTTTGTGTACTCGTTAATTGCAAATTCAAAGTCGCCGGAGCAAAAAAGAAAATCTGCAAAAGCTGTTCTCGAACTATCGCTATAAAAAACATTCTGCGGCAATGATGGTTGATTAAAAAAGAGGAAAACTAGAAAAAGGATAAAACGAATTTTATTCTTAAGGGGCATAAATAAATTCGGTTGATTTTAGAAGATATCGCTCAACAGGATTATAAAACTTACCGTTAGAAAGTCTGTAATACTTTCCGGAAGGTTTATAGAAATTCGCATCGCGTGTGAACCGGTCGGCAAAAAGTAAAGTCCCTTCAATAACTCCTTTTTTTGTTACTGCATCTATAAAAAATGCGGAACATGTCGGATGAAATGGACAATTATCTCCGTCATGCTGAGAGATTGTGTAACCATAAATATTTACTGCCGACTTTATAACAGAACCTAAAAAAGAATCGGAAGAAAAATCGGGTTCCGCACTTATAACAACACTCTGTTTCGCATAGTTAGGAACTTTTTTTTTCCAATCTTCTTCACTGACTTGAGCAGCCCCCTCAATATGGATAATAAAAAAAATCAATAAAAAGGGGACTAAAAATTTGTTCATTATTTTTGCAGCAAAGTTCTTGCAATAACAATTTTCTGAATCTCCGAAGTTCCTTCATAAATTTCGGTGATTTTAGAATCTCTCAAATATCTTTCTACAAGATATTCACGCACATATCCGTAACCGCCATGAATTTGTATTGCCTCCAAAGCATTTTCAACTGAGATTTTTGAGGCGTAAAGTTTAGCCATAGCTGATTCTTTAACATAATTTTTATGTTGATCTTTAAGAGAAGCTGCTTGCAAAGTAAGCAATTTGGCAGCATCAACTTTTACAGCCATATCTGCCAATTTAAACTGAATAGCCTGGTGATTTGCAATTTCAGTTCCGAATGCTTTTCGTTGTTTGGCATATTTAATTGAAGCCTCTAAAGAAGCCTCTGCAATACCAATTGCTTGAGAAGCTATTCCGATTCTTCCACCATTTAATGTAGCCATTGCAAAGTTGAATCCTTTTCCTTCTTCGCCGATAATATTCTCTTTTGGGACTCTGCAATTTGTGAATGAAAGAGAACATGTATCCGAACTTTTTATACCAAGCTTATCTTCTTTAATTCCGTGTGTAAAACCTTCGGTTCCTTTTTCGACAAGGAAAGTTGTAATCCCTTTGTGTCCTTTTGATTTATCCGTCTGAGCAACAACTAAAAAGTAATCGGCAGTGGTTCCGTTAGTAATCCAGTTTTTCATTCCGTTAAGAACAAAATAATCTCCATCTTTATCAGCAGTTGTAGTTTGATGAGTTGCGTCGCTTCCTGCTTCAGGTTCAGATAATGCAAATGCACCTAACTTTTCCCCTTTTGCAAGCGGGATAAGATATTTTTGTTTTATAAAATCAGAGCCATAATTCTCCAAGCCCCAACAGACTAAAGAGTTATTTACCGACATAATAACACCGACACTCGCATCAACTTTTGAGATTTCAATCATTGCAAGTACATAGCTTATTGTATCCATTCCGGCACCACCGTATTCGGGAGAAACCATCATTCCTAAAAAGCCAAGTTCACCCAGCTTCTTTACAATCTCTGCAGGGAACTCTGCATTTTTATCCCGTTCTACTGCACTTGGAGCTATTTCTGCTTCAGCAAATTCTTTTGCGGTTTGTTGAATCATCAGTTGTTCTTCGGTAAAATCAAATTTCATAAAAAACCTTTTAAGTTAAATTGGAATATTTATCATTTGTTCAAATTTACTTTTTTTGAATGAAAGTTTCAGATTTTTTTTGCCGAAGTTATTAGCAAATTTATTAGTTTACAGTATAAAGAAATTTTTCTCTTGTTCAACTAAATCGTTCGGTATTTACTTTCTGAATTTCCAGATGAATCAGCAAAACAATTACAAAATTTTTGATATTATCATGGCAATACTACTTTTAATATTATTGCTGCCGATTTTATTCCTATCGATCATTATAAGTTTAATCGAAACAAAAGCCTTTCCGTTTTATTCTCAACTTCGTGGATTGACCATTGATGGAAAACTTTTTACGATTTACAAAATTAGAACAGTCGATGAAAATCCCAAGGGACATGAAAATATTGAAAGAAAGTTTCTGCAAAGTCCGGGTTTGGTGGAAAAAGTACCACGTATTTGTAGAATATTAAGGATCACCGGATTTGATGAACTTCCACAGTTAATTAATGTTCTTAAAGGAGAAATG
>JAGUXE010000082.1 GCA_020061995.1 Ignavibacteriales bacterium | reverse complement strand
TAAATTTCTTGAAGATGGGTTTGTTGAAAATCTTAAATCATTAAATAAAAAATTCGCATTTAATCGAGTTGGATCAATGGGAACATTATTTTTCACAGAACAGCCTGTAACGGATTTTAACTCTGCGTTTTTATCTGACACAAAATTGTATGGAAAGTATTTCCATGAAATGTTGAATCGAGGTATCTATCTTGCCCCTGCACAATTCGAAGCATTTTTTGTTTCGCTCTCACACACAGAAGAAGATCTCAACAAAACAATTAATGCTCAATACGAATCTTTAAAGTCAATTTTATAACTCTTTCAGGCGACAAATGGAATAATTTTCATTTGCCGCCAAATTTTTACTACAAATATTAAATTATTGTTAAATTTAACTTGCTCTAGACGATTTTCCTTTCTATTTTTTGACCTAACAGAAGCCCTTAAAGTCTGTTGATAATATGTGGATAACTTATAGTTGTGAAAAAGTTTCACAATTGCCAAATTCGGAAAATTGATATTTAGCCGCGCTCTCTTTGGGGAAAACTTAATTAAAGCCCGGCTAACGCATTATAAAACAGCAAGTTAACCGATTATTTTTAATGTGAACAACTTGTTGATAAATTATTAATAACTTTAACTATTGTTAAATTTTTCTTTCATTTTTGAACAAAAACAGTGTTTTGCTTTGTGGATAACTTATGATTGCGCTCGATATGCCTCAAAATCTCGCTAAGTCTCAAACTGATATTATTTGGGACGACTGCCTTAAAGTAATTAGAGAAAATGTTCCCGGTATGACGTTTAATACCTGGTTCGCACCAATTAAACCTGTTGATATTAAAAACAACACTTTAACAATTCAACTCCCATCAAATTTTTTCTGGGAATGGATTGATGAACATTTTAGCACTCTATTAAACAGAGCTTTAAAAACTTCTTTGGGTGATGATGCAAAACTCGATTATATTATTGTTGAAGAAGCTGAAGTTGATGAACCAAGATATCATAATCCGATAATCAGCATTATTAACTCAAAAGAAACGGCTAAAAGCGATAAACCCGAATTTCAATCTGACCTTAATCCAAAATATACATTCGATAATTTTATTAAAGGGGAAGGTAACCAACTTGCACGAGCAGCGGCAGGTGCTATTGCCGATAATCCGGGGGGAACATCGTTTAATCCATTTTTTATTTATGGCGGTGTGGGACTTGGAAAAACACATCTAATACAGGCTGCCGGAAATGCAATTATAAATAAATTTCCCAATCACCGTGTTAAATATATTTCGGCTGATAGGTTTACTGTAAATTTTATTGATTCTCTTCAATCAAACAAAGGAAATGAGTTTAATAATTTTTACAGAAGTATGGATGTTTTAATTGTTGATGATATTCAGTTTTTAATCGGTAAAGAAAAAACGCAGGATTTATTCTTTCATATATTTAACGCTTTTCATCAAGTGGGTAAACAAATTATTTTATCTAGCGACAAACCCCCAAAAGATTTAAAGGGAATGGATGACCGCCTTATTTCAAGATTTCATTGGGGATTAAATGCCGACATGCAACCCCCTGATCTCGAAACTCGAATGGCTATTCTCTATAAAAAAGCTAATGATTTCGGAATGACGGTTTCACCCGATATTTTAGAATATATTGCAACAAACATTACGTCAAATATTCGCGAGCTTGAAGGTTGTTTAATTAAACTTCTAGCAAATATTTCGTTGAGCTCTAAAGAAATAACTTTAAGTCTTGCTAAAACAATTGTCGGTGAAATATCAACCGCTAAAAAAGTAAATATCGGTATCGATTTAATTACTAAATGCGTGTGTGATTATTACAAAATAGACGAAAATAAATTGCGCGATAAAACGAGAAAACAGGAGATAGTTTTAGCTCGTCAAATCGCTATGTATTTATCTAAAGATTTTACTAAATCATCTTTAAAAACAATCGGTCTTCATTTCGGCGGAAGAGATCACTCTACAGTTATTCATGCTTGCACGTCGATTGAAAATTCTTTATTGACCGACAGCAATCTTAAAGATGCGGTAAATATCATTAAAAATAAAATAGAAATTGCTTCTTCTTAACAGTGTTGAAAAAATGTTGATAACATGATAAAAAAATGTTAATAAATTTAAGTTATCAACAAAATGGTAATAACTCAAATTTGTAAAGAACTTATTAACAGTCGGGTTTCTTAAAATAACTGCAAACCGGTTCATTAAGTAGAGTTTTTTAACTTATCCACATATCAACAGACTTATTACTATTACTAAGATATTTAAATAAATATATAAATTAAATAATTATAATGTTTGTGGAGAATGTTAACAACTTAACATTCATACACAAAAAACGATATGGGTTTTTATGACTAAATTTTTTCTGATTCAATTTTTAATTTTTATTTCCCTTGTCAATTTACTTCACGCACAAGAAACTGTTATCAAAGGTAAGCTGTTGGGTTACGATAATAAACCGATGAAAGCCGCTAACGTTTCCGTAAGATCTTTGAGCAGTGTAAAAGTTTTTCATACCGAAGAAGTTTCGCCTAATGGTGAATTTACTTTGTCAATTAAAAAATTAGGTTTTCATTATCTAGTTTTTTCTGGAGTCGATCATTCCCCGGTTCAAATTCCATTTTTGAATGATGACTATAAAAATTTAGAAGTTAATGTTTCTCTGAAATTAAATGAGTACGAAAAAGATTTTTCCGATTTAGCAATTATTGGAGACTTCAATAATTTTTTTTTTTCAGAACCTCTTGAGATGACCAAAAGCAAAAACGGAACATACTCGATTAACGTTGAATATTCTGGTGATTCAGTACGCTATCAGTTAATCGGAATTGTTGAAGGAAGAAGTGTTAACGGAACCGAATCAATCGGCTATGAATTTGACAGAGAGAGTGATTATCGTTCAATTATCCTTACAAAAAATAATAAAGCTAAAATTATTTTTAATCCCAAAAAATTATTAAGGAAAAAATCGGAAGAAAAAATTGTTCTTGATGAAGAAATAAAACTCGATAAAGAAATTCTAAAAAGATATATTATCGATGAACGATTAAAAGATGATCGCGATAAAAAATTTGCAGCTTTTGTTACTCAAGGAAATTTTCCGGATGATTTTGTCTATAACTGGATTCCCTATAAAAATGAATTAGAGGATTTAATTTCAAAGACTGAATCTAAACGATATAAAGATTTTCTGATACTGCTTTATACAAATTTGCAGCAGTATAATGTCGAAGGAATTGATCCATCGTTATTTACTTATTTACTGAAAGAAATTCCTTATAACTCATACCTCTGGACGTTTAGAGGCTATGTATTAACTAAAGCAATTTCATACCTAACTGAAGAGGAAAGAATAGCCTACGTTGATAAAGTTTTGAATGAAAGCGTAGATGAAAGCACAAAGCTTATTTTGCTTGTAAATGAATTTCTTGAATACAAATTGAAAAATAATGAACCTCTCCAGAAACTTTATTACGATAAATTGGTAACAGATTTTAAAAATGCCCCGGTTACTGAAGTGATAGAAAAACAATTTAATCCCGATAGAAAAATTAAAGTCGGAGTTGAAGTCCCCTCTTTCAATTTTACCGCATTGTTTGATTCATCAAAAACTTATACAAAGGAAAGTTTTCTTGGTTCGGTTTATCTTATTGATTTTTGGGCTGTGTGGTGTAAACCATGCATGGCAGAAAGAAGATATTTGTACGAAGCTTATGAAAAATTTAACAGCAAAGGATTGAATATAATATCAGTCTCATTTGATAAAAAAGAAGAAGATGCTAATAATCATATAGCAAACAGCAAACAGAATTCATGGATAAATGTTTTTCAACCTGATGCATTTAAAAGTGAAGCTGCTAAAAATTTTGAAATCGTAGTAATTCCAAAACCATTTTTGGTTGATGAAAAAGGAAAAATTATTGCTATTGAAGAACAACTGAGAGGTAAGGCGCTGGAACAAACTTTACAGAAAATTTTTGGTGATAATAAATAAAAGTAGAGAAACCAGTCACCGACTTTAATTTTCCGTTTCAAAATTTAAATCATTATAACATCGATGGTTCAAGAACACCTTCAATAGTTAAAAGCATCGATTTAATATCAAGCCCGCCCGAGTATCCACCAAGCTCACCATTAGCATTTATAACCCTATGACAAGGAATAATAATAGGAATAGGATTACTTCCGTTTGCACCGCCAACAGCACGAACAGCTTTCGGATCACCGGTTTTTGTAGCAAGCTCTTTATAGCTGATTGTTCTACCGTAAGGTATTTTAGTTAATTCTTTCCAGACTTTCAATTGAAATTTTGTTCCGGATAAATCGAGTTTAACCGAAAACTTTTTTCTCTCACCCGAAAAATATTCACGTAATTGTAATGGTACGCCTAACATGTAAGGATCATCTTCTTTCACTTTTGTTAAGCGGTGTTTATCCAAATCTTCTTTCGGTAGTTTTAAGGAGATGTGTATTAGTGCTTCTCTTGTTGAGTAGATGTATAAGTCGTGACCCCCAAGATTAATAATTGTATAATAAATATTTTTGTGCTCGGTACCATTCATAAAATCCACCGTTTTGTTTTTGATAAGTTAACTAAAACAGTTCAAAAATTCTATATTAGAAATAGGTGCAGATTAAATTAATGAAACTCTTATATTCGAATGGAAGTTTCTTTATTACAAGTTGATTTCGCTTCTTAGAGCCTTGGTGACTTAGTGGCGAAAATAAATTTTAATAAATAGCTCTACAGACTCTAAGACACCAAGCACTGAATAAATAAAATTATAAACTAAAAACTAATTAGAAAGCACATATGGAAAAGATTAATAAAACCGATAATGAATGGCGTGAAATTTTAAGCGAGGAAGAATTTCTTGTAACAAGAAAAAAGGGGACGGAAAGAGCTTTCACCGGAAAATATTATAAGAATGAAGAGACCGGAAAGTATTTATGCATCTGCTGTGGAAACGAACTATTCAGCTCTGAACATAAATATGAATCTGGAAGCGGGTGGCCCAGTTTTTATCTACCATTAAATGAAGAGAATGTTGAAGAGGAATCAGACTTAAGCCATTTCATGCGTCGTACGGAAGTTAAATGTGCAAAATGCGGCGCCCACCTTGGACATGTTTTTGATGACGGACCACAACCGACAGGAAAAAGATTTTGTATTAACTCAGTCTCACTAAAGTTTGAGAAAAAATAATAATAAAAGCAGAAAAAATTGCATCGCAAAGGAAAATCTAAAATTTCTTAGCGTTCCTTGGCGCTCTTAGCGGTTAAAAAGAAATCGCAAAGTTTTTCATTCTCATTTTACCACAATGGGCAGAAAGACTTTCACAAGGAACACGAAGATAAAGCAGAAGAAACAATATCTTTGTGTCTCTTGGCGCACTTGGCGGTTAAAAAAACAAACCGCTAAGGACGCAATGTTTCGCTAAGGAAGTTCCTCATGCGGCAAGTGGTCAAGATGAAATCTTGACCTACAGAAAAAAAATACTTGGCTTTTTTTTCTCCAATAGATGCCACCGGTTAGTACAAGCCGGTTAGCATTACCGGATTATTTGTTAATTGAATACGATTGATATAGGTGTTTAAGCATTTATCTATTAACCAACGGCTTCAGCCGTTGGTAATAAAAGAACAAAAAAAATCCAAACCGTTTCAACGGTTTTTAGGTATGCAGTTACAATAACAAATTAGTTATT
>JAGUXE010000080.1 GCA_020061995.1 Ignavibacteriales bacterium | reverse complement strand
GAAGCAAGTATAATGGGTGTCGCAACAGGTATGGCTCTTGCCGGTTTTAAACCTGTAGTTGAAATTCAATTCGGCGATTATATATGGCCAGCATTTATGCAATTAAAATGTGAAGTTGCAACTATGCGTTATCGTTCAAATAATGAATGGACTTCACCGGTTGTTACACGTGTTGCCGTTGGCGGATATATTCATGGTGGTTTATATCATAGTCAAAATATTGAGTCTATTTTTGCTCACGTTCCCGGAATCTATATTGCATATCCATCCAATGCTGCAGATGCAAAAGGATTGCTTAAAACAGCAATAAGAATGAATGATCCTGTAATCTTTTGTGAACATAAAGGATTATATCGACAAAGTTATTCTTCCGCCCCTGAACCTGATGAAAATTATTTACTTCCATTTGGGAAAGCCAAAGTTATTCGAGAAGGAAAAGATGTAACAGTGGTCTCTTATGGTGCAACATTATGGGATGCCGTTTTCGCTGCTCGCAAACTTGAAGATGAAGGTTTTTCGGTAGAAGTTATTGATATTAGAACTATTGTTCCGTTAGATGAAGAAACTATTTTCAATTCAGTTAAGAAAACTAATAAAGTAATCGTTATTCATGAAGATACCTTCACAGGTGGTTTTGGTGCTGAAATAGCAGCACGTATTGCAGATACTTGTTTCCAATATCTTGACGCTCCAGTAAAACGTGTTGCAGCAAAAGATGCACATATTCCTTACAGTCCAATTTTGGAAAGTATGATTCTACCTACTCGTGAAGGAATTCTTAAATCCATAAGAGAACTTCTTCAATACTGATATAACTAAAAATATGAATGAAATTTATTAAGGATAAATTATGAAAATCGAAATTCCGATGCCTAAAATGGGTGAATCTGTTATGGAGGGGACGATAGTCAAGTGGTACAAAAAACCGGGGGATTCGGTTAAAAAAGATGAAACACTTTTTGAGATCAGTACTGATAAAGTTGATACAGAAGTTCCATCACCGGCAGACGGTATTGTTACCGAACTTTTATTCCTTGAAGGGGATACAGTTGATGTTGGAAAAACAGTAGCCTACTTGGAGACGGATTCGACCGCCGCCAGTATTGCCAAATCAACACCGGCAAAAGTTAAGGAAGAAAAGGTTGTTGAGATTGCTGCATCCGAAAATATTGATGTACAAACTGAATCGGTTAAACCTGCTGAAGTATCGGATTCATTAATTGATATTCCGATGCCCAAAATGGGTGAATCAGTAATGGATGGAACAATTATAAAATGGTACAAAAAAATTGGTGATACTGTAAAAAAAGATGAGACTATATTTGAGATAAGTACCGATAAAGTTGATACGGAAGTTCCTTCACCATCGGAAGGAATTCTAGTTGAAATTTTAGTCGGTGAACAAGTTACAGTAGAAGTTGGAACAATCTGCGGTAGACTAAGTGTTCATGGTGCGGCTCATGCTGCTCCAAAAATTGAATCTGAAAAAATTCCGGAATACAAAGATGATTCAATGCACTCCATGATTGCAAAATCTGTTGATGAAGCCTCAGAAGTAAGATCAAACGAATCATCAAAATTTTATTCCCCCTTGGTCTTAAATATTGCAAGGGCTGAAAAGGTTGGATTTGATGAATTGGAAAATATTTCGGGAACCGGAACAGGCGGCAGAGTAACAAAAAATGATATTCTCAATTATGTTTCAAAGCGAAATAAAGGTGAGGTATTACAACCGAAAATTGAGATAACTCAAGATTCGATTAAAAATGTAACCAAGCCGACTGTCGTTTATTCAGCACCGAAAAAGGATTTTGATAATTCCTATGTTTCAGGTGGTGTTGAACGAATTCCGATGGATAATATTCGGCAAAGGATAATGCAGCACATGATTAACAGTCGTGATACTTCTGTACATGTGACAGCATTGATGGAAGTTGATATGACTCGCATCCATAATTATATTCAAAAGAACAAAGATTCGTTTGCTAAAAAAGAAGGTATTAAACTTACTTATATGTCATTTGTTGCGCATGCATCAGTCAAAGCATTGAAAGAGTTTCCGATTGTTAATTCTACAGTGGAAGGAACAACTATTTTACAAAAGCGTTTCATTAATCTTGGTATTGCTGTTGCTCTTGAACCAAATGGTTTAATTGTTCCCAATATAAAAAATGCACAGGATAAGAACTTACTTGGAATAGCCCGTGGAATTGTTGATGTTGCGGAACGTTCTCGAACTAAAAAACTTACTCCCGATGATATTTCCGGTGGTACATTTACGATAACAAATTATGGCGTTTTTGGTACATTATTCGGAACTCCGATTATTAACCAACCGGAAGTAGCAATACTGGGAGTTGGTGCAGTTGTAAAAAAACCGGTAGTTGTAGAAGTTGATGGAATGGATACAATTGCAATTAAACCGATTATGTATTTAACTCTCGCCCATGACCATAGACTAATTGATGGAATGGTCGGAGGAAAATTCTTAAAATCAATAAAAGATACACTTGAACAATTTGATGATAAAGTGTTTGGATGAATTCCGGATTGTTAACAATTTAATAATTCAATTGGATATTTTATCACTTGGTGTGAAGTATATTTTTATTAAATTTGAAGTTCAATTTAAAATTTTAGGTTAGATGAAAAATATTTTATTAATTTCCGTAGCAATTTTATTCTTCGTATCACAATCATTTTCACAAGAAAAAACTCTTCCTAAGAAGTTAGATGACGACAATACTAAGTTTACCAATGTCGGAAATCTAGGACTTACGATTACTAATTTCGGTACCTACGGAAGTGGTTTTGTCGGATGGCCTAATCAACCGAGTGCTGAATATCCCCTTGGTAGTGGTATTGAACATATCTTTGATGGTGGTTTATGGATTGGTGGATTTTTAAGCAATGATGCTTCCGGTTCAGGGAGACAAGGTCCATATGTAACAACTGGTGCAGTTGATGCTGCCTCCGTCTCAGCAAGAAGCGGCGGCTTTGAATTTACAAACTCACTTGGTTCAAGAGTGGTAGAACGTTCCAATTTATTGGAATCACGTTATTACAGTCCATTTGCCATTTCACATCAAGATTTTGTTATGGATTATGTCGATACAAACATAATTATCCCGGGAACAAGCGAACAAATTGTTGATCACAGTCCATTGGGCGTTGCGATACGACATGAAAGTTATGCATGGAATTTTCCCTTTGCTAACTTTTTTGTAATAATGAATTATTGGGTTAAAAATGTTTCCAACAAATACATCGACAGTGTCTACATTGGTTTATGGACGGATGCAGTTGTTAGAAATACGAAAATCACGGGAAGACCCTCCGGAGGAGAGTTCTACAGACATGGCGGTAACGGCTATGTAGATTCTATGAAAATTGCATACGAATTTGATTCAGATGGAGATATTGGTTTTACTGATAGTTATATCGGATTTCAAGTTTTAGGTACAAATGTTAATTATGATAGTGTTAACTTTAATACATGGCAGTTTACCGCAACAACAGATCAGAACTTCTTTAGACCACAAACAGATTTTGATAGATATCGCAGACTTCAAGGCTACTTTGCTTCAAATAACCGCTATGGATATGGCATCTCACCGCAAACATTAAGAGCCCCAACCAATAGATCAGTATTAATTTCATTAGGTTCGATGAGAAATATTGCACCGGGAGATTCCATAAATGTTACCTTTGCAATTGTGGCTGCAAAGAAATTCGGTTCAGATCCGGCTGCTTTAGATAACGATGAACAGAAATTTAATTTATTCGCAAATGCGGAGTGGGCTCTTAGAGCTTATTTCGGTGAAGATAGAAATAGAAATGGAATTCTTGATGCGGGAGAAGATCTTAATGGTGATGGAATTATTACAAGGTATATTTTACCTTCACCTCCGATCTTACCAAAAGTAAAAGTTGTCCCGGGAAATCTAAAATCTACAATATATTGGGATAAAAGAGCTGAATCATCTATTGATCCAATATCGGGTAAAAAAGATTTTGAAGGTTACAAAGTTTATAGAACAAATGCAGGTTATGATTTAGCAGGGATCCAAGATTTACAATCGGCATTAGTTCTTGCTGCACAATTTGACAGTACTGATAATTCGATTGGTTTTAATACCGGTTTTTCATCTATCGAATTAAATCAACCTGTAACTTTTGAAAAT
>JAGUXE010000215.1 GCA_020061995.1 Ignavibacteriales bacterium | reverse complement strand
GTTATAGAATCAAATGAATCCATTTCTCAACCTGCTAATCTTTTATTTACAGAAGAGAATAAAAATTCAACTGAAAAGATTGAATTGGTTGAAGGGGTAACTGTCACTGAATTAGTTTCACATCTCAACGAAACCAAAACCATCACACCCTCTGCAGACACAGTTGATACAAGTAATATTATCCCATCAGCGACTAATAAAGAGAATCTCGAAAACTTATTTATACAACTTGAGCAACTTTTTAATCAAAACTTGACACAAGTGACAGAAATAAAAACAGACGGGAATATTGACAATTCAGTTTTGGCACTAACAAATAAAACTGAAGGGAATCAATATGTAACAACTGATTTGAGTTCAGCTATAAAATCAATTATTGATGAAATAAATACAAGTAAGGAAAGCTATCCGGCTGTTAAAAAGATTTCCTTATTGGCGAATGGTGAAGAAATTGATATAAGCAATATTCAAGATAGTGCTCAAGTCGGCAACATACTTGAACAGATGTTTTCATCAGATGAAAAAATCGCTTTGATTTTAACCACAGCCGGTGGAACGGTAACACTTGAAATATCGGAAGAAAACTTAACTGTCGCTGAAGCAACAAACAGTATTTCAGCATTTACCGATAATTCAGTTACTTATCCAATTCAAAACACAAATAATGAGAATATAACTACCGAGCAATCTACTATCCCGAATCAAAGTAAGCCTTTGGTGATTAACGAAAACTTAGATAGCACGATAACCGAAATTAATAAAGTTAATAATTCTCCCATCATTGAAGCCGGTAAAGACGAGCTGAATCATCATAATGTAATTTCTGAAAAGCAGTTAAATGCTCAGATGGAAGAAAAAAGTCCATCAATAAAGGTGAGTGAAGAGGCTATAAAATCTAAGGAAATAAAGAATAGTAATTCACCAAAAGAAATACTGAATAAAGTTGAAGCGGGAGATAAGACGTCCACTGTAGAGAATCTAAATGTCAAAACGACTTCAACAATAAAATTAGAAAACGTTTCGGTTAATGGGGATGTTGAAGTAATTAAAGGGGTTGATGAACAACATAATATTGTTGATCAAAATACATCAACTAAGCAAACCGAGACTGATACCAAGGGAAAACCGACAAATTTAGATCATCAGACGTTAAGCAGTTCTAAAGTCATCATTGATAACAAAGAGTTAACAGATGCATCAACAGAAAAGAGTAAGACCGGTATTAAAGCTAATACTCCATTAAACACTAATGAAGAAGTTAAGAATGTTGCCGGTGAATTTGTGACTGCAAAAAATGAAAAGGACTCTAATCACGAACCGATAATTAAATCAATGGATAATGATTTAATTAGTAATAGAGCTGATGTTTTGAAGAGTCGAAATAATGAAGGTAATCAAAAAGAAATAGCTAAGATTGAAAACGAGTCAATTAAACAAATTTTAAATAAGCCCGAAGTTCAATCTATTGAATACAAAGTAGTCAATGGATTGTCTGTTCAGCATGAAAATGTAAAAGAAGAATCGACTCCAAATCAAGTTGTTTATAAGGTGTTGCTAAAAAGTCCTGAAGTCGTTCCTAATGTTGATAAATCAGCCGAATCTAAGGTGTCAACCGATCAAAAAATAAGTATTCAATCAAAACCGGCGGATGAATCCGTAATCAAGAATATTGTCAAAAATGAAATCATTGTTGAACAGCCGTCAACTTCACAAGCGAAAATCCAAAGTGAGTCGGTAACATCAAATGTAACTGCCTCCATAAAAGAAGTTGTTACAGAGACAGTTAAAATATTTAGTGTTAAGATTGTTGAAAATGTTAAGCCAGAATTATCCGAAACTCTTAGTAAAAATGAAGCTACTGCAGAATTGTTTTCAATGAAAGATGGTAAACAAAATATCTTAACAAAAAGTCAGGTATTAAAAATGTTCTCATCTCCATTTTTGCAATTTGAAAATCCCGGCAAAGTGCATACGGTTGATTATTCGGATTACAATAGCAATAAACTGCCTTTAGAACAGTTAGCGATGAAACAAGCACTAGATTATAAAGTCGGTCAAGAAGTGGGTGTTCTCAAAAATCCAGTTATCCATGCATCAATTCAATCTGTTTACAATGGTGTTGCTAATAGTTCAGAGAAAGAAATTCATGTTGATTCAAAGAACCATGCCAAATCAATCGAAACCCAAAAACCATTTAGTTTAAATGAATTAAAAGCACAGCCGTCGAATAATGAATTTGTTAAAAAGGCAAACACAGAATCACAAAAAATTAATACCTCTCTCAACGAGCTGAAAATGGCAGCTAAAACTATTTCTGAAACGGAGGAGTCTTCTAAATTTGATAAACAAACAATAAATATTAATAAAGAGAATCTTGCTCAAAAAGGAACAGTTTTAAAATCCGGAAGTAATCAAACGGCGAATTCAAAAATTACCGGGGATGATAAGATAAATGTTTTGAATAGTAATAAAAACATTTCCAAAGCCGCAACAGAAATATCTGGTGGTAATCCGGTAAAAGTAGATGAATTAAAATCACAATCAATCGATGTACAAAAACCCACTCTACAAAGCGAAGAAATTGTTGATTTAACTCAAAGCAAAGGTACGGTCTTAAAGCCATCAGCAAATCATAAGATAGAAGCTAATGATAATTCCAAGATTGTACATGGAGAATTAAAAGAGGCAGATTTAAAGGTAAAGAATAGTGATTTCGCTCAAAATAAAGAATCAGCTTCAAAATCTTCCTCAACAGAAAAAATTGAGAAAATTGACAATCCTAAAAGCGTTCTGGAAGTAATAAAGGAAGCAATAAAAACAGCACCGGAAAAAATAAATAGTCAGAAACCGATTGTTGTTAATGAAAAAGAAGTATATCTGCAGAAAGATAATAATGTAGAGTTAGCACAAAACAAATCGGCCTCAACACAGGTTCATTCATCGGAAAATCTAGGCAAAAATGATATGAAGAATGAACAAGAGAAGAATTCCAATAGACAAGAATCAAATCAAAAATCAGCAGATAAAATTCATGGATCACCGGAATTTAAACCCCTTCAAGAAATGAAGGAACGTGCTATTTCTGAGACAAATAATATTTCAAATAGCTTTAAGACTGTCAGAACTACAGAGATGGTTAAAGAAATTCAAAACATTATACAATCCGGGGAAAAGCATTCCGTAACTATGAAACTAACCCCGGGAACATTTGGTAGCGTGAAAATCTTACTTGAAACAGTAAACAATGTTTTAACTGCTAAAATAGAGGTTGAAAACGATACAGTGAAGCAGATTATTCAATCGAATGTTGAACAGTTGAAGCAGTCATTGAATGAAAACGGAATTCAACTATCTACAATAAATGTTTCTTTAGCCAATAGTGAACAAAGATCATCACGATCACAATTTTTGAAGAAAAAAATCAGTTCATCAGGAAGTGAAAAAAAGATCGACGCTGATAAGAGTACAGAAGTTAAACCAAAAAAGCAATATGGTTATAATACATATGAATATCTTGCTTAAGGAGATAAAACATGTTTGAACCAGTAAATACATCTTTAACAAATACCAACATTAATACTCCAAAAGGAAAAGCTTCTTTAGGTAAAGATGATTTCATGAGATTGATGTTAACACAATTAAAACATCAAGACCCATTAAATCCAATGGAGGGAAGTGAATTTGCAGCACAATTAGCGCAGTTCAGTTCTTTGGAGCAATTGTCAAATCTAAATGAATTGACTGCTCAAAGTATTGATGCCAATTACTACTTAACGCAATCAATAAACAATACAATGTCAGCAACATTAATCGGTAAAGATGTAAAACTTGCCGGCAATGTGTTGAATGTTAAAGGCGACGATGGAATGACAATTGGGTATAAACTTCCATCAAATGCTGCCAGTGTAACGGTTAAAGTTTATAATGAAGCAGGTGTACTTGTAAAAACTTTTGAATCTGAGGGATTATCAGAAGGTGACAATAAACTTTTTTGGGATTATTACGATAATAGTGGTAATAAAGTTCCTGATGGTAAATATACTTTCTCAGTTGAAGCAAAAAGTGTTGCGGGGAATAATATAATCACCGAACAATTTATCTGGGGAAGAATTAATGGAGTAAAATATACTGATGCAGGGACTAAACTTTTAGTCGGAAATAACGAATATATGTTATCAGATATTTTAGAAATTATTAATCCAACAACCCCAACGGGAGAAAAATAATGTCAGAAATAAATGGAGTAAAAGTACCTTTTATTCCGATAGTCACCAACAATGATTATGCACCCGGAAAGGTAAAGAATAATAAAGAGAACTTTAATTCGATCTTTCAGGAAGAATTAGAGAAAGTAAAATTCTCTAACCATGCTCTTAAAAGATTAGAATCAAGGAACATTCATCTGGATGATATCGAATTAAATAAAATTGAATCGGCTGTTAATAGAGCCGAATTAAAAGGAGCAAAGGATTCTTTAGTAATGATGAGAGATAAAGCATTTATCGTAAACATTCCTAACCGAACAGTCATTACAGCAATGCAGGTTGGGGAAGAACAAGATAATGTTTTTACTAATATCGACAGTGTGGTTTTCGCATAAAAACTAATTAATAAACAAATAACTTAGAGCGGGACCTTTTGAGGACGCTCTGGATACAACCGACTGACTGACGTTGTATCAAAAAAATCAAAACAACCTTAGGAGGTTATCATGGCACTTTTAAATTCACTTTTCGCTGGCGTTTCCGGTTTACGAAATCATCAAGCAATGATGGATGTAATCGGTAATAACATTGCAAACGTTAACACAATCGGTTTCAAAAGTTCACGTGTTACTTTTAGCGATACATTTAATCAATTCATTAAAGCCGGTACTAACCCTACAGAAAATTCGGGCGGCACAAACTCTTTCCAAATTGGTCTCGGAATGAAAGTTAATTCAGTTGATAGAAACTGGAATCAAGGTACATTTGAGAGAACCGGTATTACTTCCGATTTAGCTTTGCAGGGTCCAGGTATGTTTGTCCTTAAAAGTAATGGAGAAAATTTTTATTCTAGAGCCGGCGCATTTACATTTGATGCAGACGGAAGACTAGTAAGTACCCAAAATGGTGCAATTGTACAAGGTAAAGTTGCAAGTGCTGACGGTGCAATACCTCCCGGTAACAATTTAGAAGATATAAAAATTGATACAAACTTAAAATTACCTGCAGTTGCAACTGACAAAATTAAATGGGGTGGCAATTTAAAGAGTAATTCAGTTCTAACAAGAACCGAAGAAGTTGTTCAACGAGGAAATATTAATTCAGCATTGCCTGGTCCATTTACGAGTCAAACCAAAATCTATGATGAATTTGGTCAGTCATACAAATTAGAAGTTACTTACACCAAAACAGCAAATCCGAATGAATACGATTTAGATTGGAAAGTTTTAGATTCCGAAGATGTCTCAATTGAAAGCGGTACTATATCACCTCTACAATTTGAAGATGATGGAAATGGAAGTTGGGTATTGAATGCAGCTTCTCTCGGTTTACTTGATGGTGTAAATAATAGAATAAATATCCCTGCAAACAATATCGATTTTATCCTTAACCCCAAAGTTGTTTCCCAAAACGCATCAACTTCAACACTCAGTATTTCAGCGGATGGAAATAGAATCCCTAATATCGTTACTGGTTCTGTAACAATATTTGACACTCTTGGAACTGCGCATCAAGTTACAATGAAGTTCACAAAAATTGGTGATAATGAATGGACCTGGACAGCATCTGTTCCCGGTACAAGTACCGATAACGGACAAGAAGTGAAATCGAGTGGAACAATCACATTCAACGCCGATGGTACTTTAAGTCCTGAAAATATTGCTCCGACAAATCCACAATTAACATTCGTTCCTAACGGTGGAGCAAATCCATCAGTAATAGATCTCGATTTTGGAAACGGTTTTGGTGGTGTGACTCAAACTTCTGCAAGTTCAGTTGTGTCGGCATTAAGTCAAAATGGTTCAGCCTCAGCAACTCTTTCAAATCTAAATATCGATCAGTATGGCAATATTGTAGGTATTTTTACAAACGGAAGTTCTAAAAACTTAGCTCAACTAATGGTTTCAACCTTTGCAAATTTGAATGGTTTAATAAGTAATGGTGATAATATGTACACCGCTTATGCTAACTCCGGTGAACCTAGAATCGGTGGACTTGGTGAAGAAACAGGCACAACAGTTCAATCCGGTGCTCTCGAACAATCCAATGTGGATCTTTCAGAAGAATTCACACGAATGATCGTTTCACAAAGAGGGTTTCAAGCAAATGCAAGAGTAATAACCACAGCCGATAATTTACTTCAGGAGATCACAAATTTAGTTAGATAGTAATTTCTGAAAATTTATTAGAGGGAGTCCAAACCGGATTCCCTTTTTATTTTTGACCAGGTGTCTAATAATAACCACTTTCCTACTTCAATTCCCATTTTTTCTGCTCGTTTTTAGAGTTTAAGTTCTGGCATATTCATTGACTAATGATTTACTAAAAATCAGTATGAAGATTAGAAGAAAATGGCAGATACAGATATAAATATTCCCGATCCTCCAAAATCAAACTTTATTAAAGTATTGATTATCGGATTACCTTTATTCATTGTCCAGCTTGTTATAGTTTATTTTGTCACCGCAAATATCTTAATGAGCCGAGTTCAAGATCCATCACATAATTCAGATTCAGAACTTACTGACCAGCAAGACTCAAGCGAAAATTCCAATTCGGAGAATAGCCGGGAAATGGGGAAATATATTTTTCTTATGGAAGATATTATTATTAATCCTGCCGGTACAGATGGGAAAAGACTTTTGCTTTCTTCAATTGGTTTTGACGTAAGCCGTGAAGAAGATAATAAAGAACTAGAATCTAAACAGGTGTTAGTTAAAGATATTGTTATTTCGCTTCTTTCAAGCAAAAACATAATGCAATTGAGCGATGCAGCATACAAAGATACTCTTAGGATTGAAATTGCAAGTAATTTATCGCAAAGAATGCCTAGCATCAAAATAAATGACATTTATTTCAGCAAATATATTTTACAATAGGAATTATGGCAGAAGTATTATCACAACAGGAAATTGATTTATTACTTAAAAGTGGTGGCGACTCTCTTCCTGTAGAGTCACATGATAGCGAACCGATTTTATTTGATTTTAGACTTCCAAATAGAATTTCTAAAAATCAATTAAGAACGATTAGAAACATTCATGAAAATTTTGCCGAAAGCTTCAGTTCATTTCTTGTTACAAAACTTCAGAGTATTGTTAATATCAATATCCCGACGGTTGATCAAATTTATTATTCGGAATATGTATTATCTGTTCCTAATCCGGCTTGTCTTTATACATTCGAAATTAAGAATACCGACATCAAGGGAATACTTGAACTAAGTACTGATTTTGCGCTTACACTTGTTGATAGGCTTTTAGGCGGTAATGGTATCGGTACAAAACAAACAAAAATGATTACCCCAATTGAACAAAAAGTGCTTCATGTTGTTATCGAAAGAATATTCGCTGATTTAAGGAAAGCATGGCAAATTGTTGATGATTTCGAATTTAATATTGATAGATTTGAACCCGATATAGACTTCGCTCAAATCACTTCGCAAAATGAATCAGTATTACTCCTCTCTTTTGAAATTATGATTGGTGAACAATCTTATCTGATGAACTTATCTTTTGCTACCTTTGCGTTTGATACAATTTTAGCAAAATTATCCTCACAAAAACTTTCTACCATAAGACCCATTAGATATCAGGGAGTAACAGCGCAGGAAATTCTTACTTCTCATTTATACAAAGCGATTTTACCTGTCTCAGTTGAATTTGGAAAGACGGTTATTTCAGTAAAAGAATTGATGAATCTAGAAAAAGGGGATGTAATAATGCTTGAACAGAAAATAGGTGAAGAGCACATTGTTAAAGTTCAAAACAAGCCAATGTTCCTTGGTAAATCAGGCAATCTTAATAATCATAAAGCAGTAAAAATAACTCAACGTATTTCGTCGAACGAAACAAAATAAAGGATTAAAAATGTCAGATTTTTTAGATGATAATCTCAACGAAAAAGAAAAGAGCTCAAAAATTAAAGCTAAAGAAGTAGAGTTTGATGATTTTGACGAATCAAATCTTAGGTCGGGAAGCGGCTCGATGGAGAAGCTTACCTTTTTAAGTGATTTACAGTTAAATGTCTATATTGAATTAGGTAGAACGCAAATGCAAATTAAAGATATCCTTGAGCTTGAGCGTGGCTATGTAATTGAACTTGATAAACTTGCCAGCGAACCTGTCGATATTTATGCAAATAATAAAAAAATTGCTGAAGGGGAAGTCGTAGTAATTGATAAGCATTTCGGAATTCGTATTACAAATCTGAACGATGCCGCAACACAACTTAAAGGACTCTATTAATGGATTTTTTCGATATCATTAAGATGCTACTTCCTCTTCTAATCATTATAGCTATGCTATATGGATTGTTAATGGTTGTACGAAAATATTCCTTTTCGCTATCTAAAGGAAAAGCAAGCGGAATTAATATCAAAATAGTTGGGACTCAAATGCTTTTACCGAAGAAATTTATTTCTGTAGTTAGAGTTAAAGATAAAATGTTAGTTCTGGGTGTTAGTGAATCATCAATAACTCTCCTTAAAGAAATCGATGCAGAAGAAGATGAAATGTTAGATCAAGAAGATGATATACAAAGTTCATCATTCGCAGATATGATTAAAAAGAATCTTGGAATGAGATGAAAAAGAGTAGTTTTTTAATTTTACTGATTCTCGGAGTTTTATTATTCCTTCCGTTAAACGTAAGCGCCCAGCAGGGAACACCCATCCCACTCCCCAAAATCGGTATAGATATTGGAACAGCCGAGAACCCAAAAGATGTTTCTGTCACGTTACAAGTTTTATTATTAATGACAATATTGTCATTAGCCCCTTCAATAATGATAATGACAACAGCTTATTTAAGAATTATTATCGTATTTCATTTTCTCAAAAGTGCTTTAGGTACACAACAAATGCCACCGAGTCAGTTATTGGCAGGAACGGCATTATTCATCACATTTTTTGTAATGGCACCAACATGGAATAAAGTAAATGATGAAGCAATTAAACCTTTACTCGACGGTAAAATGGAGGTTGAAGAAGCTTATAATAAGGGGATAGAGCCGATTCGTGATTTCATGTTTAAGAATGTTAGAGATGAAGATCTTGAATTATTTATCGGCTTAGCCAGCTTAAACAGACCAAACAATAAAAATGATTTACCAACATATATAGTAATCCCGGCATTCGTTATAAGTGAAATGAGGATAGGTTTTATCATCGGGTTTTTCTTGTTTATTCCATTTCTAATGGTGGATATGATTATTGCCAGTATACTTATGTCAATGGGTATGATGATGTTGCCCCCGATGTTAGTTTCACTTCCATTTAAAATATTATTATTCATTCTAGTTGACGGTTGGAATTTAATAATCGGTTCGGTTGTAAGGAGTTTTTCATAAATGACAGAGGAAGTTGTTGTCCAAGTTTTGAAAGAAGCCTTCTTTACTGCATTTATAATTATTCTGCCTGTGCTTGGTGTTGCATTAATTGTAGGTATTTTTATTTCAATTTTTCAAGCAGCAACATCCATCCAAGAAATGACATTAACATTCGTACCTAAAATATTAGTAACCGCACTTACAATTATTTTGCTTCTGCCTTGGATGATTGATAAAATGATAGCGATTACAGTCAGAATGTTTACAATGTTTAACACTATGATAAAATGAACTCAATACCGGTTAATGATTTTGTTATAGGCTTGATGATTTTTATTCGAATAACTTCGGCTCTTTTTGTTTCTCCGATATATAATAATGAAGGAATTCCATCCACCGCCAAGTTGTTTCTCGCTTTAATACTTGCGTATGTAATATTTTTAACTTTAGACAGAAGTGCAATAACAATTTCAGTTTCAGGATGGTCACTATTTATTTACGGGATTAAAGAAGTTTTATCGGGACTATTGATAGGCTTTATGTTGAATTTTGTGTTCTGGGGTATTTCTTATGCAGGTACATTAATAGGGTTTGAGGTCGGATTAACAATGGCTGACGTCTTTAATCCAATGGAGCAATCGAATAATAATGTCATAGGTGAATTTATTTATTTCGGAGGAACCATAATTTTCCTTTTAATAAACGGGCATCATTATGTTATTAAAGGTTTAGCCTACTCGTACACAATTATTCCGATTGGCGAGTTCGGGGTTTCGGAGTCTCTTTTAACTCTTATTGTCAAATATACCTCAACAATTTTTGTGATAGCCGTTAAGATTGCTTCACCTATTATGGTCTCTTTTTTCCTTCTACACATTGCTCAAGGAATTTTGGCACGTGTAATACCTCAGATGCAGGTCTTTTTTGTTATTCAACCAATTCAGATTGGTTTAGGTTTAACTATGATTGCTATAGTTATTCCACTTTACATATACTTAATTAAAAACCTTCTGAAAGAATATGAAGGTAAACTTTATACTTTTATTCAAGTGATGGGTAATTAATGGCAGCCGATGACGGACAAGAAAAATCCGAACAACCGACGTCGAAAAAATTAACCGATGCTCGCGATAAAGGGCAAGTTGCAAAAAGTACTGAAATAAATTCGGTTTCTATCTTTGTTTCGGGACTATTGCTTCTTTATATAAGTCAATCATGGGTGAGTGGAAAAATTTCTTGGTTTTCTAAATTCATCTTTAGCTCACTCGATGTACTTACATTAAACAAAGATTTATTTATTGAATATGCTTTTAAAGGGTATCTCTATTTCATTGCAATTCTTGCCCCTCTATTAATCGGTTTGGTAATTGTCTCTTTAGTTGCAAACATATCTCAAGTCGGTTTAAAGTTTGCATCAAAAGCACTTAAACCAAAGTTTGATAAGTTGAATGTGTTTAAGGGAATAAAAAATCTATTTTCATCTAAGGCTGTTGTCGAGGTTGCGAAATCAATCTTTAAATTGATTATTATCGGTAGTTTCACATACATGATGTTAACAGAATTAATAGCAGCGTCAACATCAATACTCGAGTTTTCAGTAGAAGAGATTGTAAGTTTTATGCTTGATTCGGCATATTCCTTAGTCTGGAAACTCGCACTCATCTATATTCTAATTGCTGCAACGGACTTCGCTTTTCAAAAATATAAGTTTAAAAAAGATATGATGATGACAAAGCATGAAGTCAAAGAAGAATATAAACAGCAGGATGGTGATCCGGAAATAAAAAGCAGAATCAGAAAAGCTCAGTTTGCAGCTGCACGCCAAAGAATGATGGTTGAAATTCCGACTGCCGATGTAGTTATTACAAACCCGACTCACTATGCCGTTGCTTTAAAATATGATATGGCAAAAGATGGGGCTCCCACTGTAGTGGCAAAAGGGGTTGATGAATTAGCTCAAAGAATAAAAAAGATTGCAGTTGAAAATAATGTTCCATTGCATGAAGATAGAGAACTAGCGCGTGCGTTATTTAAAATGTGTGATGTTGGGGACAAAATCCCGGCTTCGTTATTCAAAGCCGTTGCACAGGTACTGGCTTATGTCTTTAGATTAAAAGAATCTAAAAAGAAAAAGAGTATTATTTGATAATGAACTTCCTTGGTAAAAATACCGATATACTTTTAGCTTTTGGGTTAATCTTTATTCTCGGATTAATGCTTATCCCTTTGCCCACGATGTTTTTGGATTTTTTCTTGGCAGTAAATATTACAGTGGCTGTATTAATACTAATAGTTTCTTTATACATACAATCTCCGCTTGATATTTCAGTCTTCCCGGGTTTATTGCTTGTTTCAACACTATTCAGATTAGCTCTTAATATCAGTTCAACAAGATTAATTTTAATTGAAGGTTATGCAGGCAAAGTAATTGAGACCTTCGGCACATTTGTAGTTAGTGGAAATTTTGTAGTTGGGTTTATAGTATTTATCATTTTGGTGATTATACAATTCATTGTTATTGTTAAAGGCTCAGGTAGAATCTCAGAAGTTGCTGCTCGCTTTACACTAGACGCAATGCCCGGAAAGCAAATGGCTATTGATGCTGATTTGAATACAGGATTAATAACTGAAGCTGATGCAAGAGCACGAAGAGAAAATATCAGTCGTGAAGCTGAATTTTATGGTGCAATGGATGGAGCTAGTAAGTTTGTTAAAGGAGACGCGATTGCCGGGCTCATAATAAACGCAATTAATATTATTGCCGGATTTATAATTGGTGTTGGGCAAAGGGATTTATCTATTGTTGATTCAATTCAAACCTATACAATATTAACTATTGGTGATGGTTTGGTTTCTCAGATACCCGCTCTAATAATTGCCACAGCAGCCGGTTTGGTCGTGACTAGAAGTGCAGCCGGAACAGCTCTTGATACACAAATGAAATTGCAACTTTTTTCAAATCCTCGCGTTCTTGGAATTGTATCGGGTGCAGTATTTTTATTCGGACTTGTCCCGGGTATGCCTACTGTAACTTTTATTCTGCTTAGTATTGGGTTGGGAAGCGGTGCCTATTTTCTTCAGAAACGAGCATTGGCAGTTGTACCAACTTTAACCGAAGAAGAAATAGTTCCTGAATCAACTGAAGAAAAAGTTGAACAATACCTTCAAGTTGATCCAATCGAAATAGAGATTGGTTATGGATTGATAAGCTTAGTTGATGAAAATCAAGGTGGAAATTTATTTCAAAAAATATCATCAACACGAAAATTTATTGCGTTGGAATATGGAGTTTTAATTCCACCGGTAAGAGTACGCGATAATCTTCAATTAAATCCGAATGAATATATTATAAAAATTAAAGGAAATATTATCTCGGCTTACGAAATTCATACGGATCGTTTTTTAGCTATGAACCATGGTGGAATTGATGAGTCACTCGATGGAATTCCGACTAAAGATCCTGCATTCGGGTTAAACAGTTATTGGATTTCAAAAGATGAAAAAGATAGAGCGGAACTTCTCGGTTTTACTGTTGTTGATGGAATATCTGTACTCTCAACACATCTTCAAGAAACGCTAAAACATAACTTTGATAAAATTTTAACAAGACAATCGGTAAAACAACTACTCGAAAATTTGAAGAAAGAATATCCTGCAGTGATTGATGATATTAATCCGGATGCACTTTCACTTGGAACCATTCAAAAGGTCCTTCAAAATTTATTGAAGGAATTAATTCCCATTAAAGATTTAGTTCAGATTATCGAAGCTTTAATTGATTATTCTAAAGCAACCAAAAACATTGATGTTCTGACTGAATACGTGAGGCACTCAATTGGGAATACAATTGCAAATTTGTTTAAGGATAATAATGGGATTATTCATGCGGCTGCAATAGGCGAAAATTTGGAATCATTTATCACCCGTTCATTACAAAATCAAAAAGATGCGATTGGTACTCTTGGGTTAAGTCCAACTATGCTTAGAGAGTTAAACAATAGTATCGAGAAATCAAAAAATAATTTTACACTACTTGGCTATCCGCAAGTAATAGTAACATCAGCTACAATTCGTCCATATTTTTATAGATTAATAAACTCAAGTTTTCAGGACTTTTCGGTGCTTTCATATTCCGAACTCCCCTCACAAATTGAAATTGAGTTCATAGATAGTATAGAGGTTCAAAATGCAAATTAAAAAATTCGTTGCTCAAACTTTGCGCGAAGCTACTGAGAAAATGAAAGATGAATTCGGAACCGAAGCCATCATTCTTGGCACTCGCGTAATTGATGCAGATTTAAAACTCGGTATTAAAAAAATGTTCGAGATATCTGCCGGAATTGAAGAAGAGGATGAAAAGATTGTTAAATCTAATACCAAAACCAAATCGACTTCTCATTCTCAAAAATCATTTGAAGAAGAGTTGGATGAGATTAACAATAAGGTATATTCCAAGACAAAATCTACGGCGATAAAACCACCCTCTACATCAGTTAAACAGCACAATAAATTCGAGCAGAAAGAAGATAAACTTGAACTTGAAAAGGAATTAAAAGAGATAATTCATACCCTAGTTCAAAAAGAAGTTCAAAAGACAATAATTACTACAGTTTTAGAACAACTGAAAAAATATCAACATATTCTTACACGCGAAAATTTGGAAAGTTATACTTTGTCCTGTCTTTCATCGCTATTATCGACTTCTGATTTTGAACTTAGACCTCAAAAAACTACAAAAACAGTTGTTCTTGTTGGACCTACTGGTGTTGGTAAAACAACAAGTATTGCAAAATTGGCTCTAATTGCAAAGATAATTCATAACCTTGATGTAGGGTTGATTTCCGTTGATACTTACCGTCTCGGTGCTCTTGATCAACTTAGAATATTTTCTGAGGTTAGTCATATTGATATGCTCGCAGCTTATGAGCCTAAAGAAATGCCCGAACTCATGAAAAAATTTAGTAAGAAGGATATTGTCTTTATCGATACTGCCGGCAGAAGTCCACAAAACGCAAATCAGTTGAAAAAGAATTTGGAATTTGTAAAGAACATAACTATTGATGAAACAATGTTAGTCCTTAGTGCAACAAGTTCAACAAGAAATTTGATTGATACAGCCAATAAATTTAAGATTTTCAATTACGGTTCATATATTTTCTCGAAAATTGATGAATCAGTTGCCCATGGAAATATTCTGAATCTGGTTTCAAATACAGGAATTCCTGTTGTGTTTCTTACAAACGGACAGGTTATTCCAGATGATATAATTGCAGCGGATTCTGATTTTATTGCAAAACTTATTTATTCGGATAGAATTTCAAAATGATTGGCCAGCTTAGTCGAATATTGGAATTGGAAAAACTGAAGTCAGCACAGCTTGTAAAAAAAGCAAACAAAGTTATTGCTTTTACTTCTGGTAAGGGAGGAACCGGGAAATCGTTTCTCTCACTGAACATAGCTTTTGCCTTATCAAAAGTACAGAAGAAAATTCTTCTAATAGATTTTGATCCGAATCTTTCCAACATCAATATAATGATGAATAAAAGGGTTGAAAGAAACATTTCAAGTTTTATACTTCAGAAGGAGTTGCTGGCTGATTTGATTACCGAATATAACGCGAATCTACATATAATTTTTGGGGAATCAGGCAAAGTTGATTTCCCTGAAATATCACATGGCATTATTGATAGTCTAATGATACAAATACAATCGCTTGAGCATAAATATGATTATATTTTTATCGATACGGGTTCAGGTGCGAGTGATGAATTACTTCATTTACTCTCTTTAAGTGAATCAAAAATAATAGTTGCTACTCCTGAACCAACCGCAGTAATGGATGCCTATGTAATTGTGAAGTTGTTAAAAAGTCGAAATTCAACCGGGAAAATAGGAGTAATAATTAATAGAGCAACGACAGCACAAGAAGCAGTAAATGCATACGGAAATTTAAATAAGGCAGTTAAACATTTCTTAAAAGTTGATATTTCGTACTGCGGAACTATAAACTTTGATTCAGGGGTAAGTAAATCAATAATCGCACAGGAGCTGTTTCTTGAAAGGTTTTCTAAAGGCGAAACAGTAGACGCTATTAACCGATGCGCAAAAGAAATTACTAAATTCAGTCAAGTGGTCAATATTGACCAAAGCATAAAAAGTCCTCGTTAAATACCACCGAATATTCTCTCAAAACCAAACAAAAACAAGAAATAATCAATATAACTTTTGGTATAACTTTTGCCTATTCTAAAGCAAAGGAAAAAGTTATGAATAAAATAATATTACATTTTGGTCTCTTAGTCTTCTTCTTGTCGATTATATTTTTTAGTCAAAGAGGAATGCCATTGCAGGCTGTTGTATTTAAGTCATTCGTAATATTTATAGTTTTATCGGTAATACTAAATGTTGTGGCTATAATCTTTATCAGATCGGTTAACAAAACAGCATCAGATAAAAATAAAAAGTTACAAGAAACATAAAAATTAGAGAGTAAGTATAATGAGTAATGCACAATTATGGGCTGATTATAAACAATCACCTTCGGTCCAACTGAAAAAGAAGATTACTGTAAATTATATTAATCTTGTTCATTATGTTATTCATCATTCGAAATTCGGTAGCAATAATATACTTGATGAACGGGATTATTTTCAGTATGGAATCGAAGGGTTAAGCGAAGCAATTGACAGATTCGACCCAGATTATGGAACTAAATTCGAGACTTATGCAATACAAAGAATTCGAGGTAAAATTCTTGACGAGCTTAGAAAAATTCAAATAAAGCCTAGACCGGATGGAACTTCTACCCGAAATGAATCTTTTTACACAACTGTATCACTAAATAGATCAAATGATGACGAAGATGGTTATACTTTGGGTGAGGTTGTTCCTAGTGAAATGGATTCTCCCGCGGTCGTAACGGAAAAAAATGAAGCAAAATCATTACTTGCTGCAGCAATCAAACAATTAGATGAACGTGACAGAATAATCCTTTCTCTCTATTATTACGAAGATTTAAGTTATAAAGAAATTGCCCAATTAATGAATATTACAATTTCTAGAGTATCTCAGGTTCATACTAAAATAATTAACCAATTAAAGGCAAAACTTACAGTTTTAAATGACTAATTTTATTGAACACCAAATCAGCAGACGAGATTATAACAAAAATCTCCTTTTAGGAATTAGGAATTTACCTTCAGTTCCGGTTGTTATGCTCGAATTAACAAGACTTCTAGATAACCCTCGAACAAGTGCTGGCGACCTGGGAAAATTGATAAGTAAAGACCAGGGTTTAGTAACAAAAATTTTGGCTGTTGCTAATTCTCCTTTATATGGATTGCCAAGACGTGTATCAACAATTGAATTTGCAATTGTTATCCTCGGATTCGATCATATTAAAAATATCGTAATTGCTCTTTCGATGATGGAAGCATTTAAAGGGAGTAATGAAAAAGGATGGAACCGACAAAGGTATTGGAATCATTCACTCCTTACAGCAATGGCTTCAAAGAGGATTGCTGATGATTTAGGTTATCGAAAATCGGGTGAGGTATTCACAGCCGGATTGCTTCACGATTTGGGAGTCTCTGTAACACAAAGATTTTTCAATCAGGATTTCAAAAAAATAAATGAGATGGTTGAAACTCAACAAATTTCTTATATGAACTCTGAAAAATTAGTGCTTGGATTAACTCATGAAGAGATAGGACAATTTTTAATTGAAAAATGGAACTTACCGACGGTTTTAGGGGATGCAGTACTTTTCCATCATCAACCCTCATTAGCAGAAACTAATAAACCTCTAACGGCAATTGTACATCTGGCTGATTATTTAACTCAACACTATATGGTTGGAAATGTTGATTGGGATGAAAACATTGAACTAGATCTTAATATTATTGAAATTCTAAAACTCGCAGATGAAACTTATCTCGAAAATTTAATTAACAGTTATGAACAACTATACAAAGACCAAATTGATTCTTTAACTTTTTAGTAGAAAATCTTATGACAACACAAATGGAAGACCTTAACAAGAAGAAAGAAAAAACCGAGTTGATTTTATCAAATGTTATCAACTTACCGGTTATACCAAAAATCATGACCGAAGCAATGAGAATGCTTGATAATAAGCTGACTAACGCTACAGAGTTGAGCAAACTTATTTCTAAAGATCAGGCTTTGGTTACCAGGATTCTTACAATTGCAAATTCGCCTCTTTATGGTTTGCAGCGTAAAGTAACAACTATTGACTTCGCTCTTCTTATACTCGGTTATCGTGAGTTACGAAACATCATAACAGCTTTATCGATTATTGAAGCTTTTAAAAATAAAACAGATAAATATCTTGATCAAAAAGAATTTTTACTTCATTCTTTTTTGGTTGGAACAGCATCTAAAAAACTTGCTGAAGAATTAGGTTTCTCAAACAGTGGTGAAGCATTTATTTGCGGTTTTCTTCATGATGTAGGGCTTTCGGTTTTGCATAGATATATGCACTCAAGTTTTGCGTCAATTTGTGACCTTGTTGATAAAGATGGAATGAGTTACCATGATGCTGAAATCGAAATACTTGGCACCACTCATGAAAATATCGGATTCTTTTTATTGGAAAAATGGAATTTCCCTGTCGAACTTACTCAAGCAGTTTTGCATCATCACAATCCTTTAGAAACATCTCCGGGATTTCAATTAACCAATATTGTTAATCTTGCAGATTATATGACTAAGTTTCTTAACATCGGTGCTTTTAAGTGGGATAAAGATACAAATCTTTGTGAAACTACTATTAAACAATTCAATTTCAACTCTCCAGAAGAAATAGACAATTTTATAAATGGCTACAAAGATCTATTCTGGAGCCAATTAGACTTTATAAGGTTTTTAAATTGAGAGTCATAAAAAACACAGCGCAAAGCTATCTGTCTTTTTCAAATTCACTTCAGCATTTAACACGCAGGGGTGATAGAAGAGCTAACCTTCGCTTAGTAAAAATAGATAGTGATGTAAATATAGAAGAGAATAGCGGACTTCATAATCAGACTTTCCAGAGTTTGTATCAACTGCAGCAGAAGTGTAATGATGCAACGGATATTAGAATGATTATGGAATCTTTTCGTCGTGAATTAAAAAAAGTCATATCATTTAAGAATGCCGAGTTTTTCATTTTCGAGGAAAAATCACAATGTTTTTCAACAATTGAAAATGAAACCGATTCGAAGCATGAAGATTTTATTAATAATCTTTATGCAGAAGAAATTGTTGATTGGATTTGGGAATCACGCAAACCAAAATTGATTCAGGATAATCAAGAAAATGAAAGAGTTTTAAACCATTTAATTTTCCCGGTTTATAATGGCAAACAAAATTGGGGGCTCTTTTCAATTTTAACACCATTGCAAAAATTTGCCCAAGGCCAAATTGAAGAAAAAATCATTTCGCTATTACTTGGAACTATTTTGCCAAAAATACAATCACTCATTCAAAAGAATGAACTAGCAGTTGTTTACAGCGAATTGCAGGTAACGCAATCAAAACTTTCAAATGACTTTAAGCTTGCTGCAATCGGGGAATTAACATCAGGAATATTCGAAGAAATAATTTCACCGTTGCAGGTAATTATGAGTTACACTGAATTTCTTCAAAAAGAATATGAAGATATTGATAATGCAGTTATTGATTCAATCAAAAAACAAGTTACACACATTAAAGGATTAATTAATCGCGTAGTAAAATTTGCTGAGGCAAATGGTGAAGGGATTAAAATTTCATCTTTAAATTTGAATAATGCACTGACCGAATTTCATAAACTTACAAGCTCTTCATTCAAAGCGAATTCATATGAATCGGTTCTTGATCTTGACGAAGGTATCCCCACGATTTTAAGCAATCAAAATTATATTAATCAATTATTAATAAATATTCTAAGCATAATTAAACCCTTTATCAAACCGAACGGTGGCATTTTATTCCAGACTCGTTATGCAAATGAAAATGTTATTCTAAAAATAGTTACAACTGATTTTATTGATTTGTCAATGATTAATGAAAAGGATTTAGGAATTAAAATTATTCGCAATATTGTTAAACGTCATGAAGGAGGATTCCAATTGAAAGCTGATCCGAATTCAGGCTCTGCGATAATATTGTCTTTTCCGCTTAAAAGGAAGTTGAGATAATGAAACTAAATCGTTTATTTGTATCGTTTATGATTTTGGGGCTCTCATTTATAGGACTGAAAGCCAATTCACAGAATCAAAACACCGGTGCTGAAGATTCGTTAATGATTTCAAAATTAGTTAACCAACAAATTAATGATGCAGTTACAAAACAGAATCAACCGGAAAAAACTATTTCTTCCCCGGTAAAAAAGAAAGCTTCTAAACTATTGCCCGTAATTGAAAACAAAGCTTCTATTCTTGATGCTGCAAGTTCCGTAAATATTAAACTCTTCATTTTCGTTACTATATCAATGATGGTGTTAACTTTTGTTTTCTTAAGAAGAAAAATGTTAAGTGTTGCCACAAAGAAAATTTCAGGTTACAAAGACACAATCAATCTTCTAAGGTCAGAAAGATTACGAGTTCGAACCGGAAATAGAATGAAATCAGTACGCGACGATTTGATTAACTCCTCTAAAACTGACGTGCGACTTGAACAGAATATAATAAAAAAGGCAAGAGAGTTAAATGTTTCACGAGAGGAAATATTACTAGCTTCGAAATTAAACGATTTTAAATTAGCAAAAAAAAATTAGTATAAGAGAAAACCATGATTAAAGGGATTTATAATTCAGCAAGAAGTTTAGAGGCAAGGTCCAAAAACATGGATATAATCTCTAATAACCTTGCAAACTTGAATACAGTTGGCTTTAAACGAGAAGTTCCTTTTTCGCAAATAATTTCAGAGATGGGGGAATCACATTTTAGACAAGTTACTGATTTCAGGCAGGGGGATTTTATAACCACTTCAAATCCGCTTGATATGGCAATTTCGGGTGAAGGACTATTTGTTGTTAAAACCGAAAACGGTCTTCAATTAACTAGAAATGGTCGATTTCAAATTTCTGATGAAGGATTTTTGGTTAATTCCCAGGGACAAAGAGTAATTGGTAAAAATGGTGAGATCAGTTTTTCAAATTCGATGTTGTCTGAAAACAGAAGTGTCTCAGTCAGCAAAGAGGGGGAAATTAAGTATGGCGAAGAAGTAGTAGATGCTTTTTTGATAGTCAGATTTATTAATCAAAATAATGAATTATTAAAGGCAGCATCAAATTTCGTTTTTGAGGATTCCAATATTGAAGTGGTTCCTGAGGAAGAATATCAATTGGCGCAAGGATTTTTAGAAGAATCAAACGTAAATCCAATATTAGAAATGGAAGCAATGATTAATCTGAGTAAAGATTATGAATCAACTTATAAAATGATTCAATACTTGGATCAATCTTTAGAAAAAGCAAATGAAATCGGGAAAGTTTAAAAGAGGATAATATGTCAACAAGAGCTTTAAGAACAGCAGCATCCGGAATGTATGCACAACAAATAAATATTGAAGTAATATCGAACAATATTGCCAATATGAATACTACCGGTTTTAAGAAAAATAAAGCTGAGTTTCAAGATTTGATGTACCAGGAAGTATCTGTT
Source organism: Ignavibacteriales bacterium (assembly GCA_020061995.1). The sequence continues at coordinate 15,325 of JAGUXE010000215.1, read as the reverse complement.
AATCCATTAGCCACCAGCACTTCAGGGATTAGAGTTTCAGGCTCCAATTTAATTCAAGTTGGTAATGGTGTGCAACCCGGTTCTACACAAAAGATTTTTAAACAGGGTGATATTACAGCTACCAATAATCAGTTTGATATAGCAATCCAAGGAGACGGTTTTTTTCAGGTAAAAAAAACAGATGGAACTTTTGCTTATACAAGAGACGGTTCTTTCAAAGTTAATTCTGATGGAAAACTCATTACGTCGGGGGGATATTTACTTGATCCGGAATTAACATTAACAGAAAATACATTGGGAATTTCAGTGGCAAGAGATGGCTCTGTAGTAGCGCTTGAAGTCGGTGGAAACTCTGCAGCCATAGGCGATATTCAACTCGCAAGATTTTTAAATTCAGGAGGTCTAGTTGCATTAGGTGATAATCTATATGCTGAATCAGAAGCTTCAGGGCAAGCTTTTATCGGAACACCAGGTGCTGAAGGATTTGGTGAAGTCCATCAAGGATTTCTAGAATCATCAAATGTTGATGTGGTTGAAGAAATGATTGCAATGATTTCCGCACAGCGTGCTTATGAAATTAATTCCAAGACAGTAAAGACTGTTGAAGAGATGATGACGATGGCAAACAATCTTAAAAGAGGATAAAATATAGTGCTGAACTTTTTACTCATATTGTTATTTACTATCTCTTCACCCGATCAATTGAAAGAAAAGATTGAAGCTTATCTCGATCAAAAATTGTCCGGTTATCAGAAGTATGAGTTTGAAATTTCCTATGCACCAAAAGAGACTGAAAACTTGGTAATTGATAATGATCGTGACTTTAAACTTTCCAATGATGTTGCATATATACCTGTAAAGTTAGCAAAAGGAAAAAGCTCTTCGTTATCATTTATTACAGTGAAATTAAAACTTTATGAGAATGCACTTTCAGCAAAAAGAAATATTAATAAAAAGATGGTTTTATCGGAAGAAGATATCGAAGTAAAATTAGTTGATGTTGCCCGAATTAGAGGAAGTGTACTTACTGAAAAGGATAATCCTAATTTATTCAGGACAAAATCATTAATTAAAAAAGGTGATGTAATTATTACTGAATTACTTGAGAAGATTCCGGTCATTCAGAACGGTGATTTAATAAGTGCACAGTCGCAACATGGAAGTGTGGTAATTTCTATTGATGCCATAGCCCGCCAAGAGGGTTGTGTTGACGACATTATCAGAATCGCATCAAAAGATAAAAAACTATTTAAAGCAAAAATAATAGATTCAAAGAACGTTACTATAATCGAGTAATTTTATGAAAACAACATTTATAACATTTTTGATTTTATCAGCTTCCCTCTTTTCTCAGGACATGAGAAACAATTCGGGAAGATCACTTTTCTCAGATCAGAAAGCAGCATTTATCGGTGATGCGATAACAATTTTGGTTGTTGAGTCTTCACTAGCTTCCAATAATGCCGAAACATCCACCGGAAGACAAAGCGATATCGGTTTTGATATGTCTGGTGGATTAGGCAAAAATCAACTCCCTACTGCTGATTTTGGTTTAGGTTCCGGCAACCGATTTAGCGGTTCAGGTTCAACTAAAACTTCCGGAGTTATCAAAACAAAAATCAGCGCGACAATTGATTCAGTTTTGTCTAACGGAAATCTTTTTATAAAAGGGAGTAAAAAAATAGTTATCAATGGCGAAGAACAAATTATTAAAATTAGGGGAATCGTCAGAACATCAGATATTATGGCTGATAACTCGGTATTATCGTACAACATTTCTGAATCCGAAATCCTTTTTGAGGGTAAGGGAATGATTGATAAATCGCAGTCCCCCGGTTGGTTGACAAAATTATTTCATTGGCTTTTTTAGGTGATTTATGAAAACAGCAATTAGAATATTTATACTTTTAACAATCCTGATTTCAACAATCAATGGTCAACGCATAAAAGACATTGCTTACATTGCAGGAGATGATGCCGAACAAATAATTGGTTACGGAATAGTGGTTGGATTAGCCGGAACAGGTGATAGCCATAGAGCACAATTCACTATTCAATCTATTACCAGTATGCTAAAGCGATTTGGAATAACTGTTCCTCAGACTGATATAAAAACAAAAAATGTTGCAGCTGTAATGGTTACCGCGACGCTTAATTCATATTTGAAACCGGGAGCAAAATTTGATGTAACTGTTTCATCATTGGGAGATGCTGTTAGTCTTCTCGGCGGAACCTTACTAATGACACCAATGTCCGGTATGAGCGGCTTTGTATATGGTTATGCACAGGGTCCTATGTCTGTTGGCGGATTTGATTTTAATACACCTACAGGAAATCGTATTGGCAAAAATCACACATTGGCAGGGAGAGTTCCTCAGGGGGGAATTTTAAAAGAAGCACTTCCGGTAGCTTCTCAAAACACAGAAGAGGTAAATCTATTTTTAAAATCACCTGACTTAACAACTTCCAATAATGTTACAAATGCTATCAATGCAAAATTTGGAACAGATGTGGCAAAATCGGTAGATGCATCAGAAATAAAAATTGTCGTTCCATTAGCTAATCAAAACAATATTGTAAACTTCCTATCTGAACTTGAAGGGCTTACTGTTGAGACAGACTATCTTGCTAAAGTTGTTCTAAATGAAAAAACAGGAACGGTTGTTGCCGGAAGCAGTGTTATTATTAAGGCAGTAACCATTTCTCACGGCAGTTTGAATATTGCAATAAGATCGAATCCGATTATTTCGCAACCGGGTGCTTTTTCCAGAGGAAATACAGAAGTTTTTAATAATCTAATTCCCTATGCAACACAAGATTCATCAAGAGCTATAGCAATTGAAGGGGCTTCAAACGTACAGGAAGTTGCAGCGGCATTAAACTCATTAAAAGTATCACCTAAAGATATTATAGCAATCTTTCAGGCTTTAAAAGAAGCAGGCGCATTAATAGCTGATTTGGTTATAATCTAATATGGAAAGTATTAATCTTAAAATATCAAACGAGCAAAAACACATTGCAGAGCCTCAAAAAGGAGTCGAAAAAACTCCGATGGAAAAGGCTAAATATGCAAAAGCAGCTAGAGATTTTGAAAGTTTGTTAACGTCAATGATGTTAAAGAGTATGACTCAAACAACAGATGGTTTTTTCGGTGAAGAAAGTATGGGGGGAGAATATTTCGACACGATTTTTCAAAGTGAAATTTCTTCGAAAATGTCGCAGGGTAAAGGTTTGGGAATTGCGGAAATGATTTATTTCAAATTAACCGGTGAAAAACTGTCGAATGACGATTTGTTGAATCTTAAAGTTAAACCGATGCAGAGATTTGAGAAAATCAAAATTAATAATACAGACGGATTCGGAACGGGTATTCGACCAAGCATGGAATCATTAAAACGAGTAAATCGTTTCGAAGATCATATTCAGGACGCATCAAGAGAATTTGGAGTTGATAAAAATATTATAAGATCAGTAATCCTGGCTGAATCAGCCGGGAAAGAATCAGCAGTTTCAACTGCAAAAGCTAAGGGATTAATGCAGTTAATAGACTCTACTGCAAAAGACATGGGTGTCAGAAATGTATTTGATCCTAAAGAAAATATTTTCGGGGGGACTAAATATTTATCCCAAATGCTTCGACAATATGATGGGGATTTGAAACTAGCTTTGGCGGCTTATAATGCCGGACCAGGAAATGTAAATAAGTATAAAGGGATTCCTCCTTTTGAAGAGACTAAAAATTATGTTACACGTGTTATCGGTTATTTAAATCATTTAGAAAGTTGATATAATGGAAACTAAAAAACTTTTTGAACTGCTTGTCAATCAATTGCATAATCTTCATTCCCTTAAGGAAGCAATGATCCTTCAACAGAAAGCAATTGTAAAAAATGTAATTTCTGAAATTGAAAAAGCAATTGAGGAAGAGGAAAGAATTCTTAATAGAATTCGTACTAATGAAAGAGATAGAATTAATGAGATTGTTTCTCTCGCAGGTAAAGAAGGAATTTCGCTTGAAACTCCATCGGTAAATGAGTTTCTTAAAATTATGAAAACTAATAATGACCCGAATTACGAAACTATGTTTAAGGTGCGGAATCAGATAATTCTTTTGGCTTATGAAATAAATAACCTTAATCAACAGAATAGTTATTTAATAGAGCATTCGCGTAAATTCATTAAAGACACCATCACGGCTTTATATGGTGTAAAGCAACACAAAATTTTTGATAGAAAAATATAACAATGGCCATTAGCAGAGTATTTGATATTGCAAGACGAAGTTTAAGTGTTTACAGACAAGCGCTTGATGTTACGTCGAATAATGTTGTAAATGCTTCAAACAAAGATTTTACAAGGCAACAAGTAGTCTTTGGTTCAGAAAAATCTGAAATGGTTGGCGGTATCATGTGGGGTACCGGCGTTAAACTTACCGAGGTATTAAGAGTTCGTGATAATCTTACCGATGTACAAATCAGGACTACAAATCAAAAGTATTATGGAAGTAATAAGCAATCAGAATTAATCGGTCAAATAGAACAAATTTATTCAGAACCGAGCGAATTGGGAGTCTCAAATTTAATTTCGAAGTTTTTTAATTCATGGCAAGAATTGTCGGTTACTCCTAATTCAATTCCATTAAGACATTCTGTAATCCAAGCAGCTCAACAGTTGTCCTCAAAAAGTAAAAGTATTGATGAGTATTTAAGTACAATTAAGACAGATATAAGATCAGAATTTGCCGACAAAACAAAAATGCTTAATCAATATTTAAAAGATGTTCAACAACTTAACGCCCAAATTTTTGAGTACTCAGTAAAAGGAACAGAGGCAAATGAGTTAATTGACAGACGTGATATACTTCTTGATGAATTAAGTAAACTGGCTAATATTAATGTTACTTATGATACAGCTAATTCCGCAAGTGTTTCAATAGGAGGAATTCATGCCGCGGATCGTTTCATTAGTGTTGAGTTTTCACCTTTACAAACGAATGGTGATTTAACGATCAAATCCGTTGGAGGACAAGCTTCTGCTATGTTGAACGGAGGAGAATTGTTTGCGTTAGCAGATGTATATTCAAACAAAATTCCTAAATACATGAATACACTTGATGAAGTAATGACCGCACTGATTGATTCGGTTAATACTATTCATTCAAAAGGTTTTACCATAGGATCTCCCCAAGAAACCAATATTAATTTCTTTTCCAGTTATAATTCAGGTGAACTCATAATTAATGAAGATATTTTAAGAGACCCTAGAAATATTGCCGCTTCCGCAAACGGTACAAATGGTAATGGCGATATATCTGTTCAAATTGCCGAATTGAGTTCCAAAAAAATGTTGAACGGCGCAACTCTATTAGAACATTACACTTCACTAATTAGTGAAATCGGAAATGAAAAATCCACAGCATCTTATTTTGCTGAATCAAATAAAATTGTATTAGATAAACTTGAAGAACAAAAAGCCTCTTATTCAGGTGTCTCGATTGATGAAGAAATGACAAACATAATAAGGTTTCAGCGTTCATATGATGCTTCAGCCAAATTGGTGAAAATAGCTGATGAAATGCTCCAAACTATAATTAACATGGTATAATTATGAGAATTACAGACCAAATGCTTTCGAACAGTTATCTGAATAATTTGAATAGTTCAAAAGCAAAGATGAATAAATTGCAAACGCAAATAGCTACATTGAAGAAAATTAATAGTCCATCTGATTCGCCGGCAGGGACATCAACATTAATAAGAATTAGTGATCAAATGGAATCAACTAAAACGTACATCAATAATATCAATAAGAGCCGTACATTTTTAGATGAAACACTTTTTGTAATGGATTCAATGAGCAATGAAGTTACAAATGCAATGGTAAAACTTACTGAATTAATTAATCCAATTAATCAGGGTAATTTAGCTCTTTACAGTGATCAATTAGATAAATCATTAAACATTCTTCTCGATTTAGCAAATATTCAATCAGATGGCAAATACATTTTTGGAGGAACCGATTTTTCGTCTGCCCCATTTGCTAAGAGCGGTGATGGAATGACTATCGATATTAAAAGTAATGTAACGGGCGAACAAAAAGTCAAAATATCAAACAGCATGTCTCAACAGGTTAATATTACCGGAAGGGATTTATTCGGCACTATAGTTTCACAATCAGGTATTCTTGATAGTAGTGCCGTAAGTGGTACAACATCTTCCAGCTCTCAAGAAGTTTATGACGTTTATGGGAACAGTTATACAATGAGTTCATCATATACTAAAACTTCAGATAATACTTATCAGTTCAGTTATGATATTATTGATGCGGATGGGAATTCAATTTATTCCACTCCGCCATCTACAAAAGAGTTAGTCTTTAACCCGAATAATGGATCTATGATTTCGATGGATGGCACCTCGCCCAACATGTTATTGATAGATGTGCCCGAAAAGAAAATAAATTTTTCACTTGATTATCGTGGGATAAAAGAGAAGAATGAGGCTTCATCAATCACAAGCTCGGCGAATCAAAAGATGGACATTTTTAACACTTTGATTACTCTTCGAGAGAATATTAAAAATGGAATTATCCCTGATCAGCCACAAATTAATATCATAAATGATTTTGCTAAACATCTTTTAGATAAAATATCAGAGGTTGGATCAACAATTAATCAACTTACTAATACCGAAGAAATGTTGAATAACCAAATGGATAATTTCGAAAATCTGACTGCTTCGGTTAATGAAGTTGATCTTGCTAAAGCCATAATGGAATTACAGCAGCAAGATTATGCTCTTCAATTTGCAAATAAAGTTGCTTCAATGATACTTCCAAGATCAATATTGGATTACATGTAATGCGAAAATTTGGATCAGTAAACGGTTTAATATTAGGATTTGTATCGATTTTCGGTGCCTTCTTTTTGGAAGGTGGCTCAATAAAAGCATTATTCCTTATTCCTCCGATAGTTATTGTCTTTGGTGGCACTTTTGCAGCGGTAATCATCGGATTTGGATTTGACAAATTCTTGAACATCTGGGGATTAATGAAATTGGCATATTTCCCGAGACAATACAAACTTGAAGGACTTATAGAAACATTTGTGGATTTTTCTAACAGATCAAGAAAAGAAGGATTGCTTGCAATCGAGAAAGAATTGGGTAGAATAGAGTATTATTTCTGTCAAAAATTAATTAGAAATGCAATCGACGGAAATGACCCGGATTCAATTGAATATCTTGCAGAAATCGAAATGAAATCAATGCAGGAGAGACATTACTCGAATATTTTCATCTTTTCAAAAATGGGTGGATATGCCCCAACCATGGGAATACTGGGGACAGTGATGGGATTAATTATGACCTTAGCAAATGCCGGAGGAGATCCCAATCTCTTAATTAAAAATATTGCAACTGCATTTATTGCTACCCTTTGGGGTGTTTTCAGTGCAAACTTAATTTGGTTACCAATTAGCGATAAACTTAAAAAATGTCATCAAGAAGAGAAAAATATGATGGAGCTCTCACTTCAGGGAGTATTGGCTTTGCAAAGTGGGGAAATTCCCTCAATGATGCGAGCCCGCCTGGTAAGCATGCTCCCGCAAAAAGAACAAGAAAGAATGCTAAGTTAGTAGATAACGAATTTAATCCTTTTGCCGAAGAAGGTGAAAAGGATCGTTATTTAATAACATATGCCGATTTGATTACTCTTCTTTTGGGTTTATTTATTATTTTATATGCAGCCTCTAACATTGATGTTCTTAAGTATGAAAAAATGATTACGGCTATGGGAACTGTTTTTGGAAGTGAGGGAACTGATAAGATTATTCCAATACAAAATGAGTCTCCTAAATTTGAAATATCACCTTATGACAAAATTAAGCAAGATGTCAATCAGCTGATTAAAGATAACCAGTATGAAGCAAATTTGAGGCTTGAGGAAAATGAACGTGGAATTACAATTCATATATTGGAAGATATCATTTTTCCTTCGGGGAGTGCGGAATTAAATAATAATTCAAAATTGGTGCTAAGTAAATTAGCTGCAATTATAGCTGTTTTGCCTAATGATATAAGAATTGAAGGGCATACTGATAATATCCCGATTAATTCAAGCCTTTTCAGATCGAACTGGCATTTGTCTGTCGCAAGAGCTTTGAATACTGCATATTACCTGATAGACAGTGAGAAATTATCTCCTGATAAAGTTTCAATTGTAGGATATGCTGAATATCGCCCACTTGAATCGAATGAAACAATAGAGGGAAGAGCAACTAACAGAAGAGTTGATTTAGTAATTATTAAACAATAGGTCTACTTATGAAAATTACAACAGTACAATTTGGTGAAATTGAATTTGATGAAAATTTGATTGTTCGCTTTCAGAATGGTTTATTTGGCTTTGAAAATTTAAAGGAATTTGTTTTTATTAAAACCGACGATGAATTATTTTATTGGTTAAATTCAGTTGAACAACCGGAAATATCTTTTCCACTAATCGGCATTCGAGTAATTGATGAAGAGTATCCGGAAGTAGAAAACCATGAGGCTTTAGGTATTGTAACTCTGAACAAAGATCCGCTATCAATAACCGTAAATTTAAAAGCCCCGGTTTATATTAATCAAGATAATTGTTCAGGCTTCCAAAAAATTCTAGATGCAGAAAAATATTCACTCCATTACAAATTATTTGTAGAGTAGAAAGAAGAAAAATTATGCTTATTCTAACTAGAAAGGTGAATGAAGAGATTATTATTAATTCTAATATCAGAGTCAAAATAATTTCCATAGCTGATAATCAGATTAAAATTGGAATTGATGCTCCGAGTAACGTTGAATTATTGCGCGGTGAACTTTACGAAAAAGTGAAAGAAGCCGCTATTGAAGCATCTAAACTCAGTATTGAAAAAACTGCTGATGTTGCAAAATATAAGGTTAACAAACTTCCGAAAGTTAGTAATGAATAGTGATGATAATAAAATAGTTATTCTTGTTGTAGATGATTCTGATCTTATAAGACATTCATTAAAGAATTTCTTTCTTGATTATAATTTTGAAGTAATAACTTGTCTTGACGGACTTGAGGGAATTCAAAAAGCGGTTACTCATAAACCCAATTTAATTTTACTTGATTTGCTTATGCCAAATCTCGATGGTGTAAAAATGCTTCAAGTAATAAAACTAATTGATGAATTGAAAAATATTCCGGTTATAATTATTAGTGGTAATACAAGTAAACGAAATGTATTGGCGGCTATTGAAGCAGGCGCTGATAGAGTTATCTCCAAACCTCTCCAAAAGGAATTATTGATAAAAACTGTTAATGAAATTCTTGGAGGCGAATATATTTCAAAGACTCGCAAGAATACCCTTATTCAAGAATCTGAAGATGACGATATAAGACGTCAGCTACAAAGTTTCTTTATAAGTTCATTCCCGATAAAAAAACAGGCTATCTTAGATTCAATTCGATCAAAGAATAAAGATTTATTTAAAACAATTATTCATGAAATCAAAGGTTCGGGGGGTACAATCGGTTTTCCTCGTATAACCGAATTAAGTATTGAGATAGAAAAAACATTAGCAAAAAATCCAATTGATTGGTCATCAATTTATCTTAAATGTGAGTCAATCTTTGCAATAGTTCAACAGATTGAATTTGAATTAACTCCTAAAACGCAATAGAAGTCAAGTATGTTTGTAATAGTTGGTACAGTTGTAGTCACCCTTTCCGTCATTGGCGGATTTCTGCTCGCAGGTGGTAATCTAATGGTACTGCTGCAATGGGCGGAGTTTGTAACCATTGGTGGTGCAGCTATTGGAAGTTTGATTATTTCCGCTCCATTACCGGTTCTAAAAAAAATTATAGCTGCCATTCCGGCTTTAATTAAATCAGAATCGATTACTAAAGAAGATTATATGGAACTCCTCAAGTCCTTTAACGATCTTTTCCTTGTTGCTCAGAGAGATGGTCTTTTGGCTATTGAGAGGCATGTCGAAAAACCTGAAGAAAGTGAAATTCTTTCGCTAAACAAGAAGTTTATCGGGAACGAACTTGCTAAAAACTTTTTTTGTGATACGATGAAGGTTATGCTTTCAGGTGGAATTCCTCCGCATGAATTGGAAGAGCTGATTGATGCTGAAATTGAAACTTTTGAACACGAACAAAAACCTGTTACATCTCTGATTGGAAAAATTGGTGATTCACTCCCCGGTTTAGGAATTGTTGCTGCAGTTTTAGGAATTATTGTAACGATGAGTTCTATTGACAAAGGCGCAGCTTATGTAGGTATGCACGTGGCAGCCGCTCTGGTTGGAACTTTTCTTGGAGTATTATTGGCATACGGATATGTCAATCCCATTGCCACAAATCTTGAAATGGTAAACGAAAACAAAGCGCGTTATCTTCACACAATAAAAGCATGTATAGTAGCTTATTCAAAAGGAAACCCACCAATAATTGCGGTTGAATTTGCTAGAAGGACTATATTTTCAGATGCACGCCCGAGCTTTTCCGAACTTGAAAATTACGTACGCGGTAAAAAAGAGTAATTATGCACGAAGGTAACGAAAATATAATCATTGTTAAAAAGAATAAGGGAGGACACGGCGGTCATCACGGAGGCGCATGGAAAGTAGCTTATGCTGATTTTGTTACAGCGATGATGGCTCTTTTCATTGTTCTTTGGGTTTTAGGTCAAGATCAAAAAATTGTGGAAAGCGTTGCCGGATATTTCAAAGATCCTATCGGGTTTTCTACTCAAAATAAAAATATTTTGCCGGGACAGGGACAAGGACCCAAGTTTAATATTATTGATGAGCAACAGGAGCAAATTGAAAGAACAAACGAGATTGAAAGACTGGAAGCTTTAAAAGAACAAATTGTTGATGAACTTTCAAAAAATCCAGACTTGGGAAATCTCTTAGACCAACTGAAAATTGAAATAGTGGATGAAGGTTTAAGAATTGAAATGATGGAATCAAAGGAAGATATTTTCTTTGAAATCGGAACGGCACAATTAAAACCTGAAGCTCAGAAATTGTTATTACTTATCGGAAAACAAATTGAAATTTTACCAAATCGGATTATTTTGGAAGGGCATACTGATTCCCGACCATTCCTTTCACAAAACAACTATACAAACTTTGAGTTGAGTGCCGATAGAGCAAATTCAGCAAGAAAAATATTGGTTAGAGGGGGACTCTCCGAGAAAAAAATTGATGAAATACGTGGCTATGCTGATTCACGTTTACTTAATAAAGAAGACCCATACAATATAGTAAACAGAAGAATCAGCATTATTCTTAAATTTCAGGGGAAAAAATAATGACAAAAACTGTTCTTATTGTTGAAGATGATCTTCTTTTACACAAATTTTATAAATACATTTTTGAACGCGCCGGTATTTGCCCTATTATTACTGAAGATGCGGACAATGTTCTTCATCAATTGAATAATGAACAAATTCACTTGATAATAATGGATATCAATCTTAAAAATACTTATCTCGATGGGCAGAAAATCGATGGCATTAGATTATCCCGGCAAATAAAACTTAATCCCGAATTTTCTAAGATTCCCGTTTTGTTAGTAACCGCATATTCGCTCTCTTCGAGAGAAAATTCTATTTTGGATGAAAGCCTTGCTGAAGGTATAATTGTAAAGCCGATAGTCGATTATAATTTGTTTCTAAACACTATTAATAATTTGATATTAAATTGAATAAACAAGATAAAATTTTGATTGTAGAAGATGAAAAGGATACCCGTTTCATTTTAGAAAAACTTCTTACTAAGAATGGTTATGAAGTAGTCTCTGCACATAACGGTTCGGAAGCTTTAGATACATTAAAATCCTTTAATCCAAAAGTTGTAGTTGCGGATTGGACAATGCCTGTGCTCGACGGTTTACAATTATGTGAAATATTAAAAAGTAATGATGATACAAAAGTTATCTACTATATTATTCTAACTGCAAGAACATCGCTTAAGGATAGAGTTACCGGACTTGATGTGGGTGCAGATGACTTTCTAATTAAACCCATTGAGAATCAGGAACTCCTTGCACGAATTAGATCCGGGGTAAGAATTTTTAATCTGCAAAATGAACTTAAAAGTATTGAACATACAAAAGCTGTTATCGAGATGGCATGTACCATAGGTCATCAATTCAATAATCCATTAAGTAGTTTAATGATGACCTTGAAGAATATTGAGGAAGAAATTAAATCTAAAAGTTTTAAAGAGTTAGAAGACGATTTCAAAATTGTGAACCAGTCTATCGTGAGGATCAAATCATTGGTAGATGATTTAATTCATCTTCAAAATCCTACGACAATTGATTATACATCCGAAAACAAAATGATTAAACTAAATTAAGTTTTCACCTCAATTATTTGCCGGAATCTTCGATAATAAGTTGAGGAAATGGCATGTTAAATAAAATATCAAATATATCATCTTCAACTGAAGGGTTTACAAAATCAGGAAATCTTTCTGCATCGCAGCGTAGTGCATTAACTGCGTATTCAGGTTCGCATCAAGTAACTGATTCCATTATATATTCTTCGGCCCTTACTTTTTTATCAAAATTAAGGTGGCGATTAAAAAAAATGCTGCATAATAAAAATGGTATCGTCGAAATAAGTTTCGACTTTGACAATTTTGAGTTTTTAACTTCAGTTGATGTTAAAAATAAACAAGTGATTAATTTTATTGATTATAGCGTAATTAATCTCCAGAACAAAACAAATGATGATCAAAAATTAAGTCTTAGCCTTGCTACTAAACCTTATGATATTAAAAACGGAATTGTGATTAATACATTCAAGCTTATTCAAATACCGATTCTGTTTGAACGACTGTATATGCTTAAAATTGACAAAGTCTTTTCTAATACTGATACAGATTTACTTGATAGATTGCTAGATGGAATTTATTCGGATTTGGTGATTGAGTTTAATGAAATTACTAATAGGTTTATAGTTTTTGTTGAAAAATTAACAGGCGAAACATTTTATTTACCCCATGGAGATAAAGTGTTTTATAACGACGAAATTGTTATTAAGGATATTAAACGGATACATGAAACAACCTCATCATGATAACAATCCTTTAAAAAGGAATTATGACACACTTGCTGAATACAAGCAGATTGAAGAATTACCGGATACTAATCCACTTGCAATTATTAACACTAGTTGTGATATAATATATTGCAATAATTCATTCCGATATTCATTCAATAAAAATGAGGGTGAAACTTTCACCAACCTGAATTCGGATGCTGATTTGGTTCATATGGTTCTGGGATTTATTAAAAGTCACTACAGCAGTTTTCACTTCGATTTACAATTAGGTTATAATTTTCAAAATGATTCCAAAAACTATTCGGTTGATGTAGAGCGTATTTATATTGCTCAATCCGAATATTTTGTGCTAAGATTTACATCCGTAGAAGAAAGAATTCAATTAGAAGCCCGCCTCAATACAATTCATGATGCAATCGAATATGGAAATGTACCTGTAATAATAACAAACGAATTCGGTGAAATAATTTATCTGACTAAATCGATTGAAAAGATAATTAATAAAACAATCGAAGAGGTTTATAAGCAATTTTTCACAAATGCGTTAGCCGGATTAATGCGAGATGATGAAATTCAAAAAGCTGCTGATGCCTTTTCAACAAAAAAAGAATGGACAAAGGTAATTCCCCATTTTGATGAAAAGGGAAGTCTGTCTTATAAAGAGTTTAAGCTCAATCCTATTTATAAGGGAGCCGATAAACCTGACAACTATATAATAACGGCTAACGATATAACACATTATCTTCTTAAAAATCAGATTGCTAAAGAATCGGAAAAGAAACTTCGTTTAATTATAAATAATATTTCAGATCTGCTTTTAATATTGAAAGCTGAAGGAGATACTTTTCTATTCGAGAATGCCAATAACAATTTTTGTGAAGTTTTTTCAATAAACAAATCTACTTCATTAAATGAGAATATTGATCTTGTTTTTGATGAACAATTCAGGGAAGAAGTATTAAATTCGATCAACACTCTTCACACTGATAAAACCCTCTTCGTTGAGTTTGAGTCTTCAAAAAATGAAAAGTTTTTTAAAGGAAAAATAACATTCATGGACTATTACATAACCCGTGAACGTTTTTATATATTAACATTTTCAGATGTCACAACTCAAAAGAATTACGAATTTCAGTTGAAGAAATCTATATACAAAGAAAAACATCTAAACAAATTAAAAACTGCTTTTCTTGAAAATATGTCCCACGAAATTCGTACACCCTTCAATGCAATCTCAGGTTATTCCGAAATTATTGAGGATAGCCTGCAATCGAATGATTATGAAACAATAAATGAATTTATGATTTCGGTTAGGGAGGTTTTGAACAGAGTAACAAATCTTTTTGGAAATATTGTTGAAGTTTCTCAAATAGAATCGGAGGAAATAGTTTTTGATAAGGTGATTCTAAACTGTAATCAAGTGCTTCGCTCCGTATATGGCAAAAAACGTGCATATGCTCAGCAAGCAGGAATAGAGTTCTCTATTTCACTTTCCGAAGAAGAATTGTTGGTGGAAGTTGATTGGGTTAAACTTGAGAAAATCATAATGTCTTTAGTGGAAAACTCATTAAAGTATACATCACATGGACAAATCCACATAACATCTGAATTGATTGACAATGGGACTGTTGAAATAGCTATAATTGATACCGGCGATGGAATGAACCCCGAGGAAATCAAATATCTATTAGAACCATTTTCACAGGAAGAAGTTGGATACACACGGAAATATCAGGGTGCAGGACTTGGATTAACTATTGCTTATAAGCTGACTAAAATGCTCGGTGGTAATTTTGAGATTTTGAGTGAAAAAGGAACAGGAACCAAAATAATGCTCTCATTTCCACTTGCTAACGAAAACCAATAATTAAAAAAAGATATTTAATTGTTTTACTCAAAATCTATACTGATAAAATCATGAATGAGGAAAAATTACTTTCTGAGAAAAACTACGAAGTATTGTTAGACAGTATGGCTCAATATCTGCCAATCACGTTTTTCCATACTGACAATAAATTCATTATTAAATATGCTAATCAGAGAGGACTGGAAACCTTTGGATATAGTGTTGAAGATATAAAAAAGGGAATTTCGATTATTGATTTGGTAACCGAAGACAACAGAGAAACCGCAATCAAGAATATTGAACTTATTGTCAAACGTGAAAATGTTAGAGGGAATGAATATAACGGATTGAAGAAAAACGGTGAATCTTTTCCCATTTTTGTTTTCACC
>JAGUXE010000140.1 GCA_020061995.1 Ignavibacteriales bacterium | reverse complement strand
TTCTCCTCGAACCGTAAAAATTGAAATCTTTGATCCCGGGGGAACATGTGTAAACCGAATTTCTCTTTCACCTCTTCCACTTGTTTGGGTACTAAGCAAACGAGCTTCAGCCTCGTGAGTAACTACGTATGGATTAGGAACAACTTTTATTTTATCAATATCCGCTTTTGCTAATTCCGCATTAACTTTTGCCGCTTCCATTGAAAACGTAATTTTGTCATTCCTATTAAAAGGTTTTGTTGTAGAAAAATTTAATTTGCCCGAAGACTCTAGTGGAATATTTGCACCTGCATAACGTATTACAACTCTCCAAGTTCTTCTAAGTACACCGAGGTAATCTTCTTTAAAGTCAATCGTGTAAACAGTTGTAATTGTACCGGTTTTTCTGAGAGCAAATTTTAAATTAGTACCTTTTGTCAGATTAGTAACCTTGAAATTAACCGGAGTTGCAGGAGCTCTATTTCTTGCAATATTCGGCAACAATGTATCAGCAACTGAAGTATCAACTATTGTGTTAAAAAATTCAATCAAATAGTCATTTGGAACAGCTGCTCCGTTATTTGACGGATACGTAGAATCAAATAATACTTGCACATTGTAGTCGGGTTTTTCTGCAGAACTGTAACCTACGAAACCTGATTTGGCTGTATCTAACTTTATAACCTGATCATTAAATAGCTGCAATCTAAATCCCTGTCTGATAGGTGTATTACCTAAAAAGATATTAGATTTTTGAACAAGAGAATCATATTCCGCTTTATAACTAGCTCCGTTTGATTTAAACGGAAGTCCATTGACGTAAATTGTATCAGTACCGGACGGCAGCAGAATAGTTTGCAACGGATTCACAATTGTTTTGTCACCATCAAAAACGACCTGAATTGTGTCAGGTGTTTGTAGATCAATAAGCGACCAGTTTGTTGTGTACGAAGAAATTCCGCTATCCTCAAAAGCGACTTCATATTTGTAATTATCTCGAATTGCTTTGTCGTCAATAATTTCAATATCCAGTTTGCCCGTACCAATAAACCCTGCTGATTTTTGGAAATCAACAAATTTAGCTTTCTCATAACCGGCAGGTCTGAACCCCGGAGTTATCACTGCAGTATTATTGTCTGTAATAATTTCCCCGGTATTTGAACGACGAATAAACTTCGAATTTTCAGTTGGGAATATATCTAATCCAGCATCTCCTTCATCATAAGCACAAACTGCATAATAGTAAGTTTGACCAAGAACGACGGAGCTGTCGACAAATCTGTTTACTATTCCGTTGTTATCACCCATATAAAAGGTTGTTCCACCAACCTGCTGAAGCAGACGGTATGAAGGATAAAAATAACCGGAGATTGTATCTATCAAATCAAATTGAGCAATGGGTCTGTCAAAAGCGAGAACACCTCTACCATTTGTAATTTGTCTTGAATCTGCAAAATTTGCATCCGTTGCTCTATAAATTTTGTATCCTTGGAAATCTTTTTTCTTTGTAATAAAATCACGGGAGCCTTCTGTTGTTGCTCCATCCCAATAAATTACGACTTTACCATCTTCTTGTGTAGCAGTGATAGTAGGCTTAATTGGAGGTTGCGGGAATTTATATCCGGCATTATATATCTGTTGAACAATCTGTTTATTTCCAACGATATCGGGCAAATCTTCACCGAATAATAATGCAACAGAAAATCTCTCTTTAACATCCGGATTACCATTAGATGGAATCAACGGAAAATAACCTGAAGCATAAATAAAGTCACCATCCTGAGGAATTGGAGGAATAACATCAAAACGTCCGGGGGTCATTCTTCCCCATAATAATGAGTCGTTAGTCATGTCGGGTGATGCAGTCAAATTAAAGAAATTAAATGATGTTAAACCAATCTGGTCTGATTCATCAGGATCGGTTCTTCCAAAATTTGGTTCACCCTGATCAGGGCGACCGTTTCCTTCTCCAAAATCAGGACCGGGGTAACCATTATCATTGGGCCCAATACCATCAATTCCAATATCATCAAATCTAACATCCCAATCGCCATCTTCATCAATATCATTATCTCGTCGTTCATCAATAAGTAAATCATTAACTCCGGCACCGCTTAAATGATTTTTATACGATAATCCTAAAGCACCGTTGAGAATACGAGTTGTATAATGAATTGCCTGATTCTCATCAATAAGTCCATCAAGGTCATTATCAATTCCATCATAAGCTGAAGGATGAGGGACAGATACACCGTTAACTACCGATCCAATATGTCCTTCTCTGAAGTAAGTAACTCCCGGTTCGATAATGAACATAACACCCATTGAAAAAACTGTATCGGTTGTAGCTGCGACTGTGTGAAGAGTTCTTTCATAGGTTGTGGGATTTATCAAAACTACTTGGGCACCGGCATTATATTTTACCGAATCAAAATCAGTTGATTGAAAACGTGGCGACGCACCTTTGGAATCATCATCGTTATCAATTCCGTCAAAAGGATTTCCGGGGGATTCAAGGAATGCATAACCAACATATCCCACTTTTTGACCTTTATTTCCACTTCCATCACTATCCCATGAATATGTTATCCACTCCTGTATGTCAAAATAACCAAGATCATCACCACTGTCGCCATCACCGCCAGCAAGAGTTCCAACAACGGTTCCAAAATCAGCTTTACGATAAATGGTAGTTCCTTCGTTAGTTATATCATATAACCAAAAGATAGCATCTTCAGCCAAGAAGTTTGACCATTGGAAACCACGAACTCTCATTCGTAATCCCATTCCGTTGCGGGTCAGATCATTTGCATTCGGTAAAAATAGAGTGTCAACAGATTCTCCACTGGAATTCCATGTAAAATTAAATTCAGTATCTGTATTATCATCAGCATCGAATATGCTTTCTTGGTCGGCATTGATTATGCCTCTTCCAAAATAACCGAACCATTGAGTCGCCCCTCTCTCATCTTTCCATGTTGAAGCTATTGGATCATTCCAACCTTCTATAGGCCAAGATTCGGGTAAATGACTCATCGCAACTGATTCATAATTTGGATTTCTGTAACCTGGTAATGGATTCCATCCCCAAAAATAATTTTTGTAAGGATGTCTTTCTTCTGCTTGACGATTTCGTGGACCTCTTGAAATTATCACAGAATGTAAAGTGTCACCCATTCGGTTAATGAATTCAACACCGATTAATGGGATACAATCTCCAATATAATTTTCACCGGAACCAAAAGGCCATTCGCCTCTAATATCAACTCCGGAGAGAATTCCTGCAACCTGTCCATCGTTATGAAAAGAAATACCGATTCGGTTTCCGGTGTGTAATCCAACCGTAAGTAAGTTGGGATCACCCCTCTGCCCCAGTATTTCAAAACTGAAAAGCAATATTCCTATCAGGAATAATTGGAATGTACTATTTTTCATATATATTTTCCTGAATATTAAAAGTTATAAGATAATCCGAGTTCAACTCTCCTTGGTTCCGAGAAAAATCCCGGGTTTAGGAAGCGTTCATCGAGTGAATTATAATAAATTGTCGGATTAATTTTTTCAGCTTCAAGCCTTCCGAATGTAAATATCGGGTCACCCGAATCGCTAAAAATTCCTCTTGGATTATCTGAATCAAAAAGATTAAAGACTTTCATAAAGACGGTTAGATATCCTATACTGATATCAAAATCTTTTGCTACTCTTAAATCAACATTAAATATGTTAGGTTTTAATTGACTGTTTCTCGGGAAAGCATTCTGTGTAACATTCGTATTTTTATTTACGCCGGGAGTATAAGGTTGACCCGAATAAAAATTACCAATTAAAGAGAAGCTATAATCTCTCGGTTTTGAATATGCAATAGAAAGGTTTAAAGTATGTGTCTGATCCCAATCTAAAGGGGCAATAAAAGTTTCAGGAAGTGCACCGGAAGCTAAAGCATTTCGAGCATCTGCAGGATTGGAAGCATTCCCTTTTGTGACTGAATATGTGTAATCAACACTTGTAGCTAAACCATCAGAAAAACGTTTTTGAAATTTTACGATAAATCCTTTAGAGTAACCAAAATCGGTGTTAGAATATTTACTATAACTGCTTCCTCTTCCGAATACTAATATTTCATCAGTTTGAGTACCTGTAAGATCTCTGAAATCTTCAAAGAATACTGTAAAATCTACAGCTATATCATCACCGATTTGCTGTTGCAGCCCTATTTCTCCCTTTACTGTTTGCTGTGGTTTCAAATCAGCATTTCCGAAAACACCTTGATTACCTGACCCAACACCAATTTCAAAATCGGGATTGGCATACATTAATTCGTACGGAGGCAATTGTAGAAAATGTCCGTAAGAGAAGTGGATAACACCTGCATCAGTAATGGGGAATGCTAAACCGATACGAGGGCTAAATTGATATTTAACTGTAGCATCTTTGTACCAATAAGTTAAACGTTCTTCTATAGTTTTTGTTGCTTCTCCCGGATCTTGAACTCCATTACTGTTTAGATCATGAAAACGATTTGAAGGTCTTTTAGGATCAAAGATGTATGGATCAGCAGGATCTGTTAAAACAACTCCGTTCGGGTTAAATACATCAAGTCGTACACCAATATTAAATATTAGATTGAAAGCTTCGAATTTTGATTGCAAATATGCCGCCAATTCGGTTGGTTTTTTTAAATATTGATCATTATTGTTTGATGTACTTGGAGGAATTCCCATTGTTAAAATGCCATTCTCGTAGACGGGGAATAAATTAATATTCTCATAATAAATTTGATGACGTTTATATTCACCGCCAAATTGTACATTAATTTCTTGATTGAATTGGGTTGCCCAATCAAGTTTAGCGGAAATTGTTCCGGAACTACGATAAAACCTGCTGTAATCAGTACCACCAATATTAAAACTATAGGGAGGGGTTTGTAGGGTATAATTATCAACATAATTTGTTGGTTTAGCCGGATTACCGGTATAAATATCTTCAAATAAGTAATGACGATAATTTTTAAAGTAGTAGGAAAAATTTAAATTATAAAAACTAGAATTTGATACTGCGTGGTTCACAGATAATTGATTTGTGTATCCTCTTCTAAATCTTTGCAAACTATTATCAGGAGTTAAACGATTATCTGAATTGAAATCTTGATAGTCCTGGCGTTCGACTATATAGTTGTAGCTTAATTTCATTCCTGACATAATACGATAGGTTAATTTCGCTTGTCCATATAATCGTTCGTTTGGATTCATCGGAACAACTTCGTTGTCACCACTTTGTGAAATATTAAATTGCGTTCCACCTGAATTGGGAACTTCTGTTGCTCTATCGGTGACTAAAAATGTCCGTTTCCCAAAAAAGTAACCGGTATTATAAAAATAACGTCCCGTTGTGAAGAAGAAGAGATTATCTTTAATAATCGGACCGCTTAGACTCGCTTCAATACTTTTTATGGCAAGAGGATTAACTTTATCAATTCCTAAAAACTTATCAGTTTTGTTAGAAATATAATCTCCTGAATAAGCAGTCACACTACCTCCAAAAGTATTATTACCATCCTTTGTCACAAGATTAACAATACCTGACATTGCCTGGCCATACTCAGCATTAAATGCACCACTTATTACCTGTAACTCTTGAACCGCAGTTGCACTTACTTCAATAACTGATCCGCCATCATAAGCATCTGTAACCGGGACACCATCAATTTGAAAAGCGATTTGACCCTTTCGTCCGCCACGAATATGAAGATCGCCTCCTGAACTAACGATACCTGCTTGTAATTGGAGAACATCACTAATTTCGGTAACAGGAAGTTCCGAAATCATATCTGCTCCCACGGTTGATGTTGAAGCAGTTAAATCTTTTTGAACTAATGGACGCGTTGCTGTAACAACAACATCTTCTTTTAATTCATAAGCGACTGAATTCAATTTAAAATCAAGTGTTGTAGTAAACCCGGTTTGAACTTTTATATTGTTAACAGTAACCGAGTTATATCCAATTGCCGAAGCCTTAAGTGAATAGATACCCGGAGGTATGTTTAAAATATAATATTCCCCATCAATATTTGAGGCTGACCCCATAGTAGTTTCTTCAACTATAATATTTACAAAGGGAATCGGTTCATTATTCGCGGCGTCTTTTATAACACCTGCAATTTTACCGGATTGTGAATGGAGCATTGGAGTAAGAAGGAGAAAAACGAGGAAGAACATTCTTACATGTAATATTTTGTGCATGAAATCCTCCTGCAGCTAAAGTGCGTTTGTTTCATTATTTCATTCTATATATAAAAGTGGAATTAACATCTTGCAAAAAAAGCTCATTGGCATTTGTTATAGTGAGTCGATTTGACATCTGTTTATCTGAAATAAAACTTGGGTCCGATATTGGAAGAAGTGACTCTTCATTCAGAATTAGTAGGTAATTTCCTGTTTCAACTGCATAAGTCAGGCAGAGTTTATCTGCGACGCTGGCAATATTATAAATTCTATTACTTTTAATTACGGTTTTATTCTTAATATTTCCGTCTTCAGAAATTTTCTGAATTTGATTTCCAATTGCGGTAGCATAACCACCATTCGTTTTGATAATATTATCAAAATTATAGTCCACTGAGTTAATCAATTCTTCTGAAGTTGCTTTGTAAATAAAAGTTTTACCACTAACTAAACTGTTATTCCAAATTACCCCTGAGACAAATACTCTCTCTTTATCAATGTGAAGACCGGTTAATATCGAAAGTTTCAAATTTGAAGCTGAAATTTCATTTGTATTTTTATTAATTATAAAGAAATCAATTCCGGCTTCTGCTTCACTATTATTCATTGCAATTTCGTTTACAGCAATTGCAATTTTATTTGCATAACATCTGATGAATGTAGTTCTCTCCATTTCAAATGAAATATCTTTTTTTAATGAGATTTCATTGATACCATTTTCATCAATTATTTTTAGGTTATAAGAAAGGGGGTCAAAAAGTGCAAAAAAACCATCATCGCTTATCGAAGCTAACGAGTGGGGTAAATCAAAAGGGGCAATTTCGCTAAACTTTTTTTTCAATGTGAAGGATTTATCGAACATAAAATAGTCGACCATGTAATCTTCTTTTGAAGCTTTAAACTCATAATTTGCAACAAGAATATAACTGCCATTATAAGAATTGTAGATTATCTTTTTACCATCGATGGCTTGCGAAAAAATTTTGGTTTCACCCTCATAAACATCGAAAGATTTATCGCTTGTGAAAATCTTTCCGTTTTGATAAGGATAAATTAAATGAGAGTTACTCAAAACTTCAATTTTGGATTCTTGCGGAAGGATAGAGACTGAAGTAATAATTAATAACAGTAAAAATTTCATCATATATCGTATCTACTTTCAACTATCGAATTTGTATTCATAATAAACATATCTACCATTCATCTTCGAAAAAAGATTTTCTTTGCATCCCCGCGTGGTAATAATTTGCAAATTTATTGGAGCTAAAACTAAATAATTTCTAATTAACATCAAATATGTCATATAGTTGCATTTCAATCTGAATTGAATACAATTTTATTTTAGGATGACCATTCCCTTAGTTTCTGCTTTTTCATCAACAACTAGTCGATAATAATAAACTCCACTTGAGATTGAATATCTGTTGGCATCAAAAATCACTTCATGGTTTCCGGTATTTCTATATTCATCCACCAAGGTTGCAACTTCTTGACCAAGTGTATTAAAAATTTGAAGTTTAACACGATTTGGACTATTCAAATTAAAGCGAATTGTTGTAATCGGGTTAAATGGATTAGGATAGTTTTGATAAAGCGCAAAATCTTTTACTACAATTTCATCTTTAAGATTTAATGGAGCACCACGATAAATAATTCTGAAAGCATCTGCAGCGACTGTTCCTGTTCCGGAATCACTTACTGTTATTGAAATTTTTCCGGAATTATTTAAGTCCAGTGTAGCCATATAATTCCACTGCCCACCGCTTATTCTCAAATTCTTTTGACGGTCAATTTGGCTTCCACCCCCTTCAATGTGATATTTTGCATCATACGCATAATTAGGATTAGTAGGCCACCATGCATAAACATCGTAATTCCCGGATTCAAGTGTTTCACTTTCAAACTTGATGGGACCTCTTCCGTCACTTGTTTGTGTTGTAATATAATCATCACTGTAAAATTCGTTTCCAACTGATTCTGTGTTCCAAAAATTAGCAACATTTTTATTATCAAGGATAAAATGACGCGGGTGATTTATCTCCAGATATTCCGCAACAGCATAAACGGTTCGTTCGCCCAGATAATTTAGATTTTCAATTGTAACCAACTGATTATTCGAATAAAAATCATATGGTGTTTCATACGTAAGAGCCATCACTTTATCACCATGATTATTCCATAACCATCCTTCAGGGAAAGTAGAACTTAGATTGGAAAATCTATAATCGCTTTGGACAAAATAAGGGTTATCAGAGGTATTTAAATTTGAGAATTGCATTTCGCGTCTGTAAAAGAAATCACTTGTTGATGACGCAGTATGTATCCAGAATGTACAATATGGAGCAGCTTGAGAATGTAAATTCAAAAAGACAGACATTATTTTTTCACTATTAATTGCACTCATTCTCTGTTTAAGAATCTTCACTTCTTGAGATGTTTGAGCATCAGATTTATTCCAATTTGATTCTACATCAACACCGTCATAATTGGTTCTTGATCTTCCGTAAAAAACACCTTCCGGGTTTGTGAACGGAATACAATGAAAAACAATCTGTTCACGGTATTTTTTGATTACAGGATTATTCGATAGAAGTGTTTTTATGATTCCCTCAAAATGCCACGAGGTCGGGGTTTCACCGGGGTGAGTTCTTGAGTGAATCCAAACTCTTATCTTTCCAGAATCAGGAACAGTTTTGTCAGTAATTCTTATCTCTTGCATCAGCAGGTTTCGGGATGTAATTCCGATTGTATCAACAACTACAAATTCTGATAGTTTCCATTCATTTATTCGTTCTTGTAAAAAAGAATAATTGTAAGGTATATAATAAGCGACATAAACTGTATCACGTGCATACGATTTCTGGAAAATATTTACCGATGGACTTTCAGTTGCAGAGAATCTTTCGTAATTCTTATCATCGTAAGAATAAACTGCTCTTACAACATCACTTGAAGAGACGCGCACTCTAACATAACGCTCTTTGACATTTCTCATTCTAAAATAAAACCAGCGACCGCCTATATCGGTTTTGGTTGTTACTGTATATAAGAGAGAATCCGTTGTTGTTACTGTATTCATATTACCGCTCTCAAAATCTGCCTCAAAGATTACTTGAGCATTCAGATTTGAGCTGATAAAAAGTATAATGAAAAACATTATAAATGGAAGAATTTTGTACGAAGTAGTTTGCAGAAGCAATATATTTGCTGAAGACATTTTAGATTTCATTATTTGCCGTATATGTAATTAATTCAAGTTTACATTTAAATATAAGAATAACTACAGTCCCATGAAAAAGAAAATTCAAGCCGATTCAGTAATTAAATTTTTTGTTTCCATTATCGGACTATTCATTATAGCGTTTATTTTAAGCGAACTTGCCCATATTTTCCTACCGTTCGTATTCGCATATTTTTTATTTTTTCTTTTTTCACCACTAAACTATTATTTTGAAAAAGCAAAGTTCCCAACTGTATTTATCATATTGATAGATATTGCACTAGTGGTAATTATTTTTCTTAGCATTGGAGGATTTTTATTAGATTCGTTTCTAAGATTCACTTCCGATCTGCAAACTTATTTTGACAAAATTAACAGCATCGTTAGAGGGTTGGCAGTTGACTTAAAAATCCGAGATCCATATTTCAGAAGTTTTTCCATCCAAAAAATAATCGCAAAACTTGATTATAAAGAATTGGCAGGTGGAGTATTTTCTTCTGCTTTTTCATTAACCGGAAGTGTCTTTTTTGTGTTATTATTTTTCGCATTTATTGTTGGCGGACATCGTGGCTTTATTGAAGCTATCAGAAAAAGATATGTTCTCGGTAAAATCGAAAGTGAATCTGAAGAATCTATTATAATTGATGCTAGTCAAAGTAACAACGTGATAAATTCGACTGAAGTAAAACTTGACAACACCTTTAAAGCTATTACAAAACAGATTCAGAATTATATCATTTCCAAAATTATTATAAACCTTGCAACCGGTATAATTACTGCATTCGCATTGTTTTTACTTGATGTTGACTTTCCAATTATTTGGGGATTGTTGACATTCTTCCTTAATTTTATTCCGACAATAGGTTCTGCGGTTGCTCTAATCCTTCCAACATTAATGGGTATTATTCAACATGATTCACTTGGTTATGGATTGTTAATCGCAGCAATAATGGCACTGATTCAAACTCTGGCTTTTAATATTACTGAACCGATTTTACTTGGTAGACGATTGGATTTAAACCCGATAATGATCCTCTTATCGGTTTTAATATGGGGATATATTTGGGGAATCGCGGGGATGCTTCTCGCAGTACCTTTAACAGCCATAATTAAAATTATTATTTCCAATTCCGAATCACCTAATCTTAAATTTATCTCTGATTTGATGGATTCGGATTGAACGTAATTTTAAAACGATTCTAAAACAATAATTTAGCGGAAGTTAAATATTTCAAAATCATTAATATTTGAAATTGCACTAAAAGGATTTTTGCCTTGAGTTATAAGTCTAAGAAACAGCTAATAGATCAAATAGTCAGTAGTCTAACGACAAAAAAAGACATCTTCGGTGCAGTCTTTTATTTTTCTTCAGAAGATAAAAGTCTTGATATAATCAGTGCTGCCGGGGAAATTAAAGAAGACAGCCAATATTACATCGCAAGTATTAATAAACTTTTTGTTTCTGCAATAACTCTTCGATTAACCACCGAGAATAAATTAGATCTGAGTGATAAGATATCAAAATTCCTTCCGGAGATCATTAAAGACTTACATATATATAAGGGGAAGGATTATTCTAATGAGATTACCATTTCCCATCTGTTGTCCCAAACTTCCGGTCTCCCATGTTATCTTATCGATAAACAGTTAAACGGTAAAATTGCAATGAAGGAACTTGAAGCAGGGATTGATCAAACTTGGACAACCGATAAAGTACTTAAAGAAATAAAAAGTATGAAAACACACTTCCCTCCCGGAACGACACGTAAGGCAAAATATATTGATACGAACCATCAAATATTGAGTTTACTGATAGAGAGGATTAATAAGGAACCTATTGGTATTTCACTACAGAGACTATTTGATGACCTAAAACTTTCGAATACTTTAGTGTTGGAGAACCCCGTAAAGAATAATTTTGTCCCGATTCGTTACAAATCAACAATTGTTGAACTTCCTCAATTTCTTACATCAACACAAAATGATATTATTTCTACAGCGTTAGATCAAATGAAATTTATAAAAGCCTTTTTCAACGGTCACATTTTCCCTAAAGAAAGATTCCATGAATTGGAAAAATGGAATAATATTTTCTTTCCTTTTCAGTATGGAATAGGGATTCAGAAATTCCAACTTCCACGTCTTTTTACACTGTTTAACCCGGTCTCTGAAATGATTGGGCATTGCGGTTCTACAGGTTCGGTCGCTTTTTATATCCCCGGTTTAAAGATTTATGTGACTGGAACTATTAATCAGCAATCAAGTCCAAGCTTAGCATTTCAGACCATACTGAAAATTATTAACAAATTAAAATAGTACTTGATTTTTTGGTTTTTGTTTTATGATGTGATTATATCAAACTCCATAAATCCCCGATTGTTTGAATTTACAGCCTCAAATCATTGTTATAAGCCTTACTTACAAAACGAAATGCAACTCTAATTAATTTTCCGTCTTTTAACACCCGTAAATAAATAAATTCTTTGGAGACGTTATGAAAACTTTACTACTATTATCGTTGATGATTATATACCCGGCTTTAACCGAAGCTGAGAACAATTACTTAGCAGGCAACAAAACCAATTTCAATAATAAGTATGCTATCGATAATTTAATTTCATGTCTCACTTCCGAAAACCAAGGGGTTAAAAGACAAGGGGTTTATTATGCAGGATTATATAAAGTTGATGAATCAGTCGATTATTTAATTGAGATAATCAAAAATAAGAATAACGATGAAGTCCAAAAACTTGCGGTCCTTTCGCTATTGAGAATTGATTCCAAAAAAGGGATAAACTTCCTTAAAAAGTTAACTAATGAATCTGATAATGCAGATTTGAAAAAGCTCAGTTCTTTGGTTTACTTGGATTATGCTTCAATAAAATGATGATATAATTTTGCAAGCTTTTTTATGTGACAAACATAAATACCTATTCCCAAGCATAAATTTAAGAAGGCTGTTTCATGACGTAAAAACCGGAACAGCCTTTCTTTTTTGTATGGTTAGTATTACCACATTCTTATCAATAATAATTTTAAAGAAAAATTATAAGTTTGACTTTTTACCAAATTGGAATAAATTTGTTTACTGAAAAGAGGTTAACAATTTCAATCCTATTGGAGAAAATGAATGAGAAGAGAAATTCACCGTTGGTGGAGTCCGAATCTTAACAAAGAAATGGATCTTGTAGTATACGGTCATTACGGATTCGGTTTATTGATGTTCCCCACTGCGGCTGCAGATTTTCTTGAGTATGAAAGGTTCTATCTTGTTCACACTCTAACTCATATGATCGAAGCAGGAAAATTCAAAGCTTATTCCATAAACAGCATAAACAGTGAAAGCTGGCTGAATAACAATATGCACCCTTCTGATAAAGCAATAAGGCATCAACAGTATAACAAATATATCATTGAGGAAGTTGTTCCTTTTATATATAATGATTGTAATGGACATGTACCGATTGTTACGACGGGGGCATCATTAGGAGCTTTTCATGCTGCAAATTCTTTTTTTCGAAGACCCGATATTTTTTCGGGAACGGTTGCTTTAAGTGGTTCGTATAATCTTAAAGATTATACAAATGGTTATTACGACGATAATGTTTATTTTAATTCACCCGTCGATTACCTCCCTCATTGGCATGATGATTTTATGTTAACGGAGATGAGAGATAATAAAAAAATCATAATTGCTTCCGGGCAAGGCGATTATGAGGACCCTGACGCTTCTCGTTTACTCTCTTCCATATTACAAAGTAAAGGGATTAGTCATGAGCTCGATATTTGGGGTTATGATATGCCGCATGATTGGCCTACATGGCGAAAAATGCTTCCCCATTTTCTTGGTTCACGGTTTTAGTTTTTTAATTGAATCCTTTTGGGATTCGTAGAAATCGGTTTCCTGTTTATTAAGTGTGTGTTAATTAAAATCCTTCCTACATTTTTTTATTTATTTGTTTTATTTCTATAAGGAGTGCTATGAAAAGAACTACAAATAGAAGATTTATCGTGAATCTTCTGCTAATAACTGTTTCAGTCTCATTTTTAATATATGCCAGTTCTGCGGGAATTACCGGGGTGACTAAAAAGAATGGAAATGGGTGTGATTGTCACGGTAATTTTGCATCCAGTGTTTTGGTTACAATAAACGGACCGGATGTTATGACTGTAAACGAGACAAGTTCATTCACTGTTACTATCTCCGGTGGAACGCTTAGTGCAGGGGGAACTAATATTGCATCATCATCAGGGATTTTAACTGCCGGAGCCGGACTAAAAAAAGTTGGTGACGAACTAACCCATACATCTCCAAAATCTCCGGTCTCAAATGTTGTTACTTTTGAATTTACATATACTGCTCCATCCTCAACAGGAGCTGTTACTTTATTTGCAAATGGAAATAGTGTCAATTTAAATGGTTCAAGTTCAGGCGACATGTGGAACTTCGCTCCTAATAAAATTATCACTGTAAATCCGGTAACGGATGTAAATGAGAATAGTATAGCAACATCATTCAACTTGAATCAAAACTACCCAAATCCGTTTAATCCTAGTACAAAAATAAGCTATAGTTTAAAAAAAGGAAATCATGTTTCTTTAACTGTATTTGATGTTTTGGGAAAAGAGGTTATAACTCTTGTAAATCAATACCAAAATCCGGGAACTCATTTTGTAGAGTTTAATGCTTCAGCTTATATGTCAGGTATCTATTTTTATCGAATAGAAAGTGGGAATTTTTCGGCTGTTAGAAAAATGATTTTAAATAAGTAGCCCTCGAAATAATAAACCCCGTTCAAATAAATAATTGAACGGGGTTTTGTAGCCGTAAAATAAAAAGATTATCTATTTAACCGGGACCTTAGTATAATTCTCTCGATATTTTTCATATTGAGAAATGTTTTCCATGAGCCAATCTACTTCTAACTTATTCTCAATTACTATGCTTTTGAGCCAGTTCAATTCTCTTTCGCAAAGCTCATTATCTGAATAGGCAAGTTCCAATCCGTCTTTAACAAATAACCGTGCAATATTGGGGTTTGAAAATTTAATGGGTTCTTCGGTTATATATTTATTACTTAATAGATACTTTAAAGTATCTTCGTAAAAATCTTTACTGAACCCGAGTCTATTCGCTACATTTCGAATAACAAGTTTTTCTTTTTCATCAAGTGAATTATTCCTTCGTGCTAAAATCAATAACCCTTTCAAATATTCGCTTTTATCAAGCAGGGTGAACATAAACATCTCCGTAAATAATGATTCAAATTTATACAAAATTGATTATCAAAAAAAATCATAAATATTACTGTAGCTTTTGTTCCGATTCTTCTATAGAAATCATAAATTTCAATTGTATATTTTTCAAAAACGGATTATTTATGAACTCTCTCTTTAGAACTTTGACACTTTTACTAATAGTTCTTAATTCCACATTATTTTCGCAGTCAAACTACAATTCCGATTGGGAAACGAAATTTGAGAAATCGAATTATCTCTCATCCCCGAGTTATGAAGAGACCAACGACTACTTTAAAAGACTTGAGAAGCACTCCCCCTTTGCTAAAATTGTTTCTTTAGGGAAATCTCCACAAGGAAGAGACATCAATGCAATTATCGTTTCAAAGGAAAAATACTTTACACCTGAATCAGCAAAAAATTCAGGTAAACCAATTGTTTTAATGATTTGTGGAATTCATTCCGGCGAAATTGAGGGAAAAGATGCAGGAATGCTATTGCTCCGTGAAATCCTTGTCACTAAAGAAAAAGAGCATTTTTTAGATAATTCTATTCTACTGTTTGTTCCGATATTAAGTGTTGACGGGCATGAGCGTTCTTCAAAATTTAATAGAATAAACCAAAACGGACCGACGGAGATGGGATGGCGAACTACTGCACAAAATTTCAATCTAAATCGCGATTGGATTAAAGCTGACGCCTCCGAAATGCAAGCAATGTTGCGATTTTTCTCTGCATGGCTTCCCGATTTCTTTGTAGACTCACACACAACCAACGGAGCCGATTATCAGTATACTATTACTTATGGAATTGAAAAGTTCAGAACACTTTTTCCATCATTAAGCAATGAAGTGATGACTTCATTCATTCCATTCATTGAAAGCAGAATGAATGAAGAAGGTTATTTGGTCGCTCCTTATGTTGGCTTCAAAGATGGCATTCTTGAAAAAGGAATTGTTGATTGGGCTTCACCTCCCCGCTTTTCAAACGGTTATTCGGCATATCAAAACAGAATGGGACTTCTTGTAGAAACTCATATGTTGAAACCGTTTAAAGATAGAGTTTTTTCAACAAAAGCAATGTTTGAAATTGTACTTGAATATGTAAACAAAAATGCCGCAAAGCTTATTCAACTAAATAAGGAAGCTGATTCACAAAGTATCAAAAATTTTTTAGATGGTGAATATTTTCCAATTTCACTTAAAGGGACAAACGAATCGGAACCCTTCTTGTTCAAAGGTATTTCATTTAAAAAAGATTCAAGTGAAATATCAGGTGCAATCAGAATCACTTACACAGGCGAACCGTTTGATTTAGAGATCCCTTTTTATAATAAAACGGAAGTAGTTGATTCAATTCGTGTACCCAAAGGATATATTATTCCGAAAGAATGGAGTGAAATAGTTAATCGTTTAGAATTGCATGGAGTAAAGGTTGAGAGTATTCAGAATGATTCGGAAATGTCTGTTACAAAATACAAATTTAAAAACGTAAAATTTCAAGCTGCACCTTATGAAGGAAGACAACAAGTTAATGCGGAATATGACACTTATAGAGAGAAAGTAAAAATTTCTGCAGGGGACTATTTCGTTTCAACAAACCAAAGAGGAATACGAATAATATTGACGGCATTGGAACCAAAATCAGCCGACTCCTTTTTGCGTTGGGGCTTTTTGAATGCAATCTTCGAGCGAAAAGAATATTTCGAAGGTTATGTAATGGAAAAGCTGGCTAAAGAAATGTTAGAAGAAAATCCGGAATTATTGAAAGATTTTAACGAAAAACTTACAACCGATGAACAGTTCAGAAAAAGTCCTTATGCAAGGCTTTCATTCTTTTATGAAAGATCCCCGTACTTTGATAAAAATTTAAATGTCTATCCAATATTGATTGTTGAGAATGAATTGTAATAATGGTAAGTTTCTAATCAGTTTTTGTATGATTATTTGGTAAGGTTCCATTTAGATATGAAGTTTAAATTAATTCTCTCTCTCCTGCTGTTCATCAGTTTATACGCTGATATTAACTCACAAATTATCCCCAAAAATAAATACGGCTTAAAAATAATTGATTCGATGGAGCTGTATTGGGAAACGGTTGCAAAAGATTCCAATAAGCTTTTAGTCGATTTAGAAAAATTTATTCCCGGAATAAAGACAGATGTGAAGTATGCAACTAAAGATAACTTCACAAAGCAAGTTCTTTATACTCAAGCTAAAGTTTATACACGTTATCCGGTTGCACGAGCACTTAAAAAAATTCAGTCGGAGTTAAAAGAAAAAGGTTTTGAACTATTAATTTTCGATGGATTCAGACCTTATTCCGTTACAGAAATTATGTGGGCAACAGTATTAGACGATCGCTACGCAGCAGATCCTAAAAAAGGTTCGAGGCATAATAGAGGTTGCGCTATTGATTTGACAATAGTTAACAGCACCACCGGCGATGAACTCGAAATGCCCACTCCTTTTGACGATTTCACAATTAAAGCACATCATGCCTATGCAAAGCTCCCCGAACATATAATTAAAAATCGGGCTCTACTTAAAAATATTATGATTAAACATAACTTCGAGCCGATAACTTCAGAGTGGTGGCATTATGATTTTAAGGGGTGGAATTCTTATGAACTATTGAATCTCTCTTTCGAAGATTTAGTAGAAGAAAAAATTAAATAATCTATTATCAACATTAATTATCGTTCATTAAATAAGGAGAAGTTAAATGATAGCTTCGCGACTTTCCTGTTCTTGTAAAAACGTACTCCCATATTACTTTCTTGTTGTTACGTTCCTCCTACTCTCTTCAGAAGGATACTCACAAATAAGCGAAGGGGGAACCCCTTACAGTTTTCACTATCCGGTTGCTCAAACTGTGGAAGGTGTAACAATGCCCGGTATCGATGTTTCTCAGCTGTTAGCTGAAGATCAAATTGAACAAGCCAAAGGTGTTCCTTTTCGTTTTGGTTATGGTCATAGCGTAGATATTAATCTTTCAAATTCCGGGACATGGGAAAATGTAGATAAGGGAAGATTATGGAGATTAAAAATAGTTGCAACAGGTGCCACATCAATTAATCTTATTTTCGGTGCATATTTTCTCCCCGAAGGTGGAAAATTATTCATCTACGGTTCAGACAGAAAGCATATCATTGGTGCTCTAACCGCTAGGAATAATAATGATGATGGAGTACTCGGAACAGGTATAATCCCGCGAGATGAAATAACTCTTGAATATTTTGAACCTGCTGCAGTAAGCGGCATGGGGAAATTACAAGTTGAATCGGTAATACAGGGTTACAAAGATGTATTTAAAGATTTTCCATTTTGGGAAGATTACGGCAGTTCAGGCTCATGTAATAATAATGTGAATTGTCCCGAAGGTGAACCATGGCAAAACGAAAAAAGATCAGCTGCCATGATTCTAACTGCCGGCAACACGAGATTATGCTCAGGTGCAATGGTTAACAATGTTCGTCAAGATTTGACTCCTTATTTTCTAACTGCTAACCATTGTATGTCAGGAACTCCTAACACATGGGTTATTATGTTCAATTATGAAAGCCCTACTTGTGTTAATATAAATGGACCTTTGAACTATACTGTGAGCGGTACTACAACAATGGCAAAAAATTCATCTTCTGATTTTGCATTATTAAAATTGAATACTGCACCACCTGATAGTTATCAAGTTCACTTTGCCGGTTGGACAAGAGTAAACGTCCCTTCAACCTCAAGTGTCGGTATTCATCATCCTGCGGGAGATATAAAGAAAATTTCTTTTGATTATCAACCATGCGTTTCAAGTGATTATACACCATCCCCATACTTACCTAACTCTCATTGGGAAATTACAGCATGGAATGACGGAACAACCGAACCCGGTTCATCAGGTTCACCTTTGTTTGATCAAAATCATAGAATTATCGGTCAATTGCACGGCGGTTGGGCTTCTTGTACAAGTATAACTCAAGATTATTATGGGAAATTTTCGATGTCTTGGGATTATGGAACAACTCCGGCAACACGATTGAAAGATTGGCTCGATCCTGATAATACCGGAGCTCTATTTGTTGATGGATGGGATCCAAGCATAGGCGATCCGGATACTATTGCCCCAACCCAAATTACTAATTTAAGTGTCACAAATCCTACATCTAACTCATTGACACTTAATTGGACAGCTCCATTAGACACCTCATACGGAGGAGTAAAAGAATATAAAGTAAGAATGTCATCATCACCTATAACAGATACAGTTGCTTTTGCTAATGCTACACCGGTTACGGGTGTTTCTACACCTAATCCTTCCGGATCAAATGAAGTTTTAGTTGTTAAAAATTTAACACATGGAACAAATTATTATTTCGCAATTGTATCGCGTGATCAATGGAATAATCATTCTTTAGTTTCGAATTCACCAATGGGATCTACCTTAGGCGCGCCACAAATGTCGGTAACCCCATTGTCGATATCTCACACACTTACAAATGCAGCAGTGGTAGTAGATACAATAAGGATTTCGAATTTATCATCACACTCATCAACTCTTGATTATAGT